>JBBRFB010000162.1:0-6813 GCA_038225015.1 Burkholderiales bacterium
CTTGCCTGCAGCATCGTGGAATGGGCGCTGAAGACCGGCGACACCGTGTTGCCCAAGGATGAAAGAGACGCCGCCGGCGAGCAGCGCACCCCTGCGGCATAGACGACCAGCGGGCCCGACTGCTGGGCGAGAGCGCCCATCGCAGCGAACGGGCGGCGCATGAACGCGCGATAGAACGTCGCGGCGATTCAGTGCGCCAGCAACGTCGGGACGGAGATGCCTTTCAGGATCGACCGGGTCGCGCCGCCGAGGACGCGTTCGCGTAACCGGCCTGTGCCGAAGCAGCCCATCACGAGGAGATCGGCGTCGAGCTCGGCCGCCGTCCGGTCGATCTCGCGTCCGATGTTCCGCGCCGGGGCCAGGCGACGGACGTTCGCGGCAACGCCGTGGCGCTCGAGATACTGTCCGATGTCGATGCCGCTGAAGTGGCCGGCCAAGGGTACGTTCGACCAGCCGACGACCTCGACGCGCTCGGCCATTCGCAGGAGCGGTAATGCCGCGCTGACGGCTCGGGCCGCTTGGGCCGAACCATTCCAGGCCACGAGGGCCCTTCGAGCGGCAGACGGGTGGGCGAGCTTGCTCGGGACGACGATCGCAGGGCGCCCGCATTCCATGATCACCGATTCGACGAAGCTCGGCTGCGGAGCGAGGCCCTCGACGCCGGGTTCGCTGGCACCGAGCACGACCAGGTCGGCGTAGGCCGCCTCCTGGACGATGCTGGCTGCGATTTCACTGCCACCCAGATCGCCCCACGCGGCCGGCGGCCCGTCTACAGGCAGATACCGGGCCAGATTGCTCCGCGCTGCGTCACGTAGCAAGTCCCATGGCCGCTCGTCGAGCACGTCTGCGTACGCGCCCGCCGAATACCCGAAACGCGGTTCCAGGCTGGTCGGCCCGGTGCCGAACAGGATCGTCAGTCGCGCCCCGAGGCGCGCGGAAATGTCGAGCGCGAAGCGGAGCCGGGTGACGCTCGAAGGCGCCAGATCGACATGGAGGAGCAGCGATTTCAAGGGGAGCGCGAACAAGCGGCGAGAGGGCCTGTCTGACACTACGGGGCTTGGCGGCGCGTGGTTTTGATCCAGCTCAAGCGGAGACCGGCCGGGGATGGGCGGCTGGCGTAAGGTCCTGCTGGCCGTCAGGACGAGGGTCTCGCCCGACCCGCATCGCATTGAGGATGACCACGAGCGAGCTCGCGGCCATGCCGATCCCGGCTGGCCAGGCGTTTGCATTTGCTCGCCGATTCCTGCGCTGTCGGTGTAGATCCTGGTCCAGGACCCCGACCGCAGATCGCATCAATGTGGGCTATCGCACAGACGATCTGCTCGGTCGCGTCGATGCTCAACGATTCTCTAAACCACAACCATCCATCGGGAGATCGCAATGGCCGCCGATAGCAAGAGAGACGCAGCCGCGGGGAAGTTCTTTCCCTTTCACGACCTGACCAAGACGCTGGAGGAATTCAGAATACCGGGGGTCGACATGTCGGCGTTCGTCAATGCCCGTCGCAATGACGTCGAGGCGCTGACCGCCGCCAACAAAGCCGCGTATCAAGCGCTGCAGGACCTGGGGCGAACCCAGGCCGAGATGCTGACCCGCACGATGAAAGACATGCAGGAATCAGCGGACGGCCTGATCCGCGAAGGCATCAAAGGCGTCGATCCAACCAAGCAACCCGAAGCCGCCCGGGTGGCTTGGCAGAAGATGCTCGCCGACATCAAGGAGCTTGCCGAGCTAGCGCGCAAGTCGCAGACGCAAGCTATGACCGCCCTGACCGAAACAGCGACGGAGAGCACGAAGGCGATCAGGAAGCTGGCGCATGTGAAGTAGGCGGCGACGGCCGCTACGTAAAGGTTTGCGCCAACTGAATTGGCCGCGGACGGACGTCCTCTCTCGAAGCCGCTTCACGCATTCTCGGCCTTCAGCGCCAGCGCCCGCAGGTGAGCCCGGGCCTCATCGGCGCTCTCGTAGATGTGCGGAGCGACGTCGCGCCGCTGCAGCGCCTCGCCGAGCTTCAGTCTCAGGAAGCTGCTCGTCGTATAGCGGGTGACGCCGTGGTAGAAATGGTCGACCAGTCGCTGCACCATCTCGCTGAAATCGTCGGTGAGTTCCGGCACGATCGTGAAATTCTCGTAGTTGACGATGCCGAAGACTTTCTTCCTCAGCGGCGCGAGCCGCGATTCGATTGCGTCGCGGATCCGTTCGATGTCCTCGGGCGTTCTGACCGAGAGCCTCTCGAAATTGATGAAGAACACGTTCTTGGCAGCGTCGTAGCTGAGTCGCTGCGCGAGCGGAAGCGTCAGCATGCCGTCGCGCAGGCCCATCGGTTCCGGCCGGAAGATCCGCTCGTCCATCAAGCCCGGCGGCCGGTGCATGACGGGAGTGAAATCCATGTTCGCGAGGATGTCCTTCGCCAGGTTGACGCCCGGTGCAATCTCGATCAGCTCGAGACCTTCCGCGCACAGCGAGAACACGCAACGCTCGGTGATGTAAAGCACGGTCTGCTTGCGCGCTGCGGCGTACTTGCCGCTGAACGTTCGGTGCTCAACCTCGACGACGAACTTGCGTGAGCCGCCGTCGCTGCGGATCTGGAGCCGGCCGCCCTCGCTCACCACGTCGCAGATCCCTGCGGTGAAGGTGCCCATGAACACCACCTTCTTGGCACTCTGGCTGATGTTGATGAAACCGCCCGCGCCGGCCAGCTTCGGGCCGAACTTGCTGACATTGAGATTTCCTTCGCGATCGGCCTGGGCGAGACCGAGGAACGCGACATCGAGGCCGCCGCCGTCGTAGAAATCGAATTGGCTCGGCTGGTCGATGATCGCCTGCGTGTTTGCCGCGGCGCCGAAGTTGAGGCCTCCCGCGGGAAGGCCGCCGATGACACCGGGCTCGGCTGTCAAGGTCATCAGGTCGAGGATCTTCTCCTCGTTGGCGACGCTCGCCAGTCCCTCCGGCATGCCGATGCCGAGGTTGACAACGCTGTTGGGAAGCAGCTCGAGCGCGGCCCGGCGCGCGATGATCTTGCGCGGGCTCATCGCCATCGGCAGGATCGCGCTCGTCTGCACCCGGATCTCGCCGGAGAACGACGCGCTGTACGGTTCGGCGAAGGTCTGCCAATGATTCTCGGGGCGTGCGACAACGACGCAGTCGACCAGGATTCCGGGAATCTTGACCTGGCGCGGGTTGAGGCTGCCTCGCTCGGCGATTCGCTCGACCTGCACGATGACGATGCCTCCGGAGTTGTGCGCCGCGGTGGCGATGGCCAGCACCTCCAGGGTGAGGGCTTCCTTTTCCATCGTCACGTTGCCGTCCGGGTCGGCGGTCGTGCCGCGGACGATGCCGACGTGGATCGGGAACGACTTGTAGAACAGGTAGTCGACGCCGCCGATCGGCATCAACTCGACGATCTCCTCGGTCGTTCGCGGGTTGAGCTTGCCGCCGCCGAAGCGGGGGTCGACGAACGTGCCGAGCCCGATGGTGGAAAGCTGGCCTGGCTTGTGGGCGGCGATGTCACGGTAGAGCTGCGAGATCACGCCCTGCGGCAGGTTGTACGCCTCGATCCGGTTGGCGATGGCCAGCCGCTGCAGCTTCGGAACCAGGCCCCAATGACCTCCGATGACGCGCCGGACGAGCCCTTCGTGGCCGAGATGGTTCAGTCCCTTGTCCTTGCCATCGCCCTGGCCTGCGGCATAGACGAGGGTGAGATCGCGAGGGTGTCCGTCGGACGATGCCTCTTTCGCATTGCCGGACAGGAACCGTTCCTCGAGCGCGATGGCGATTTCCTCGGCAAAGCCGATGCCGACGAATCCGCCGGTGGCGACCGTGTCGCCGTCACGGATCAGGCGAACGGCGTCGGCTGCAGAGACGACCTTGCCGCGCTCCGCGTCCCGGAACGCGCTCAGCATGGGGTGGGTCGAGCTGGTCACCGGGAAGCCTGGCGTCCGCTTCGCGGTCCGTCAGCGCGACGTGGTTCGCACGCCGAGCAGGGTGTACAGCGGACAGATCGCGATCATTCCCGTGGCGATCAGGATCACGCCGAGGTGGCCCCAGGCACCGATGACGCCGAAGCCGGCGAGTCCGACGAAAGTCAGACCGGCGAAGACGCGCAGGGCGCGATCGATATTGCCGACGTTGAGCTGACTCACGGGCTCTCGCGGTGAAGGAAACGCTTCAACGATAGAACTCCGGGTCGGAGCTTGCTTGACCTAGCGCAAGCGCCGGGCCCTAGATCCGCGCGATCAACCAACCGGGAAACAGGACCAGCAGCAGCGCGGCGGCGAGACACGCGAGGCTCGCGCCGACGGCGATGGGACGCGATCGGCCCGATCCGGCGACGGCCGCATCCGGACTCATGAACATCACCTGGATGACACGCAGGTAGAAGTAGATGCCGAGGTAGCTGCCGATCAGCCCGAGCACCGCATACGTGGTGTGGCCCGCAGCCATGACATTTCTGAAGATCAGGAATTTGGCGACGAAGCCGGGAAAGGGCGGGATGCCGGCGAGCGACAGCATCGCCACGCCGACCATCAAGGCGGCGAACGGGGCGCGGTGGAACAAGCCGCGCAGGTTGTCGAAGCGGTCACGTTCGCGGTCGTCCGCGGCCGCGGGAAGCGCGGCGAAGGCGAGCAGATTCATGACGCCGTAGGCGAGCAGATAGAACGCCACCGCCTGCAGGCGCCCGGCCGCGTCGCCGAGGATCGCGTAGAAAAGGTAGCCGGCGTGGGCGATCGAGCTGTAGGCGATCATGCGGCGCAGGCTCGGCTGTCGCATCGCCGCCAGATTGCCCCAGACGATCGACAGCAGCGGCAGCGCGGCCATGAGCTCGAGCAGCGGTGACGTCAAGGGCGCGCCGGAGAACAGGCGCACGACGGCGAGCAGGACGGCGGCCTTGACGACGGTGGCCATGTACGCCGTCACCGGCACGCTGGCGGCTTCGTAGGCATCGGGAGCCCAGGCATGGAAGGGAACGATCGCCGCCTTCAGGAAGAAGGCGAGGACGATCAGCACGACGGCGGCGCGCGACAGGCTGTCGGGCGCGGCGAGAGCGCGCGTGAAGGCGCCGATCGCGAGCGAGCCGGTCGTCCCGTAGAGCAATGACGCTCCCATCAGGAACATCGCCGTCGCCGTGCCACCGAGCACCAGGTATTTCAGCGCCGCCTCCGCGCTCTCAGGCCGGCGGTAGGCAAGGAGGACCAGCACATAGACCGGAAGCGACATCAGCTCGAGGCCGAGGAACAGGGTCAGAAAGCTGTCGGCCGACTGCATCAGGCAGGCGCCGTAGAGCGAGGAGAGAAGCAGGATCCCGAATTCGCCGCCGCTGAAGTCGTCGCGCGACATGAGCAGCACCGGCAGCGCGAGCGCGAGCACCATCGCCTTGACGAGCAGGGTCGCGGGCGTGACCGAGAACTGGCCCGCGAACGGCGCTGCGGCGTACCCGTCGAGGGCGAGCGTCGCCGCCGCGATCGACGCCGCGGCAATGGCGACGAAGGCGACGGCGAGCGATGCGCGCTGGCCGCGGCCGACGATCTCCAGGCCGATGACGAGGACGATGCCGAGCAACAGCAGGTGCTCGGGCAGCATGGCGGTGAGCACGGCAACCGCGTTCATGGCGGGCTCCCGGGAAGGCGCGGCGTCGCGACGAGTTGCCGGTACGACTCGGCCGCGAGTTCGGTCTTCTTCATCGGCCCGTCAGGGAAGAGGCCGAGCGCGAAGACGGCGGCGACGATCAGGGCGAGGATTGCCTTTTCGCGCGCGCCGAGATCGACCAGCGGCTGGTGCGGCGCGGCCGGCGCGCCGTACAGGAAGCCGAGCGCGAAGCGCAGCATGTAGAGCGCACCCAGGACGACGCCGGTGACGGCGACGGCGGCGAGCGCGAGCGGCAGGTTGTCGCCGGCGAGATGGAGCGGCCAGGCCGCGCGGAAGGCGCCGAGAAGGACCAGGAACTCGCCGGTGAAGCCACTCGTGGTCGGCAGGCCGACCGAGGCGAGCGTGAGGACCATGAAGAACACCGAATAGACCGGCAGCAGCTTCGCGAGGCCGCCGTAGGCGCGGAGCTCCCTCGTATGGCAGCGCTCGTAGATCATGCCCACCATGAGGAAGAGGCCGCCGGCCACGAGGCCGTGGCTCACCATCTGGATCACGGCGCCCTGGATGCCGATCAGCTCGAGGCTGAGCAGCCCGAGCATGACGTAGCCGAGATGGCTGATCGACGAGTAGGCGATGATCTTCTTGATGTCGTCCTGGACGAGCGCAAGGCAGGCGCCGTAGACGATGCTGATGACAGCGAGTGTCATCAGGATGGGTGTGTACAGGTGGGTGGCGTCGGGAAAGAGCGGGAAGCCTATCTTCATGAATCCGTAGGTGCCCATCTTCAGCATCACGCCGGCCAGGATTACCGAGCCGGCGGTCGGCGCCTCGACGTGGGCGTCGGGGAGCCAGGTGTGCAGCGGCACGATCGGCACCTTGATCGCGAAGCTGAGCGCGAAGGCGGCGAGGAGCAGCGACTGGACGTCGAGCGGCAGGCGCGACTTGAAGAGGTCGGCGAAAGCGAACGAAGTGATCCCCGTCGTCTTCTGCAGCGACCAGACGAGATAGATCACCGCCGCCAGCATGAGGATGCTGCCGAAGGCGGTGTAGAGAACGAACTTGATCGTCGCGTAGATTCGTCGCTCGCCGCCCCAGATGCCGATGAGGAAGAACATCGGGATCATCATCGCTTCCCAGAACACGTAGAACAGGAACAGGTCCTGGGCGAGGAAGGTTCCCGTCATCGCGAACTGGACCGCGAAGACCATCGCGTAGAAGAGCTTCACG
>JBBRFB010000163.1:0-6801 GCA_038225015.1 Burkholderiales bacterium
ACGACGAAGAACGAGCCGAAAGCGCCGCAAACCGCAGTTCGAGACTGCCTGAACGCAGCCCGAATGCAACTGCGCGCCTCGGCGCAGCTCGCGTCGATCGATTCGGCTGGCTCATCGCGTCCAAATTCAACAGCCTGCTAGAGCCCGAGGTAGGCTTCGCGCACCCGCGGGTCGTCGAGCAGTTCGGCGCCCGTGCCCTCGAGGACGACACTGCCGTTCTCGAGCACGTACGCGCGGTGCGCCAGGCGCAGCGACGCGGCGACGTTCTGCTCCACCAGCAGCACGGTCAGGCCATCCTCGCGGTTGAGCCGCTCGATGATGCGCAGCACCTCGGCGACGATCGAGGGCGCCAGGCCGAGCGACGGCTCGTCGAACATGATGAGGCGCGGCGCGCCCATCAGGCAGCGGCCGATCGCGAGCATCTGCTGCTCGCCGCCCGAGAGGGTGCCGGCCGCCTGGTCGCGCCGCTCGGCCAGGCGCGGGAACATGTCGAGCACCCTGGCCAGCGTCGCCTCGGCGCCGGCACGGGCCCGCCGCAGCATGGCGCCAGTCTCGAGGTTCTCGAGCACCGACAGGGTGGGAAAGATCTGCCGGCCTTCGGCGACCTGGCCGATGCCGAGGTTGCAGACGCGGTGGCTCGGCTGTCCGGCGATCTCCGCACCCTCGAAGCGGATGCTGCCGCTGCGCGGCGCCAGCACGCCGCCGATGGTGCGGATGAGCGAGGTCTTGCCGGCGCCGTTGGCGCCGATGATGGCGACGATCTCGCGCTCGGCGACCGCCAGCGACACCGAGGCGAGTGCCTGCGCGTCGCCGTAGAAGACCGACAGCGCCTCGACCTCGAGCATCGTCATGGCCGGCGACTCAATGGAGGGCATCGCTGCCGAGGTAGCTCTCGAGGACGCGCGGATTGCGGGTGACCTCGGCCGGCGTGCCTGCCGCGATGACCTCGCCATGGTGCAGCACGTAGACGCGGCCGGCGAGGGCCATCACGGCCCGCATCACGTGCTCGATGAGCAGGATGGTCACACCCTGCCCGGCGTTGAGGGCGCGAAAGACGGCGACCATCTCGTCGGTCTCGGTCGGCCGAAGGCCCGCCATCACCTCGTCGAGCAGCAGCAACCTGGGCTGCGTCGCCAGGGCGCGCGCCACCTCGAGGCGCTTGCGGTCGGGGAGCGTGAGGCTCGCTGCCACCCGGTGCTGCAGCGCGCCCATGCCGAGCGAGCGCAACGCCGCCTCGGCGCGGGCGCGCGCGAGATCGGCATCGCGGGTGCGGTGAAAGCCGCCGACCATGGCGTTCTCGATCACCGTCATGTCGGCGAACGGCTTGACGAGCTGGAATGTCCGGCCGATGCCGGCATTGCAGGCCTGGTCGGGCCGCAATCCGGCGATGTCGCGACCTTCGAAGACGATCCGTCCCTCGGTCGGCGGGAAGACGCCGGCGACGAGATTGAAGAGCGTCGTCTTGCCGGCGCCGTTCGGCCCGATCAGGGCGACGATCTCGCCCTGGTCGACGCGCAGCGACGCCTTCGACACGGCCTTCAGGCCACGGAAGTGCTTGGAGGCGTCGATCAGCTCAAGCATCGCGTGAGCGTGGTGCGTCGCTGCGGACGGTGTCGGCCGCGCCGGAGGTCGCGTCGCCTGCCGGGCCGGCCGTCGCGTCGTCGCGTCGCCGATGGAAGCCGAGGCGCCGCGCGATGCCCGGCCAGACGCCGTGCGGCATGAACATGATCGCGCCGCCGAGGACGATGCCGTAGAGCACGAGCTTGACGCCGGGCACGTCGACGCCGACGGCGGCGAGCGCCGCGTTCAGCGATTCCGACAGCACGGTCAGGATCGCGGCCCCCAGCACCGGCCCGAAAAGCGTGCCGATTCCGCCGATGATGGGCACCAGCACGATCTCGATCGAGCGCGAGATGTTGAAGATCTGTTCCGGGAAGAGATTGCTGTAATAGAAGGCGTAGAACACGCCCGCCAGGCCGGTGAGCCCGCCGGAGATCTGCACCGCGTAGAGCTTGTAGCGAAAGGTGTCGATGCCGGCGGCGCGTGCCGCGTCCTCGTTGTCGCGGATGGCGCGGAAGTAGTAGCCGGCGCGGCCGCGCAGCAGCCACGCCGAGAGAACGAAGGCAAACACCGCGAGTGCCAGCGCGACGTAATAGAACATGAGCGGGCCGCCACGCAGGTTGACCCAGTCGCGCGTGCCGCCGCTGGCGACGCGGATGAAGAATCCGGCCGCGCCGCCGACCCAGGCAAAGTGGTCGAAGCCGATGCGCGTGAATTCGGCGAAGGCGATCGTCAAGAGGGCAAAGTAAGTGCCCGAGATGCCGAAGCGAAAGGCGAGCCAACCGATGAACGACGCGGCGGCGACGCAGACGCCGACGGCGACGATCATGCCGACCCACGGCGTGATCGCGAAGTGCTGGAAGAGGGCGGCGGCCGTGTAGGCGCCGAGGCCGACGTAGAGCGCGTGACCGAGCGAGAGTTGGCCCGCGAAGCCCATCATGATGTTCCAGGCCTGGCCGACGTAGGCCAGCGACAGGATCAGGATCAGCGTCGTCAGCAGGTAGCGGTCGGCAACCAGCGGCACCAGCGCGAGCACGACGACGAGGGCGAGCAGCGCCAGCCGCGAGCGGGCGGGCGACTCGCGCCAGGTCGCACCGAACCGCCCGCTCATCGGGCGCCGGGCCGAACGGCAGGCAGCGGCCCCGGCATCATGGCCGGCGCCCGAACAGCCCCTGCGGCCGGAAGGCGAGCACGGCGATCAGGAGCGCGAACGACAGCATGCTCTTGGCCGAGGGTGTGATGATGAGGCCGGCCACGGCCTCGGAGACGCCGATCAGGATGCCGCCGGCGAGGGCGCCCACCATCGAGCCGAGGCCGCCGATGATGACGATGATGAAGGCGAGCAGGGTGTAGCCGGGGCCGGAATTGGGCGTGACGTCGACCAGCAGCGCCAGCAGCACGCCGGCGGCGGCCACGCAGGCCGAGCCGAGCCCGAAGGTGAGGGCGTACAGGTGCGGCACGTCGAGGCCGATCACCTTGGCCCCGAGCAGGTTGTCGGCGCAGGCGCGGATCGCCTTGCCGAACGAGGTGTAGCGAAAGATCGCGAACAGCACCGCGCAGACCGCGAGCGACACCACGGCACAGATGACGCGGACCTTGTCGACCAGGATCGGGCCGATCGCGATCGAGTCGAGCGCATAGTCGACCTGCACGGTGCGCGCGTCCGGCCCGAAGACGATCAGCAGGCCGTTGACGAGAACGAGGGCGACCGCCAGCAGCAGCATGAACTGCGAATGCTCCGGCCGGTCGATGAAGGGGTTGATGAGAACGCGCTGCAGCGCGTAGCCGAAGGCGAAGAAGGCGACGACGACCGGCACCAGCATCCACAGCGGGTCTAGGTGCCAGGTCGCGAACAGGACGACCGCGGCGTACATCGCCATCGTCATCATCTCGCCGTGGGCGAAGTTGACGATGCGAACGACGCCGTAGATCACCGACAGCCCGAGGGCCATCAGCCCGTACACCAACCCCGTCAGCAGCCCGCTGATGACGATGTTGACGATCGCCTCAAGGGGCATGGGCGCCCCGCCCGACCGTCAGACCTTGCCCCAGCCCGGCATCGGGAAGACCGGCTTGTGCTCGGCGCTCGCCGTCGGCAGGACGACGACCGGTTGGCCGCCGAGGTTCTGGATGCAGGCCGAGCCGATCTCGTTGTTCTGCCCCTCGGCGCTGAACTTGATCGGGCCGCCCAGCACCATGCGCTCCGTGATGTCGGTGCTGCGCAAGGCATTGGCCAGCGCCGTGCCGTCGGTGCTGCCGGCGCGCTTGAAGGCGTCGCCGACGATCATCATGGCCTCGAAGGTGCAGCCGACGTTGAGGGCGTGGAAGAGCAGCTTTTCCTTCGGGAACTGCTTCTTCATCGCCTCGTCGACCATCTTCGTGACCTTCGCCTTCGGGTCGTACCAGGGAACGTTGGAGATGCAGTATTCCGAGTACTTGCCCAGCGAGGTGTAGAAAGCCTCCTCGTACATGCCGGGCGAGCCGGGACTGACCACCCCCATCGGGTTGAAGCGCTGCTTGACCATCTCGCGCACGAGCAGTATGGCGTCGTTCAGGCGGCACACGAGCATCACGAAATCGGCACCGCTCGCCTTCGCCTTCGCGACCTCGACCGAGAGGTCGCGTGCCGCCGGGTCGTAGCCGATCTCCTCGACGATGTGAAAAGGCAGGTAGCTGAGCCTGGGCAGGATGGCCTTGATGCCGCCGGTCATGGCGGTGCCGAAGGTGTCGTTCACGTGCATGAAGACGGCCTTGCGCGGCGCCGTGCCCGTCGCCTGGAACAGGTCGCGAAAAAGCGCCAGCCCGTTCGTCACGAGTTGCGGCGCCGTCGGAAAGTTGCGGAACACGTACTTGTATCCCTGCTTGGTGATCTGGGGCGCGGCGGCGATGTTGATCACGAACGGCACCTTGCGCTGCTCGGCCACCTGGGCGATCGCCGCCGAGGCCCCCGAATCGAAGGCGCCGACGAGGACGTTGGCGCCGTCGTCGATGAGCTTTTCGGCGCGCGACCGGGCTTCCTCGACTTTGGATTCGAAGTCGGCGTTCATCAGCTCCACTTCGACGCCGTACATCTGGCTGATGAGCGCCGGTGCGATATCGGCGCCCATCTGGCACGACTGGCCGATCTTGGCGAGGTAACCCGACCGCGGCAGCAGCATGCCGACCTTGATCTTCTTCGCCTGCGCACGCACCAGTGCCGGTGCGCCAATGGCCGCGGCGCCGGCCGCACCGGCGGCAAGGCGGTTGAAATCGCGTCGGGAAAATGAAGTCATCGTGTTCTCCGGGCTGGAACGCGCGCGAGGCGCGGGGAGTCGAGCCATGACGGTAGCATGGGCTCGCCGCCCGGCGCATCAGGGCAACTGCGAGCCGCGAGCACGTGCCGGCCTGTTGCAGACGCGACCCGGGCCGTCGGCCGGGCGCATCCGACGCAGGCGATCTGTTCCAATCGTCGCCTCGACAAGGCCCGCCGAGCGTGATGTTTCCCGATCAGCAAGTCAATCCGTGGCGTCTCAGCGTCGCGCCAATGATGGACTGGACCGACCGGCACTGCCGCGTCTTCCACCGGCTGCTGACGCGGCGAACGCGCCTCTACACCGAGATGGTGACGACCGGCGCTCTTCTGCATGGCGACCAGGCGCGCCATCTCGACTTCGACGCGGTCGAGCAGCCGCTGGCGCTGCAGCTGGGCGGCAGCGAGCCGGCCGACCTGGCGGCGTGCGCGCGTCTCGGCGAGCGTTGGGGCTACGACGAGATCAACCTCAACTGCGGCTGCCCCAGCGAGCGCGTGCAGCGCGGCGCCTTCGGTGCCTGCCTCATGGCCGAGCCGGCACTGGTGGCCGAATGCGTCTCGGCGATGCGCGACGCAGTGTCGGTGCCGGTGACGGTCAAGCACCGGATCGGCATCGACCGGGTCGACAGCTATGACTTCGTGCGCGATTTCGTCGGCACGGTCGCAGGGCGGGGCGGCTGCACGGTCTTCGTCGTCCACGCCCGCAACGCCTGGCTGAAGGGCGTGAGCCCGAAGGAAAACCGCGAGCTGCCCCCCCTGCACCACGAGACGGTGCATCGCCTGAAGCGGGACTTCCCCGAACTCGTCTTTGTCGTCAACGGCGGGCTGAAGACGGCCGATGCACTTGCCGGCCAGCTCGCTCACGTCGACGGTGCGATGGTCGGGCGCTGGGCATACCACGAGCCGTTCGCGATGGTCGACTGGGACGCCCGCTTCCTCGGCGCGCCTGAGCGCCTGGTCGACCGCGACGCGGTCGAGGACCGGATGGTCGACTACATGGCCCGGGTGGTCGGCGCCGGGGAGCCCTGGACCCACGTGTCCCGCCATATGCTCGGGCTGCGCAACGGCCAGCCCGGGGCGCGGCGCTGGCGCCGGGCCTGGTCCGACCACCGGATGCACGGCCTGTCGCCGCGCGAGGTCTCGCGCCTGGCGCGGGCCGAAGGCGCGCGGGTCGTCGAGCCTGAACTTGATGCCGCCTGAATGAACGCCGCCTGAGGCCGTGGAGAAGACGACGTGATCGACGCGATGAACCATTTCACCGTCCTGACCGACGACCTGGAAGCGACACTCGACTTCTACGTCGGCATGCTCGGCCTGGAGAACGGGCCGCGGCCCGAACTGGGGTTTCCCGGCGCCTGGCTCTATGCCGGTGGCACGGCGGTACTGCACGTGGTCGCCGGGCGGGCGCTTCCGGAGCCGCGCAGCGGTGTCATCGATCACATGGCCTTTTCGGCGAGCGGCCTGGCCGGGGTGAAGGCGCAGCTCGACGGCCGGCGCATCGACTACACGTTGCGCCGGCAGGCCGGGGCCGGCACCTGGCAGCTCTTCTGCAATGATCCCAGCGGCGCCCGCGTCGAGCTCGATTTCGACCCCGCCGAGACCGCCTGAGCGGCAGCGGACGACAGGACCACCATGGCCAATCGCAGGACTGTCGTCGACGGCGACTTGCACGACTACCTCGTCGCCCATTCGGTGCGCGAGCATCCGGCGCAGGTGGCGCTGCGCGAGGCGACCCGGGCGCTGCCGCAGGCGGGCATGCAGATCGGCCCGGAGCAGGCGCAGCTCATGGCGCTGCTGGTACGCCTGACCGGCACGCGGCGGGCGATCGAGGTCGGCGTCTTTACCGGCTACAGCGCGCTCGCGGTCGCTCTGGCGCTGCCCGACGACGGCTACCTGCTCGCCTGCGACGTCAGCGACGCCTACACGCGGGTCGGCCGCCCTTTCTGGGCCGA
>JBBRFB010000164.1:0-6749 GCA_038225015.1 Burkholderiales bacterium
GCTGCGCTTTGCGGTAGTAGGCAAAGGCCTCGTCGGTCTGACCGTTGGCGCGCGCCTCGTTGCCGCGACGTAGCAACTCCTCGGAATAGGCGTTGACCTCGTTCAGGAGGTCGATGCGGTATTCCGAATTGTTCGGCTCGAGCCGCACCGCTTCGCGCAGCATCGGCAGGGCGGCGTCGTGGTTGCCCTTGGCGACAAGGCCGACGCCGTCGCTGTGCAGGCGCTGCCCGGCGCAGCCGAGCAGCGCCGCGGCGCATGCGCTCATCAACGCGAGACGGGCCAAGCGGCGCGAGTTCATTTCGAGGCTCCGGCGATGTCGATCGACTGCTGCATGTTGAGCGGCAGGTAGGTCAGAAGGACCTGGCTGGGGCCCAGCGCGTCGATGCGGTAAGTGTTTCCTTCGAGGACCTCGCCGGCCTCGACGATGAGGAGCGCGTCGCCCCGGGCCAGGAACGCGCGCGGCTTGCCGGCGCCCTTCTCGACCATGCCGACGAAGCTGAACGGCACCGGCGGCGCCGTCGGCGCTGGCGGCTTGGGCAAAGCAGCCGGCGGCGGCGGTGGGGGCGGTGGCGGTGGCGGCGGCAGCCAGCTGAGCTTGGCGAACGCATCGCCGGTCGACTCCGGGACCGCGCGGGTGCTCGGCACCGACGGCTGCCCCGTGGCTTCCGACGTCGTCGCGCTGGCGAGACGAACGGCGGTCACCGACGCCTCAGTCGCGACCAGACGCTGCGGGGGCAGCTTCTCGAGCGCCGTCTTCGAGCGCGTGCCGGCCGGGACCGCGTCGACCGGTGCGCCCTCCGGGTCGCGCGACCACTGCGCGGCGGCATAGAACGTGCCGACGCCGGCGAGGCCGAGAAGCATCCACTGCACTGCTTTGGCGAGTGCCATCATTTGCTCCTGTAGACGAGCGTGAAGCGAACCACGGCGTCGAGCGTGGTGCTGTCGGCGGCCTCGCGGGCGAGGCGAAGGTCGTCGAGCGAGGCGTACGGCAGGCTGCGCATCACCTCGGCGGTGAAGGCCTTGACCGCGCCGTAGCTGCTCTTGACCGGCAGGGTCACGGTGTAGCTTAGGAGGGCACCACCCGGATCGGTCTTGAGCTGATACTCGCCGTGCAGAAGAGTCACCTGATGAGCGGCGGCGGCGGCGAAGATGCGATCGAGATCGCCGACGTTTTGATTGAACGAGGGCAGCGTCGCGACAAAGGCTGCCACCTGTTCGCCGCTCGAGGGCGGTGGCAAAGGCCGGACCGCGGGTCGAACCTCGGGCCTGGCTGCGGCTTGGCGGACGGCCTCGACGTGAAGGCGATCGGCGTCCTGGCGCAGCTTCAAAGTCCCCGCCATCACAACGAGCAGCAGAACGCCGAGAACCGTCGCCACCCGCCCCCGGGGCCCGAGCCGGCGCAGGGTTCGGCGCCAGATGCGCTGGCCGGCGCCGCGCAGGCGCGGGCTCATGACCGCGTACCCCACGTCGCCTGCACCCGGAAGCGCACTGGCGTGCCTGGTGCCTGGACCTGGACCTGATGCGAGACCAGCATCACGCCGCTAAGCCGCCGGTCGGCCTGCAGCGCCGCGAGGTAGGCCAGCATGGCCTTGGGATCGCGCGCTTCGGCCGTCAGCCGCAGCGTCTGCTTCGACACCGACGGCTCGACCGCGATGAGCGCCACCGCGTCCTGAGGCGCCTCTTCCAGCGAGGCGATCAGGTCGCTCCACGGGGTTGCCAGCGTCTGCGCGATCTGGCGCGCCGAGCGCAGGCGCGCCGCGTCGGCGGGATCGATCCTGCCCGCCGGCGCCGGCGCGGCCGGCCGCGCCGGCGCGGCCAGCCTCGTCAGCGTCTCGGCCTCGCGCTGCCGCGCGGCGTAGGCTCCGACCAGATCGAAACCCTGCCAGGCGAGGATCGCGGCCAGGCCCTGCACCAGGGCATGGGCCAGCGGCGCGCCGCGGCCGGCGCGCGGCGCGAAATCGAAGGGCAGGGCGGCGAGCTTCATGACAGCGACATTGGCGCATCGATGCGGGCCCAGCGGGGCAGCAGCGCCACCGACATGCCGGCCGGAAGCACGGTCACGAAGGCGTCCATCGCTTCGGCGTCGATGCCCATGCACGCCATCAGCTGGTCGACGCGATCGTCGATCGTGTGACCATCGTCGGACTCTGCGGCGCCCAGGTGGTCCGCGCTGCCGGCGGGCCGCCGGTGCACGGCCCCGAGTGGGTGCCAATGGCCGGCACTGAGTGCGCAGATGGAGCGGTCGACGATGCAGGCCACGACCGCGTGGCCGCCAAGGGCGACGACGAAGACCATCGCGTTGCGGCTCTGATCCCGGGCGTAGCGTTCCCAGCAGAGGGCAAACGTCGAGCGCAGGCTGGCCAGGTGCATGCGGCGCGAGGTCGCGGCCGCGACGAGGAGGCTCGCGTGCTCGACGGCGACGGCGCAGATCGCCAGGTGCCGTTGGTCCGGTTGCAGGCTCCAGCGCACGTCGAGGTCGCCGGCCTTGTCACCCAGCATGTCGGCCACGCATGCCCGGGCGATGCGTTTCAGGGCGGCATCGGTCAGGCCGGCGAACTCTCCTTTGACGACGTCCATGTGCACCAGGGCGTCGTCCAGCACGGCGTGCAGCCGCGAGCCGCGCAACGGCACAGTGGTCGCGATCCGATCGAGAGCGAGGTCGACCAGGGCGGCGCGATCCGCCCCGGTCCGGGTGCCCATCGCATCGAGCGTGTCCGTGAAGCGGGGATTGAAGGCATTGCCCGCCTGGCTCGCGACGGCCAGGGATTTCGGCTGCGGCCACCCCGCCCGGAGGGTCGCTTCGACCGCCGTGGGCGTGATGTTGAGGTTCACGACCTTATTCCACCGGGGTGACACGGTTGGCCTCTTCGAGGGTGGTCTCTCCGCTCAGGGCCAGCGCGACTGCGGCATCGCGCAGGCTGGTAAATCCGGCGCTTCGCGCCGTCTGGCGGATCTGCGACAGCGGCACCCGCTGGACCAGCTGGTCGCGCAGCGTGTCGCTGATCGGCAGCGTCTCGGCGATGGCGCGTCGCCCGCGATAGCCGGTGCCGCGGCAGTGGACACAGCCGAGGCCGCGCTTGAACTGCGGCTCGCTCAGGTCGAGGTCGACCTGGCGCCGCCCCAGGTCGAGATCGACGTTCGCCAAGCCGCTGCGACGCAGGAGATCCTCGGAGATCTCACAGGCGGTGGCGCACTGCGTGCAGCTGATCCGGAGCAGACGCTGCGCGACGATTCCGTTCAGGGCCGCGACCAGGCTGTAGCTGTCGACGCCCATGTTGGCGAAGCGGCCGATGACGTCGAACACGTTGTTGGCGTGCACCGTCGTGAAGACCTGGTGGCCGGTCAGCGCTGCCTGCACCGCGATGTGCGCCGTCTCGGCGTCGCGGATCTCGCCGACCATGATCTTGTCCGGATCGTGGCGCAGGATCGAGCGCAGGCCGCGCGCGAAGGTGAGGCCCTTCTTCTCGTTGACGGGGATCTGGAGGACGCCGGGGAGCTGGTACTCGATCGGATCCTCGATCGTCACGATCTTGTCGAGGCCGGTGTTGATCTCCGAGAGCGCGGCGTACAGGGTCGTGGTCTTGCCGCTACCGGTCGGACCAGTGACCAGAAGCAGGCCGTAGGGCAGCTGCGCCGCGCCGCGAATGAAGTCGAGGGCGTTCCGGTCGAAGCCGAGCGTGTCGAGGGTGAGGGCCTTGAACTGGCCGGTCAGGTGCTTGCGATCCAGGACCCGAAGGACGGCGTCTTCGCCGAACAGGTTGGGCATGATCGAGACTCGGAAATCGATTTCGCGGCCGTCGACGACGACCTGGAACCGGCCGTCCTGCGGTACCCGCCGCTCGGCGATGTCGAGCTCGGCCATCACCTTGATCCGCGACAGCGCCTGCGACGCCATCTCGGCGTCGTCGATCTGCTTGACGACCTCGAGCACCCCGTCGAGCCGATACTTGATCACCACGCCGGCGCCGTGGGTCTCGAGGTGGATGTCGCTCGCGCCGGTGCGCAGGGCGTCGTAGAGGGTCGAGTCGACCAGGCGCACCACCGGGCTCTCGGTGGCGTCGATGCCAGAGATCGAGATCGCTGCGCCGCTCGTCGCAGACGACGCGGCGCGCGCGGGCAGCGCCTTGACGCCGTCCATCGCCCGCAGGGTCTTCTCGGCGCCGACCAGGAAGGCCTGCAACGCGTCGGGCGCGGCGAGGGCGAAGCGGGACGGCGTGTGAGGCACGCGCAGCTCGAGCCACTGGCGCAAGCGCGCGTCGGTCGGATCGGTCACCACCAGGATCCGGCCTGCCCGCCCGGCGGCGCGCGCCACGAGGCAGCTGCGCCGCTTGCATTCGGCGAACGACGCCGCGTCGAAGTCGGGGGTCAGCGCGCGCAGCGCCGCCATGTCGTAGGCCAGCATCCCGAAGTGAGCTGCGGCGAACGGCAGGATGTCCTCCTCGCCGACGCCGGTCTGCTCCGCCAGCCACGCCAGCACCGGCCGTCCGTTGCGGCTGCGCAAGGACTCGCGAACGAGCGCCGCGTCGAGAATCTGCTCGCCGCTCCGCAAAGCGCGGGCCTGACGAATGGAGCTGACGCTGCCGCTCATTGCAGGCTCGACGCGAGGTCGAAGATGGGCAGGTACATCAGCACCACGATCGCGCCGATGACCAGGCCGATGACGATCATCAGCACCGGCTCGAACAGTCGGCTTGCCAACTCGACCGAGCGCTGCAGGCTGGCCTCGTGAAACTGGGCGATGCGTTCGAGGATCTCGGCCAGCGCGCCAGTCCGTTCGGCGACCGCGAGCATGCTGCTGGCGACCGGGTCCGCGAGCCCGGCGTCGAGCAGGGCCGCGCTGAGCCCCCGGCCTTCCTGGATCATGGCGATCGCGTGCTGCAGCCGACGCTGGTCGGCCTCGCCCAGCAGCGTGGTGGCCAGACCGAGGGCGCGCGGCGCGGCGATGCCGCCGCGTACCAGCATGCCGGTGGTCCGGTACAGCTGGGCATGGCGGAAGCGACGCACGGTCGAGCCGGCCAGGGGCAGCGCTTCGACCCATCTCGCCTTGGCGCCTGAGTGCAAGGTGCGACGCACGACGACCACAGCCCCAAGCAGCACGGTGGCGCCGATCGCTGCCATCGTGCCGGCGTGTGCGGCGGCGAACCGGCCCCAGGACATCATCAGCTCCGAGCTCCAGGGCAGATCCTTGCGCGAGCTCTCGATGAGGACCGCGAATTTGGGAACGACGACCGTGAGCAGGAACAGGACGACGCCGCTGCCGAGGACGAGCAGCAGCAGCGGATAGACGGCCGCGCCGACGACCTTGTCGCGGATCGCGCGCACGCTTTGCTGGTGCTCGGCATAGCGGCGCAGCGCCACGCTCAGATCGCCGGTCTGTTCGCTGGCGCTGATCGTCGCGATCAGCAGCTCCGGAAAGCGGCCCCCGGTGCCGGCCATCGCGGCGGAAAGGGGCAGGCCGTTGCCGACCCCGGTGACGACGTCGAGCAGCATCTGGCGGCGACCGGCGTTGCGCTCCTTCGCGGCCAGAGTGCGCAGGGCCTCGAGCACCGAGAGGCCGGCCGAGAGCAGCGACGAGAGCTCATAGGACAGCGTCGCGATGTCGAAGCCGGAGCGCGACCCGACAGCGCGCGGCGACGCCTTGCCCGCGCGGCTACGCTGCGGCGTACAGGTGAGTACCTGCAGCCCGTCCTGGGCCACGCGAAGGCAGGCGTCGGCGGCGTCACTGCCGAGGACGGTCATGACGCGGACGGCGCCGGACTGGCGTACCACGAGCTCGAACGGCAGGCTCATGGCGCGAGGCGCGAACGTAGGAGCGGCGCAGTCATCACGGGCCCCACGAAGTCACGTCGGCAGCCTCGCCCTGGCCGCCCGGCTGCCCGTCCAGTCCGTACGACAGCAGGTCGTAGTCGCCGTGCTCGCCCGGGGCCTTGTAGACGTAGGGCTTGCCCCATGGGTCGGGCGGGACCGCCTTCTTCAAGTAGGGGCCCGCCCAGCGCTCGAGGTTCTGCGGGCGCGTGTTGAGTGCTGCCAGCCCCATCTCCGTGGTCGGGTAGGCGCCGACGTCGAGCCGGTACTGGTCGAGGCCCTTCTCCAGCGAGTCGATCTGGGCACGCGCGACCTTGGTATTGGACTTGCTCACCTGGTCGAAGTAGCGCGGCGCGACCAGGCCGGCGAGCATGCCGATGATGACGATGACGACCAGCAGCTCGAGCAGCGTGAAGCCACGCGCCGTGAGGTTCGGGCGCGCGTCGCGATGTTGGGACGGAGAAGCGAAGAAGGGGTGCACGGAGTCCAGCACGCATTGCCTCGGAGCGTCAGGGGAGTGTCGCGAGGCCGCTTAAGCGGTCCTTAAAGAAGGGGCGCGACCCCGCATGCAGGGGGTCGCGCCCGCCGCATTCAGTGTTGTGCCATACGACGCGGTTGCGGGTCATCCCGCCGATACCGATGGGGTGATTGCTACTTCGAACGCGAAGCACCGCTGCGCAGGCCGCGCTGCGTTGACTTCCGGATTGGGCGATGCCACGCTAGCGCGATGAAAGTCAGGACGGTGGTCATCCGGTGCAGCAGGGAAGCTGCGCACGCAGTGCCGTGCAGGCCTGTCGCGCGTGGTCGCGGCATGGGCCGGGTCGGGCGCGTCGCGCTGTCCTCGTGGGTCGCAGCAGCGGGCCTGACATCGCTTGCTTCGCAGGCCCAGATCTATGTCGGCGCGTCGCAGGAGTCGGGGGCCATCGTCCTCTCGAGCTTTTCAA
>JBBRFB010000165.1:0-6737 GCA_038225015.1 Burkholderiales bacterium
GCGATCTCCGGCCGGCACTTCAGGCAGGGGCGGAACGCTGCCGCCTCGGCCTGCGCCGGCGTACCGAAGAAGCGGCAGTTGCGCCGCGACGGCGTGCGGACGCGGCAGATCGGCCGGCAGTAGATGCCGGTCGACGTCACGCCGACGAAGAGGCGTCCGTCGAAGCGGGCATCGCGGGCGAGAAGGACCTGGTAGGCCGCGTCGTCATCGATCGTCATGCCCCGATTGTGGCCGTCGGCGACCTCTCGACTCGCCGTTTTCGGACATGTCCCGACGGCGCTTGTGGCGAGGTCAGCCGGGCTCCGGGCGGCCGTGCCGACCGCTGCCGGCGACGAAGCGGCTGGCGCCGCGCGCCGCCTCGCCCGAAGCGAGCGTGCGCCGGCCCCAGGCGAACTCGGAAGCGAGCGCGTCGCGCAGGGGCAGCCCGTCCTGGGCGCGTGCGCTCGCCCGGTCGTGGCGCAGGCACGTCTGCGGCAAGGCGGCGATCTCGCGCGCCAGCACCTGGGCCGCGGCCAGTGCCCCGCCGCTGTCGACGACGCGGTTGGCAAGGCCGAGCGCCAGCGCTTCGGCCGCGGCGACGGCGCGGCCGGGGAGGATGAGGTCCATGGCCCGGCTCTCGCCGATGAGCCGGGGCAGGCGGACCGTGCCGCCGTCGATCAGGGGCACGCCGAAGCGGCGGCAGAAGACGCCGAACACGGCCGTCGCCGAGGCGACGCGCAGGTCGCACCAGAGTGCGAGCTCGAGGCCACCGGCAACGGCGTAGCCCTCGACAGCGGCGATGACGGGCTTGCCGAGCTCGAGCCGCGTCGGACCCATGGGGCCATCGGCGTCCATGTCGTCGTCGAGGGCCAGGGCCAGCCTGTCGTCGGCGCCGCCGAGGCTCGCTGGTGTGGCCGCCGCGGTCACGCGGCGCAGATCGGCGCCGGCGCAGAAGTGGCCGCCGGCGCCGGCGAGCACCGCGACCCGGGCGTCGGCGTCGAGGTCGAAGGCGCGGAAGGCGTCGGCGAGGGCGCGCGCCGTCGGGCCGTCGACAGCGTTGCGCACGTCGGGGCGGTCGATGACGATCGTCCAGACTTCCGTGTCGCGTTCGATCCTGACGCTGCTCATGGGTCGTCTCCGCCTGGGTGATCCGAAGGTGCCGGCATCTACCTCTCCTGCGCCCCGACGAGCGACGTTCGCCCGTCGAAGCGAGCATAGCGGGCGGCGCGTGCCGCTCGTGGCATGACGGGCTGCCGACGGTGCAGCGGCCGGTCCCGGGAGCCGGCGCAAGGGGCATCGGTGCAGGCGTAAAGTCGCCTGCGCCGATGCCGAGACCAGGTCCTTCCGCCCCCGATTCCGCCGCGCCCGCGGGCGCTCCGCGCCGTCAGCCCACCCCTTCGCTTCGCGACCGCCTGCTCGCGCCACGCTCGCCGCGCACCGTCGTCGTCTGGCTGGCGCTCTGGCTCACGGTGATCGGCAACCTCGCGCTCTGGCGCGAGCTGTGGACCATCGGCGGCGGGGCGTCGATCCGTATCGGCGCTGCAGGCGCGTTCGTGATGGTCTTCGCCGCAACGACCGCCCTCATGGCCCTGGCCGCGTGGGGCCGCGCGATGAAGCCGGTCTGGATCGCCGTCCTCCTCGCTGCGGGTGTGGCCCAGCACTTCATGCTCGCGTACGGCGCGGTGATGGACTCGACGATGCTCGCCAACACGATGCAGACCGATCCGCGCGAAGTGCGCGACCTGCTCGGCTGGCCGCTGTTCGGCAACATCGCGCTCGTCGCACTGCCGGCGATCGCCGTGCTGCTGATCCCCGTCGTGCGCACGCCCTGGTGGACGCAGGTCTGGCGCAACGTCGTCCTCTTCGTCGCCGGCGTCGGCGTCGCCCTGGCGTCGGCGTTCGCGGTGTACGGCGAGCTCGCCCCGGTCGTGCGCAGCCACATGAACCTGCGCTACATGGTCAACCCGATCGGCGGCCTGACGTCGGCCGTCTGGGTCGGCCTCAGGCCCTACTTCAAGAAGAGCAGCGAGCTCGTCGCCACCACCGCCGGAGCCGGGCTCGGGCCGACGTATGCCGGCAAGGCGAAGCCCCCTCTGCTCGTCGTCGTCGTCGGCGAGACCGCGCGTGCCGATCACTTCGGCCTGAACGGCTACCCGCGCGACACGACCCCCGAGCTGGCGCGCAGCAGCGACGTGCTCAGCTTCCATCACGTGCGCTCCTGCGGCACCGACACGCGCGCCTCGGTGCCGTGCATGTTCTCCGCGCTCGGCAAGGAGGCGTTCGAGAAACGCAAGGCCGAGCAGGAGAACCTGCTCGACGTGCTGCAGGCGGCCGGCCTCGCCGTCCTCTGGATCGACAACCAGGCCGGCTGCAAGGAGGTCTGCGCCCGCGTGCCCAGGGCCAGCACCGCCGACCTGTCGGCCGACGCTGCCCGCGGCCTCTGCGGCGACGGCGAATGTTTCGACCCCGCGCTTCTCGTCGGCCTGAACGAGCGCATCGCGAAGCTGCCGCCGGAGCGGCGCGCCCGCGGCGTCGTCCTCGTCATGCACCAGATGGGCAGCCACGGCCCGGCCTACTTCAAGCGCTCGCCGCCGGCGCTGAAGCGCTTCCTTCCGGAGTGCACGAACACCGCGCTCGGCGACTGCGATCTCGCCACGGTGATCAACGCGTACGACAACACGATAGTGACCACCGACCATTTCCTCGCCGCGACCATCGGCTGGCTGCGCGGCCAGCCGGCGTTCGCGCCGGCGCTGCTCTACATGAGCGACCACGGCGAATCGCTCGGCGAGCGGGGCCTCTTCCTGCATGGCCTGCCCTACGGCATGGCCGACGAGCAGACGCAGGTGCCCTTCATCGCCTGGATCGGCCCGGCGCTCGCCCAGCGGCGCGGCCTCGACCTCGCCTGCCTGCGCGGCCGGCTCGACGAGCCGCTCAGCCACGACAACCTGTACTCGACCGTGCTCGGCCTCGTCGACGTCGTCACGCCAACCTACCAGGCCTCGCTCGACGCCTTTCGGCCCTGCCGGAAGCCCGTCTGACGCAGGGCCGGGTTCATTCGCAAGTGTCCGACGCGATGTTCCACCGTCTCGTTCCAGATGCGACACTCCCTCTCATGGATCGGCGGCCCGTGTTCTTCAATCTGATGCAGATCGAGATGCCGGTCGGAGCCGTGACGTCCATCGCTCATCGCATCACCGGCATCCTGTTGGCTCTCGGCGTTCCCGCCGCCGTCTACTTGTTCGATCTTTCATTGCGCGATACCCAGGCCTTCGAGCATCTGGTCGAAATGGGCCATTCGTGGCCTTTCAAGATTGCCATCATCGGATTCGTCTGGGCGCTCGCACATCATCTTCTTGCGGGTGTGCGCCACCTGTTGAGCGACATCGACGTCGGTTCCCGTCTGCCCCACGCACGGCGCAGTGCCTGGATCGTGAACGCGAGCGGCGCGGCCATCGCCCTCCTCGCAGCGGGTGCGTTGCTGTGAGGCGACCCTTGTCCGGACTGCGAGCCTGGCTGGTGCAGCGCATCAGCGCCATCTACATGCTCGTCTTCCTCGTCCTCCTGCTGCTTCACTTCCTGCTCGATCCGCCGCGGACGTACGGGGCCTGGCATGGCTGGGTCGCCAGGCCGGCCATCGGCGTGGCGATCCTCGTCTTCTTCGGCGCACTGATCGTTCATGCCTGGGTCGGCTTGCGCGACGTGATCCTCGACTACGTTCGACCTGTTGCCGTGCGCGCAACGGCGCTGTCGCTGCTCGGGTTCGCACTCGTGGCTCTCGGCGTCTGGGTCGCCGGCATCCTCTGGCGCCTGCCGGCTTAGCGCACGAACCTGCTGGACGAGAGCGATGAAGCTATCCATCTTCCGTTTCAACCCCGAGCTCGACGCGAAGCCGTACATGCAGGACTACGAGGTGGAGCCCGGTCCCACCGACCGCATGCTGCTCGATGTCCTCGTCCGGCTGAAAGGACAGGATCAAACGCTGACGCTCAGGAAGTCGTGCCGCGAGGGCGTGTGCGGGTCCGATGCGATGAACATCAATGGCCGCAATGGCCTGGCCTGCATCACGCCGGTCAAGGGACTCAAGGAGCCGGTGGTCCTGCGTCCCCTGCCGAGTTTTCCGGTCATTCGCGACCTGGTCGTCGACATGACGCAGTTCTTCAAGCACTACCACTCGATCAAGCCGTACCTCGTGAACGACGAGCCACCGCCGGAACGCGAGCGGCTGCAGTCGCCCGAAGATCGCGACAAGCTGAATGGCCTGTACGAGTGCATCCTGTGCGCCTGCTGCACGAGCCAGTGTCCTTCGTCGTGGTGGAACCCGGAGAAATTCGTCGGTCCGGCGGGCCTGCTTCAAGCCGATCGCTTCATCGTCGACAGCCGTGATACCGCCACTGCGGCGCGTCTCGACGACCTGAACGATGTCTATCGCCTCTATCGATGCCGCACGATCATGAACTGCACCGAGGTCTGCCCCAAAGGGCTCGCACCTTCCCGGGCGATCGAGAAGATCCGGCTGGCGATGGTCAAGGAAGCGCTGTGAACGAGGTATGAGCGACGCCGCCCAGCCGCTGACGCCGGACGACGCCGATCTGTCGCCCTGGTGGTTGCGCTCGGTCGCCATCGTCATGGTGCTCGGCTTTGCCGCGCTGCTCGCGATCACGTCGCTGGCTTACCGCGATGCGCCGCCGATCCCCGAGCAGGTTCTCGACGCGAAAGGCAGCATCGTCTTCACCGGCGACGACGTGAGCGAAGGCCAGGCCGTCTTCCTGAAGTACGGCCTGATGGCCAACGGCAGCATCTGGGGTCATGGCGCCTATCTCGGCCCCGACTACTCGGCTGCCGCCTTGCACCAGATCGGCGTCGATACGGCGGCGGCGATCGCTTCGCAGCGATTCGGCAAGCCGATGACGACCCTCTCGCCGGGGCAGCAGGCATCCGTGCTCGCCGAGACGGCGGTGGAGCTGAAGACCAACCGCTACGACCCGACCACCCGGCGCTTGCAGCTGACGGCACCCGAGTCGCTCGCGTATCGCCAGCAACTCGCGATCTGGACCGCGTATTTTCGCGACCCGGCGAAAAACGGCGGATTGCGCCGGGACCTGCTGAGCGACCCGACCGAGCTGCGTCAGTTCACCGCCTTCGTCACCTGGGCGGCCTGGGCGTCGGTCGCGAAGCGGCCGGGCGAGGACCACTCGTACACCAACAATTTTCCCTACGATCCGAGCGTCGGCAACGTGCCGATCCCGGGCGCGCTGCTGTGGAGCGCTCTCAGCCTGGTCGTCCTGTTGATCGGCATTGCGGCCGTGCTTCTGGCATTTGGAAAGTTCGACTACCTCGGCTGGATCAGCCGCGGCCAGCACATCCACCCGCAGTTGTTGCCCGGCGAGGCCAGCCCCGGCCAGCGCGCGCTGCTGAAGTTTTTCGTCGTTGTCGCGCTGCTGTTCCTCGCGCAGACGCTGGTGGGCGGTGCCACGGCGCACTATCGGGCAGACCCGCAAAGCTTCTACGGTTTCCAGCTCGAGAAGATTTTCCCGAGCAATCTGATGCGCGTCTGGCATCTGCAGACGGCGATCTTCTGGATCGCCACCGCCTACGTCGCTGCCGCCTTGTTTCTCGGTCGATCGCTGCGTATCGAGGAGCCGCGCTGGTTCGCCGGGTCGGTTCACGTCCTGTTCGCCGCCTTCGTCGTCGTCATCGGCGGCAGCCTGCTCGGCGAATGGCTCGGCATCGCGCAGCGGCTCGGCACGTGGTGGTTCTGGCTCGGCAATCAGGGCTGGGAGTATCTGGAGCTCGGCCGGATCTGGCAGGTGCTGCTGGTCGCCGGCCTCTCGGTATGGTTCGCTGTTCTCTTCGCCCTGGCCCGGCCGCGCGCGATCGGCCAACCCGCAGCACGCCCGCTGGCGAAGATGTTCCTGCTCGCCGCCCTGGCCATTCCGGTCTTCTATCTGCCGGCGCTGTTCTTCGGCGCCAAGACAAACTACACCGTCGTCGACACCTGGCGCTTCTGGATCATCCACCTCTGGGTCGAGGGCTACTTCGAGTTCTTCGCGACCACCGTCGTCGCGCTGACGTTTTATCAGCTCGGCCTGACACGCCGCAACGTCGCCTTGCGCGTGATCTACCTCGACGGCATTCTCTATTTCATCGGCGGCGTCGTCGGCACCGGCCACCACTGGTACTTCAACGGCCAGAGCACCTTCAACATGGCCATGGCGGCGATGTTCTCGGTGCTCGAGGTCGTGCCGCTCACCTTGCTGACGCTCGACGCCTGGGACTTCGTGCGCACGACACGCGGCCAGTGCGACGTGTGCAACGAGCCTATCGCGATACCGCACAAGTGGACCTTCTACTTCCTGATGGCGGTGGGTTTCTGGAACTTCGTCGGCGCCGGCGTGTTCGGCCTTCTCATCAACCTGCCGATCGTCAGCTACTACGAGGTCGGCACCGCCTTCACGCCGGCGCATGCGCACGGCTCGCTCATGGGCGTGTTCGGCATGCTGGCGATCGCCTTGATGGTGTTCGTGCTGCGCCAGACGACGAGCGAAGCACGCTGGCCGGGCATCGAGAAGTACATCAAGGTCGCGTTCTGGGGAACGAACATCGGTCTGGCGCTGATGCTCGGCCTGAGCCTCTTCCCGGCCGGCGTGCTGCAGCTCCGCGACGTGGCCGAGCATGGCTACTGGCATGCGCGCAGTCTCGACTACATCGGAAATCCGCGCTCGTTGCTGCTCGAGTGGCTGCGCCTGCCGGGCGAC
>JBBRFB010000166.1:0-6733 GCA_038225015.1 Burkholderiales bacterium
CTGCTCGAGCTGCGCCCGGCACTGAGCGTGCGTTCGCAGGCCGCCGAGGTGCTCTACGAGGCCGCTGATCCCTACTCCCGCAAGGTGATCATCGACCGCGGCGTCACCCACAATGTCATGCTCGGTTCGCCGGTCATCAACGAAGCCGGCGTTCTCGGCCAGGTGACCCGCGTCTACCTGCAGTCGTCCGAAGTCACTCTGCTCATCGACCGCGATGCCGCCATTCCCGTGCTCAACGTGCGCACCCGCGCACGCAGCGCCGCCTTCGGCGCGCCGGCGACGGGCGTCGGGCTCCTCGAGATGCGCTTCATGGCCGGCAACGCCGATGTGCGCGTCGGCGACGAGCTCATGACGTCGGGCGTCGACGGTGTGTATCCGGCAGGGATCCGGGTCGCCACCGTCGTGGCCGTCGACCGCAAGGCCGACTCGGGATTCGCCCACATCGCACTGCGGCCGACGGCGCAGGCCGACGGCGTTCGCTACGTGCTCGTGCTCGAGCCGAGCGGCGTGCAACTGCCGCCGCGGCCCGAAGCGGCGGCGTCGCAGCCCGGGGCGAAAACGGCGCCGAAGAGGGGAGGGCGCAAGTGATCATGCCGCGCTCTTCCGACCAGCTGCTGATGCCGGTCAATCCGATCTTCGTCTGGACGACGCTCGTCATCGCCTTCCTGCTCAACATCGTGCCGCTCGGGCGGCTGCCGGCGCTGCCCGACTTCCTCGCCCTGGTACTCGTCTTCTGGAACGTGCACCAGTCGCGCCGGGTCGGCGTCGGCGTCGCCTTCGCGTTCGGGTTGCTGATGGACGTGCACAGCGGCGCCGTGCTCGGCCAGCACGCGCTCGCCTACACGCTGCTCAGCTTCTTCGCGGTCACGGTGCATCGCCGGCTGCTCTGGTTCACCGTGCCGTCGCAGGCGTTGCAGATCCTGCCGCTCTTTCTCGCCGCCCAGGCCGTCTCGCTCGTCGTGCGGATGATCGCCGGCGGCATGTTCCCGGGCTGGCAACTGATCTTCGCGCCGGTGTTCCAGGCCATGCTCTGGCCCCTCGCGACCTGGCTGCTGCTGGCGCCGCAGCGGCGCGCGCCCGACCCAGACCAGAACCGCCCGCTGTAGACACGCTTTCGACATGACCGAGCTGCGCAACACCGAACGCGAGTTGTCGCGATTTCGCCTGCGTGTCGTCGCCGCGGCGCTGTTCGTCGTCTGCGCCTTCGGCCTCCTGGTCGTGCGCCTGTCGTACCTGCAGATCGTCAAGCACGAGGAACTGTCGACCCAGGCCGAGAACAACCGCATCGCCGTCCTGCCGATCCCGCCCAACCGTGGCCTCATCCTCGACCGCAACGGCGTCATCCTGGCCAACAACTATTCGGCGTACACGCTCGAGATCGCGCCGTCCAAGGTCGCCGACCTCGACGCGACGATCGACCAGCTCGCCGAGCTCGTCGAGATCTCGCCGCGCGACCGGCGCCGCTTCAAGCACCTGCTCGAGGAAAGCCGCACCTTCGAGTCGCTGCCCCTACGCACGCGCCTGAGCGACGAGGAAGTCGCCCGCTTCACCGCGCAGCGCTATCGCTTCGACGGCGTCGAGATCAAGGCGCGGCTCTTTCGCAGCTACCCGCTCGGCGAAGTCGGCAGCCACCTGATCGGCTACATCGGGCGCATCAATCCGGCCGAGAAGAAGGCGATGGAGGACGACTGGAGCGACGACGAGCTGGCCAACTACCGGGGCACCGATTACATCGGCAAGCTCGGCGTCGAGCAGAGCTACGAGAGCGAGCTGCACGGCTCGACCGGCTTCGAGGAGCTCGAGACGAGCGCTGCCGGCCGCGCTGTCCGCCGGCTCCGCTCGAGCCCGGCGACGCCCGGCAACGCGCTGATCCTGTCGATCGACATCCGGCTGCAGGCGCTGGTCGAGGAGCTGTTCGGCGACCGCCGGGGCGCGCTCGTCGCCATCGACCCGAGGAACGGCGAGATCCTCGCCTTCGTCAGCAAGCCCAACTTCGATCCGAACCTTTTCGTCGACGGCATCGACGTCGAGAGCTGGAAGGCGCTGAACGAATCGCCCGACAAGCCGCTGCTGAACCGCGCCCTTCGCGGCACCTACCCGCCGGGCTCGACCTACAAGCCGTTCATGGCAATGGCCGCGCTCACGCTCGGCAAGCGCACGCCGCAGCAGACCATCTACGACCCGGGCTACTTCAATTTCGGCAACCATCGCTTCCGCGACGACAAGGAGGGCGGCCACGGTACCGTCGACATGTACAAGTCGATCGTCCAGTCGTGCGACACGTACTACTACATGCTCGCCGGCGACCTCGGCGTCGACGCGATCCACGATTTCATGGCGCCGCTCGGGCTCGGCCAGCTGACCGGCATCGACATGCAGGGCGAGCTGCGCGGCACCTTGCCGTCGACGGAGTGGAAGCGCCACGCCTACCGCAAGAAGGAACAGCAGAAGTGGTACGCCGGCGAGACGATCTCGCTCGGCATCGGCCAGGGCTACAACGCCTTCACCATGCTGCAGCTGGCGCAGGCAACGGCCACCATCGCCAACGGCGGCGAGCGCTTCACGCCGCACGTCGCCCGCGCCGTCGAGCACTACGACAGCCGCAAGTCGACACCGCTCGCGTTCAACCCGCTGCCGCCCCTGCCGTGGAAGCCCGAGCATGTCGCCTTCATCCACCGCGCGCTCTACGGCGTGACGCAGGAGGGCACGTCGGCGCGCTCGTTCGTCGGTGCCCTCTACCAGTCGGGGGGCAAGACCGGCACCGCCCAGGTCATCGAGATCAAGGCCAACGAGAAGTACAACGCCGCGCGCCTCGACGAGCGCCATCGCGACCACGCGCTCTACACCGCTTTTGCGCCGCTCGACGCGCCGCGAATCGCCGTCGCCATGGTGGTCGAGAACGCCGGCTTCGGCGCCGGCGCGGCGGCGCCGATCGCACGGCGGGTGTTCGACTTTGTGCTCTCCGGCGTGTACCCGAGCGAGGCCGACATCGCCGCCACCCGGCTCGGGCAGGCGACGGCGCCGATCGGCACCCCGCGCCCGATCGAAGCCGTGCCTCTGCGCGGCGCCGTCCGCGATGCGTCGGCCGCGGCCTCGGCAGCCGTCCGCGCCGACGACGAGTCCGTCCGGGCACTGGCGGCGGTGGGCCGATGAGCGCCGTCTTCGACAAGCCCACGCTCTGGCGCCGGGCGCTGCCCTTCCTGAGCGGCTTCGACGCGGCGCTGGTCATGGCGATCATCCTGCTCGCTTCGGCCGGACTCGTGACCATGTATTCGGCAGGGTTCGACCACGGCACCCGCTTCGTCGACCACTTCCGCAACCTGCTGCTGGCGTCGTGCGTGCTGTTCATCGTTGCCCAGGTGCCGCCGCAGCACCTCATGCGGGTGGCGATTCCGCTGTACTTGGCGGGGCTCGCGCTGCTCATCGCGACCGCCCTGCCGGGCCTCGGCGTGACCAAGAAGGGTGCGACGCGCTGGCTCAACCTCGGGGTGACGATCCAGCCAAGCGAGATCATGAAGATCGCCATGCCGCTCATGCTCGCCTGGTGGTTCCAGCGCCGCGAAGGTCAGTTGCGGGTACTCGACTTCGTGATCGCGACGCTGCTTCTCGTCGTTCCCCTGGCGCTCATCGTCAAGCAGCCCGACCTCGGCACGGCGATCCTGGTGCTGTCGGCCGGGCTGGCGGTCATCTTCTTCGCTGGCCTGTCGTGGAAGCTGATCATCCCGGTGGCGATGCTCGCCGTCGCCGCCGTCACCGCCGTGATCGCCTCGGAAGAGAAGATCTGCCAGCCCGACGTCACCTGGCCGCTGCTGCGCGACTACCAGAAGAACCGCATCTGCACCTTGCTCGACCCGACCACCGATCCGCTCGGCAAGGGTTTCCACACCATCCAGGGCGAGATTGCGATCGGATCGGGCGGCACCCGCGGCAAGGGCTTCATGAAGGGGACGCAGACGCACCTCGAATTCATTCCCGAGCGCACCACCGACTTCGTCTTCGCCGCGTTCGCCGAGGAGTTCGGGTTGTTCGGCTGCGTCGGCCTGGTGCTCGGCTTCTTGTTCCTGATCTTTCGCGGCCTGATGATCGCGGCCGACGCGCCCACCATGTTCACGCGGCTGCTCGCCGGCGCCATCACGCTCAGCTTCTTCACCTACGCCTTCGTCAACATGGGCATGGTGAGCGGCATCCTGCCGGTGGTGGGCGTGCCCTTGCCCTTCATCAGTTACGGCGGCACGGCGATGGTGACGCTCGGGCTCGGGCTCGGCATCCTGATGTCGATCGCCAGGAATCGGCGGCTCGTTCAGAGCTGACCGGCGGGCCGGGGACCTCGCCGTCGCGGCGCCCGCCCGTTCGGGTGCCGACCTGCCGCTCGCTGTGGGGATCGCGCAAATTCCCTGCCCCCGCTACTGTACAAACATCCAGCCTTTGAGATAATGGCCTGACCAAGGAGAACGCATGGACACGACCGTCAAGACCCTGAATACCGAGAAGGCGAAGGCCCTGCAGGCCGCGCTGGCGCAGATCGAAAAGCAGTTCGGCAAGGGCGCGATCATGCGCCTGGGCGAAGGCGAGGTGATCGACGACATCGAGGTCGTCTCGACCGGGTCGCTCGGCCTCGACATTGCGCTCGGCGTCGGCGGCCTGCCGCGCGGCCGGGTGGTCGAGATCTACGGCCCGGAGTCGAGCGGCAAGACCACGCTCACGCTGCAGGTGGTGGCCGAGATGCAGAAGCTCGGCGGCACCTGCGCCTTCATCGATGCCGAGCACGCCCTCGACATCCAGTACGCGCAAAAGCTCGGCGTCAACCTGCAGGAGCTGCTCATCAGCCAGCCCGACACCGGCGAGCAGGCCCTCGAGATCGTCGATGCCCTGGTCCGCTCGGCGTCGGTCGACCTCGTCGTCATCGATTCCGTCGCCGCGCTCACCCCCAAGGCCGAGATCGAAGGCGAGATGGGCGACTCGTTGCCCGGCCTGCAGGCCCGCCTGATGAGCCAGGCACTGCGCAAGCTGACGGGCTCGATCAAGAAGACCAACACCATGGTCATTTTCATCAACCAGATCCGAATGAAGATCGGCGTCATGTTCGGCTCGCCCGAGACCACCACCGGTGGCAACGCGCTCAAGTTCTACGCCTCCGTCCGGCTCGACATCAGGCGCATCGGCTCGATCAAGAAGGGCGAGGAAGTGATCGGCAACGAGACCAAGGTCAAGGTCGTGAAGAACAAGGTCTCGCCGCCCTTCAAGACCGCCGAGTTCGACATCCTCTACGGCCAGGGCATCAGCCGCGAGGGCGAGGTGATCGACATGGGCGTCGAGGCCAAGATCCTGGAAAAGAGCGGCTCGTGGTATGCCTACCTGGGCGAGAAGATCGGCCAGGGCAAGGACAACGCCCGCGAATTCCTGAAGGAAAACCCCGACCTCGCCGTCGAGATCGAGAACAAGGTGCGCTGCGCGATGGGCATCCCGCTTCTGCCGGGCGCCGAGCTGGCCGGCGAGACGCCGGCCAAGCTCAAGGTCGTGAAAGACTGAGCTCGCGGTGAAGCTGGCCCGGGCACGGGCGGGCGAAGCGGCGCCGAAGGGGCGGGCTCGTCGCTCGCTCAAGGCGCAGGCCCTGCAGCTGCTGGCCCAGCGCGACCAGAGCCGGGTCGAGTTGCGCGCCAAGCTGTTGCGCCGGCACGAGCGCGAATCGGCCGAAGACGGTGGCGCCGGCCAGGCCGACGGCGCGGAACCCGCGGCTGACCGCTCGCTGGAGATCGATGCGCTGCTCGACTGGCTGGAGGTCGAGGGGTTCCTGTCGGCCGAGCGTTTCGTCGAGTCGCGCGTCCACGCAAGGGTGGCCCGGTTCGGCAACCTGCGCATTCGCCAGGAGCTGGCCCGACACGGCGTCTCGCCTTCGGTGGAACTCGAAGCCACGCTGGCCGAGTCCGAACTCGAGCGCGCCCGCGGCGTGCGGGAACGTCGATTCGCCGAGCTCCCGACGAGCCCGCGCGAGCACGCGGCGCAGGTGCGCTTTCTCGCCGGTCGAGGCTTCTCGGCCGATGTCATCCAGCGCGTGCTTCGCTCAGCGCGGCGCTGAAGTCCGGTCGGCCTCCTGCCTGGCCGTGTGTGGTCGGCGCGGCGGAGGGTGTCCGCGAGGTCGCGTGCTACATTCTTCGGCCATCGCGACGCCGCCGCGGCGCGTCCCTTCCGGTCCTGACCTCCCCCTTCGATGAAGATTCACGAATACCAGGGCAAGGAAATACTCGCTCGATTCGGCATTCCGGTGCCACGCGGCTACCCGGCCTTCAGCGTTCGCGAAGCGAGCGAGGCGGCGCAGCGGCTCGGCGGCTCGGTGTGGGTCGTCAAGGCCCAGATCCACGCCGGCGGTCGCGGCAAGGGCGGCGGCGTCAAGCTCGCCCGCTCGCTCGACGAGGTCAGCACGCTCGCCGGCGAGATCCTCGGCATGCAGCTGAAGACGCACCAGACCGGCCCCGAAGGGCAGAAGGTGCGCCGGCTCCTCGTTGAAGAAGGCGCCGACATCCAGAAAGAGTACTACCTCGCAGTGCTCACCGATCGCGCCACGCAGAAGGTGGCGATGATGGGCTCGAGCGAAGGCGGCATGGACATCGAACAGGTGGCCCGCGACACGCCGGAGAAGATCGTCAAGATCTTCATCGACCCGGTGGTCGGTCTCGAGCCGGCTGCCGCCGCCGAGCTCGCGCGCGGCATGGGCCTGCCGAAGGCGGCCGAGGCG
>JBBRFB010000167.1:0-6539 GCA_038225015.1 Burkholderiales bacterium
GTGCGCCCGATCGCCATCACCTCGCCGACCGACTTCATCTGCGTCGTCAGGCGCGAGTCGGCGGCGGGAAATTTCTCGAACGCGAAGCGCGGGATCTTGGTGACGACGTAGTCGATCGACGGCTCGAAGCTCGCCGGCGTCGCGCCTCCGGTGATGTCATTCCTCAGCTCGTCGAGGGTGTAGCCGACGGCGAGCTTGGCCGCGACCTTGGCGATCGGAAAGCCGGTCGCCTTCGAGGCCAGGGCCGACGAGCGCGAGACGCGCGGATTCATCTCGATGACGACCATCCGGCCGTCTTCCGGATTGACCGCGAATTGCACGTTCGAGCCCCCGGTCTCGACGCCGATCTCGCGCAGGATCGCGATCGAGGCGTTGCGCATCAGCTGGTATTCCTTGTCGGACAAGGTCTGCGCCGGCGCCACGGTGATCGAGTCGCCGGTGTGGATGCCCATCGGGTCGAGGTTCTCGATCGAGCAGATGATGATGCAGTTGTCGGCCTTGTCGCGGACGACCTCCATCTCGAATTCCTTCCAGCCGATCAGGCTCTCCTCGATCAGGAGCTCCTTGGTCGGCGACAGGTCGAGCCCGCGGCGACAGATCTCCTCGAACTCGCCCGGGTGGTAGGCGATGCCGCCGCCAGTGCCGCCAAGGGTGAAGCTCGGCCGCACGACCATCGGAAAGCCGGTGCCGTGCGTCTCGGTGGTGATGCGCCGCTGCACCGCGAGCGCTTCGTCGAACGAATGGGCGATGCCCGACTTCGCCGAAGCCAGGCCGATGCCGGTCATGGCGTCCTTGAACTTGAGGCGATCCTCGGCCTTCTCGATCGCCGTCTCGTTGGCGCCGATCATCTCGATGCCGTACTTCTGCAGCACGCCATGGCGGTGCAGGTCGAGTGCGCAGTTGAGCGCCGTCTGACCGCCCATCGTCGGCAACACGGCCATCTTCTCCTCGGGGTGGGCCAGTCGCTCCTTGGCGATGATCTTCTCGACCACGTTCCAGGTGATCGGCTCGATGTAGGTCGCATCGGCCATCCCCGGGTCGGTCATGATGGTCGCCGGGTTGGAATTGACGAGGACGACGCGATAGCCCTCCTCGCGCAGCGCCTTGCAGGCCTGGGCACCCGAGTAATCGAACTCGCAGGCCTGGCCGATGACGATCGGGCCGGCACCGATGATCAGGATCGACGACAGGTCGGTGCGCCTAGGCATGCGCGCTCCCGGCCGGCGCCGCGTCGTCGGCCTTCGGCACCATCAGGGCGACGAAGCGATCGAACAGGTAGCCGATGTCGTGCGGCCCGGGCGACGCCTCGGGGTGGCCCTGGAAGCAGAACGCCGGCTTGTCGACATGCGCCAGCCCTTGCAGCGTGCCGTCGAAGAGCGACACATGGGTCGGCCTGAGCGTCGCCGGCAGGCTTTTCGGATCGACGGCGAAGCCGTGGTTCTGGCTGGTGATGCTGACCTGGCCGCTGTCGAGGTCCTTCACCGGGTGGTTGGCGCCGTGGTGCCCGAATTTCATCTTGTACGTCTTCGCGCCGCAGGCCAGCGCCATGATCTGGTGGCCGAGGCAGATACCGAAAGTCGGCACGCCGCGGGCGATGAAGGTGCGCGTCGCCTCGATGGCGTAGTCGCACGGCTCGGGATCGCCCGGGCCGTTGGCGAGGAAGACCCCGTCGGGGGCGAGCGCGAGCGCGTCGTCCGCGCTCGTGCGGGCGGGAACGACCGTGATACGGCAGCCGCGATCGGCGAGCAGGCGCAGGATGTTGTACTTGACGCCGAAGTCGTAGGCCACGACGTGAAAGCGCGCGTCGACGAGTTGACCGTAGCCCGCGCCCAAGGCCCAGCGGGTTTCGGACCACGCGTACGGTTCGCGTACGCTGACCACCTGCGCGAGGTCGAGTCCGGCCATGCTCGGGGCGTTGCGCGCTTCGGCGACGGCAGCGTCGATCTCGGCGCGCGACGGCACAGGGCCGGCCACCGAGGCGATGCAGCCGTTCTGGGCCCCGAAAGCGCGCAGGTGACGGGTCAGCCGCCGGGTGTCGATGCCGGCGATGGCGACGGTGTTCTCCTGGCGCAGGTAGTCGCCGAGCGAGCGGGTGCTGCGAAAGTTGGAAGCGACCGCAGGCAGATCGCGGATGACCAGGCCGGCGGCGTGGATGCGGGCGGACTCGACGTCTTCGCCGTTCGTGCCGTAGCTGCCGATGTGCGGATAGGTCAGGGTGACGATCTGCCGGCAGTAGCTGGGGTCGGTGAGGATTTCCTGGTAGCCCGTGAGCGAGGTGTTGAAGACGACCTCGCCCGTGGTCTGGCCGGCGGTGCCGATCGATACCCCGTTGAACACCGTGCCGTCAGCGAGGGCCAGGATGGCCGGGGCGTGGGCGGGCAGCAGTTGGGGCGGCAAGCGGGGACTCCGGATCGTTGCGCCGGCCGCTCCGGCGTCGACCTGGGCGCGGTCGAGGCCTGCTGATGGGTGGCCTCAGGCGACTGCGCACCGAGGCCGAAAGCTCTCGGGGCAGCGAACAAGATTGTATCTTCGGAAGGACTTTCGCCTGGCCGACCGAGGCCGGCCGAACCTCGTCGCCGGCTGTCCGGCAGGTGGCGGGTCATGGGCGAGCCTGCCCTTGAATCAGGTCGCTCCGCCGCCATCTCAGGGGAGGTCGATCCCCCGCCCTCGTCGCCGCGCTCCGGCCCCGGCGCTCGGGACTGGGGAACTACAATCGACGCGAACGGTCAGAGTGACTGTCGGTCATCAAGGAGTTTCGTCCATGGAAAGCATGCAAACGGTCCACCCGGGCCTCGGCCAAGCGGTCTCGAGCACGGAGCAACGCGATCGGGTCCTGCGCAACACCTACTGGCTGCTGGCGCTGTCGATGGTGCCGACCGTGCTCGGCGCATGGATCGGCGTGTCGAGCGGGTTGATGCTGACAATGGGCGCGGGCATGAGCGCCATCATCTTCCTGGCCGGCGCCTTCGGCTTCATCTTCGCGATCGAGAAGACGAAGAACTCGGCGGCCGGCGTGCCCCTGCTCCTCGGCTTCACGTTCTTCATGGGCCTGATGCTCTCGCGCATGCTGTCCTTCGTGCTCGGCATGTCAAACGGCGCCGGTCTCATCATGACCGCATTTACCGGCACCGGCCTCATCTTCCTCGGCATGGCCACGCTCTCGTCGGTGATCAAGCGCGACCTCTCGACGATGGGCAAGTTCCTGTTCGTCGGCGTCATCATGCTGATCGTGGCCGGTCTCGCCAACATCTGGCTGCAATCGAGCGCGCTGATGATCACCATCTCGGTCATCGCAATCGGCATCTTCTCGGCCTTCATCATCCACGACCTGCAGCGCGTCAAGCTCGGCTACGAGACCAACTACATCACCGCCACACTCGGCGTGTACATCAGCCTCTACAACGTCTTCACGTCGCTGCTGGCGATCCTCGGGATCGCCGGCGGCAGCCGCGACTGACGAAGTCCCCCGGGACGCCGCGCTGGCGGCGCCTGCACCCTGCCCTCCGGCCGCCAGGCCCGAGGGCAGTTTTCATTCTGCGGCCAAAGCCGCGAGCGGAACCGGTCCCCGCTCGAAGACGGCGATGCTCTCGACGTGCGCCGTGTGCGGGAACATGTTGACGACGCCGGCGGCGCTGCAGCGGTAGCCGGCCCGGTGCACGAGCAGGCCGGCATCGCGCGCCAGCGTCGCCGGATTGCAGCTGACGTAGACGATGCGTTGCGGCGCCTGCCAGCGATCGTCGGAGCCGCTAGCCTCGCGCAACTCGGTGAGCGCCTTCACGATGGCGAAGGCGCCCTCGCGCGGCGGATCGATCAGCCAGCGCTCGGCCGAGCCGAAGGAGACAAGCCGCTCGCCCGATATCTCGAACAGGTCGTCGGCGACGAAGCGCGCCCTGTGCGCCAGCCCGTTCAAGGCCGCCGCGGCGCCGGCGCGCTCCACGAGCACCTGGCTGCCTTCGACGCCGGTGACGCTGCCCGCCCGCGTCGCCAGCGCGAGGGTGAAGTTGCCGAGACCGCAGAACCAGTCGATGACGGCGTCACCGCGCTGCGGGCCGAGCAGGCCGACCGCACGCGCCACCAGCGCGCCGTTGATCGCCGCGTTGACCTGGGTGAAGTCGGTCGGCCGAAAAGGCATCCTGATCGCGAATTCTGACAACTCGTAGGCCAGTCGCGACTCGACGCCGTCGAGCGTGCGCACCGACTCTGGCCCCTTGGCCTGCAGCCACCACTCGACCGCGTGACGCGCCGCGAAGGCGCGCAGGCGGTCGGAGTCGGCCGCCGACAGCGGCTCGAGATGGCGCAGGACAAGCGCCGTCGTGTCGCCGCCGACGGCGACCTCGATCTGCGGAAGGCGATCGCGCCCGTCCATGGCGTAGACGAGCTCGCGCAGCGGCAGCAGCAGCGCGCTGACGTGCGGCGGCAGCACCGCGCAGCTATCGATCTCGGCAACGTAGCTCGACTTGCGCTCGTGGAAGCCGACAAGCACCTTGCCTTTCTTGAGCACGTGACGCACCGACAGACGGGCGCGTTGCCGATAACCCCAGGCCGGGCCTTCGATCGGCCGCAGCACCTGCTCAGGGCGCACCTTGCCGATGTGCCAGAGCGCGTCCTCGAGCGCGCGCTGCTTCGTCGCGACCTGCGCGCCGATGTGCAGGTGCTGCATCTTGCAGCCGCCGCAGACGCCGAAATGCGGGCAGCGCGGCACCACCCGCTGCGCGCTCTCGCAGCGCCACGCCGTCGGTCGCGCCTGCTCCCAGCTGTTCTTGCGCCGCTGCACGACGACCTGGACCTCCTCGCCCGGCAAGGCATCCTCGACGAAGACGACCTTGCCCTCGTCGTTGTGGGCGAGGCCCTGCGCCTCGAGGTCGAGCGACTCGATCCGCAGCCACTCGTCGATGCGCGTCATGCCCGGATTATCCGGGCCGCTTCGATCGCCGCTGCTACACTGCGACGGCCAGGAGAGAGCTTCGATCGAAGCCGCCGAAGGCGCAGACCGCAGGGTCGAACGCTCAGGCAAAAGGGACTGGCACACGCTTCATCGAAGCGTTCCTCGCTGGAGAGAGGCCCGCCCCGAGCGGACCCACCGAAGGGGCAAGCGGCGCCGCTCGCGGCACCGCCAATCTCTCAGGTAAAGCGGACAGAGGGGGCATTTCTTCCTGCGCGAGCCGCCTCGCGCGGGCGTGCCTCTTGCTCGGAATCCGCGCCATGATCGAACCCGATCCGTCGGCAACGCTGCAGCAGACGCCGCTGCACGCCCTGCATCGAGAGCTCGGCGCGAAGATGGTGCCGTTCGCCGGCTATGCGATGCCGGTCTCGTACCCGAGCGGAATCCTGGCCGAACACCGCCACTGCCGAAACGCGGCCGCCCTCTTCGACGTCTCGCACATGGGCCAGCTGCGCCTCCTCGGTGCCGATGCGGCGGCGGCGCTGGAAACGCTGGTCCCGGTCGACGTCGTCGATCTCGCCCCCGGCCGCCAGCGCTACGCACTCTTCACCGACGAGCGCGGCGGCATCCTCGACGACCTGATGGTGACGCGACGGGACGACCACCTGTTCGTGGTCGTCAACGCCGGCTGCAAGACCGCCGACACCCTGCACCTTCGCCAGCGACTCGGCCAGCGCTGCGTCGTCGAGCCGATGCCGGAGCACGCCCTGCTCGCCCTGCAGGGGCCCGGCGCCGCCGCGGTCGTCGCCCGGCTCGCCCCTAATCTCGCCGGTCTCACCTTCATGACCGGCGCCGCGGCGTCGATCGCCGGCGTGCCTTGCTTCGCCACCCGGTCCGGCTACACCGGCGAAGACGGCTTCGAGATCTCGGTCGCCGCCGGCGACGCCGAGCGGCTGGCACGTGCTCTGCTCGCCGACCCCGCCGTCGCGCCAGCCGGCCTCGGCGCCCGCGACACGTTGCGGCTCGAGGCCGGACTCTGCCTCTACGGCCACGACATCGACACGACAACGACACCGGTCGAGGCGGCGCTCGCCTGGGCCATCCAGAAGGTGCGGCGGCCGGGCGGGGCCCGCGCCGGCGGCTATCCGGGTTCGCACGTCGTCGAAGACCAGTTTCGGGACGGCGCCCCGCGCAAGCGCGTCGGTCTCGTCGGCCTCGAGCGTGCGCCGGTGCGCGAAGGCGCCGCCCTCCTCGACGCCGACGGCGCCCCTGTCGGCCGCGTCACCAGCGGCACGCTCGGCCCGAGCGTGAACCAGCCGATCGCGATGGGCTACCTGCCGACAGCGCAGGCCGTGGCCGGCGCAGTCGTCCACGCTGAGGTGCGCGGCCGTCGCCAGCCGATGCGGGTCGCGCCCCTGCCCTTCGTCCCGCACCGCTACGTCCGCGGCTGACCGGCCGCCCCTGCCCCAACGCAACGAACAGGAGCTCTTCGATGACGGTCTACTTCACCACCGACCATGAGTGGGTCGACGCCGGCGACGCTGCCGCCGCCACCGTCGGCATCACCGTGCACGCGCAGGACGCGCTCGGCGACATCGTCTTCGTCGACCTGCCTGCCGTCGGCACGAGCTTCGCCAAGGGCGAGGTCGCCGGCGTC
>JBBRFB010000168.1:0-6385 GCA_038225015.1 Burkholderiales bacterium
CAGGACGTCGCGCCGGTCGTCGCGAAAGACGTTCTGCTTCAGCTCGAAGTCGCGGCCGGTCGAGGGGATGAACTGCCACATGCCGGAGGCGCGCGCCACCGACATCGCTTGCGGGTTGTAGGCGCTCTCGATGAAGGGCAGGAGCGCGAGCTCGGTCGGCATGTCGCGCTTGTCGAGCTCCTCGACGATGTAGAAAAGGTAGCGGCTGCCGCGCTCGGTCATGCGCGCCACGTAGTCGGGGCGATCGGCATACCAGCGCTCGCGGTCGCGAACGAGGTCGTTGTCGAGGTCGGGCATGGCGAAGCCGCGGCGCAGGCGGGCCCAGAGATCCACGCGGGCCGAGCGGCCGCCGAGGTCGAGATGGACCTCCGGGCGCAGCGGGTCGACCGGGGTGGGTGCGGCGACCGTCTCGTCGGCGTCGGATGCCGCCGACTCGGGCGCCGACGCGGCCGGTGCGAAGGCGACAACAGGTGCGGGTAGCGCCACCGGTGCGGGCGAGACGGGGGGTGGAGGAGAGGCGGGAGGTGCGACTGCGCACCCGGCGAGAAACAGGACGAGGGCTGCTGCTGCCGTGCGGTACCGGAGGGTCCGGCCTGCAGGCGCAGTCGCGTGCGTCGACGTCATCGGAACTCGTTCTCCCATGTCCTGGCTGTCTCGTGATCGCGCCACGTGCCAGAGGCAGCGTCGCAATCGACGCGAGTGTGGGTCACTAGAATCGCCGCCAAAGTGGGTGGCCTGGCTTCGAACGCCGCATCGGCCGGCGCCTGCTCGACCGGACCGACGACAGTTCCCTTGCAGAGGTCGTCGATCACCCGGATGTCGTTGTCAAAGAAGGCGGGGGCTGCAGTCGAATTCATGGCCGAAGGCGCGATCATACAGTTGCCCCAGTGGCTGCTTTCGCCCCTCGGCAGCTATCTGCTCGAGTGGGAGCAGCGCCATCTCGATCAGGCCGTCGCCGACCTCTTCGGATTCCACGCCTTGCAGCTCGGCCTGCCCGAGCTCTCGGCGCTGGCTGGCAACCGCATGCCGCATCGCTGGCTCGCGGTCGAGACGATGGGTGCCTCCGCGAGCGCGCAGCCGGAAGTCGTCGAGGGCGACGCCCGCGTTCAGGCGGCGCCGGCGCTCTGTTGCCACTTCGACGCCTTGCCGTTCGATTCCGCGAGCCTCGATCTCGTCGTTCTGCCGCATACGCTCGAGCTGGCGCGCGATCCGCACCGGACCTTGCGCGAGGTCGAGCGCGTGCTCGTCCCCGAAGGCCGCGCCCTGATCATCGGCTTCAATCCGGCGAGCCTGTGGGGAACACGTCAGCGACTCGGTCGCTTGCGACGACGGCTGTCGCTCGGCGCGAAGACCGATCCCTTTCTTCCGGCGGCCGGCGAGTTCATCGGCTACCGGCGCCTGCGCGACTGGCTGCGCCTGCTCAGCTTCGAGGTCGAGGCTGGCCGCTTCGGCTGCTACATCCCGCCGGTCACGTCGGCCAAGTGGCTGGCCCGCTTCGGCTGGATGGAAGCGGCCGGCGATCGCTGGTGGCCGGTGTTCGGCGCGCTCTACTACATCGTCGCCGTCAAGCGCGTGCGCGGGATGCGGCTGATCGGCCTGGTTCGCGACGAGCCCCGGGCCAAGAAGGGTGCCACGGCGCCGGCTCCGGTGGCGGCGACGCAGCGCAGCGGCGAGCTCGAGCTCGATTGCGAGGTGGCCGACCGATGACGACGAACGCTGCGAAGTGGCTGGCGTACGCCGACGGCGCCTGTGCCCCGACCAACCCCGGGCCGGCCGGCTGGGGCGTCGTGCTCATCCGGCCGGACGACGGCAGCGAGAGCGACCACTTCGGCTTCATCGGCCACGGCACGAACCAGATCGCCGAGCTGACGGCGGCCATCGAAGGCCTGGCACGGGTGCCGGTCGGCGCCGAGGTCGAGCTCGTCTCCGACAGCCAGTACGTCCTCAAGGGGCTGAGCGAATGGCGCGCCGGCTGGGAGCGCAAGGGCTTTCGCAACTCGAAGGGCGATCCGGTCGCCAACCTGGCCTTGTGGAAGCAGTTGTTCGCCCACGCGGACGCCCGCAAGGTAAGCGTTCGCTGGGTGCGTGGTCACAACGGCGATCGCTGCAACGAGAAGGCCGACGCGCTGGCCAACAAGGCCCTCGCGCTGAAGACGCACAGCGCCGGCTGAGGCCGGGCTCGAGACCGCTAGACGAGGGCGCGTTCGACCTCGAGCAACTGGAAGCGAGCCAGTGCCAGATTGGTCCGGTGCTTCTCGAGTACGGCGACGATGAAGAGCTCCGGATGCCGCTGCAGCGACCGGATCAGCACGTGTCGGGAGCCGGCCGTCGTGATCACCTCGTCGATCGAATTGCCGAGGCCGAGGTGGTTCGCGGCGTCGGCGTGCGCGCGCAGGACCTCGGTCGACGCCGCGGCGGCGCGCTCCATGTCGATTTCGCCTTCGCTGCGCACCTCGTTCGCCAGGACCATGCCGCTCGACGCGTCGACGAGAGCGCAGCCGATCATGCCGTCGAGCTTGCGCAGCCCGGCAAGCGCTTGCCGGCTGCGCGCCGGATCGAGCACGCCGCGCGTTACCGTAGGCGCCAGCACCACGGCGCCCGGGGCAGCGCTGTCCGACGCCGATCCTGCATTGCCGCCGATCTCGCCGACCTTGATCGGGAAATCCTTCGTGCCGAGCATCGGAGAGACGGCGGCCGGGTCCCAGCCGGGCTGCAGCTTGGCCTCGTTCCAGATGCCGAGCATGGCGTTCCACACCGACGACGCGCCCGTCATCGGCTCGCTGACCATGTGCACGTGCAGCCGCTCCGGCCAGGTCATCGCCTGCACCTTGGCGTTGATCCAGGCAGCGTTCGGGGGCAGCTGGAACAGCAGGTGCGGGCAGCGCCAGGTGTCGAGGCTGCAGGCGTGGCGAAGTGCCGAGAGCAGCGCGTCGATGGCGTGCGGCTGCATCGGCCCGATGATGACGGCGGTCATCTGGCTGCGCTCCATCAGCGCGACCGGGATCTCGGCGTTTTCCGGGCCGGGGGCGCGCACGTCGGCGTGGAAGACGCGCAAGGTGTCTTCCTGGCGGCGAACCAGCGTCGTCCGCTCGATCATGGCGATCGTGCGCAGGGTCGTCTTCTCGCGGAGGTGCAGCCTCTCGATCGGGCGGCCACCGGCGTCCGACAGCGCCTTGATCACCGACGACGCCCAGACGCCGACGGGGTCGAGCAGGGTGATCATCGACGTCGCCGTCTCGAGATCCGGCCGGGTCGCCGCGAAGTGCTCGCGGATCGCCTGCGCCGGCGAGCCGCTGACGACGATCTCGCTGAGATGACGGTCGATGATCTGGCCGCGGTCGTTGACCTCGGTGGCGACGCTTTCCATGATCGCCGTGGCCGCGAAGCCCTGCGAGTCGACCTGGGTGTCCTCGAATTCCCGCGTCTTCGTCTTGGCGGCGCGGGGGCCGAGGTCACCGAACAGCGATGTCAGCATGCTTTCTCCAGGTGCGCGCGCCGTCGGGCGCGGGAAGGGTTCGCCGCAGTCTAAGTCGTCGCTCCGTTGTCACAATTGGTAACACCGATGCGCGGCGAACCCCGGCCGATGGCCGGCGCCGGGTTCAGACGCGCGGCGGCTGGCGCAGGAAGCGACTGGGGGGCGCACCGACGGAGCGCCTGCACATGGCCGTGAAGGCACTCGGGCTGGCGTAGCCGAGGGTCGCGGCGATCTGCGACATCGACCGCTTCTGCGCTGCCAGCGGCACCGCGTGCGCCAGCAGCACCTGCTGGCGCCACTGCAGGAACGTCGTCGCCAGTTCGCTGCGGAACAGGCGGGTCATGGTGCGGGCGCTGGCGCCGGCATCGCCCGCCCAGCCGGCCAGCGTCTGGTGGCGCGATGGGTTGTCGATCACCGATTCGCACAGCCGGCGCAGGCGCTTTTCCTGCGGCAGGTCGACGCCGAGGCGAACAGGGGCGGCTCGGCGCAGCTCGTCGACGAGCAGGGCGGCGAGGCGCTTCTCGCGCGCCAGCGCCGACGCGTCCGGCGCCTGGCGGACTTGATCCGGCCTCGTGTCCATCTCCAGCGCGAGCGCGATCATCAGCGGCCCGACCTCGAGCACGCGGCATTGCCGCCAGGGCGCCGACTCGGCCGGCGTCGCGGCCGGGCCGGTTCGCCGGCGGCGTTCGTGCAAGTAGAGCGTCAGCAGGTCGGCGTCCTCGATCACAGTGACGGCATGTTCGACGCCGGGCGGGATCCAGACCGCGCGCGACGGCGGCACGATGTACGTGCCAAGTGCCGCGGTCACCCGCACGACGCCGGTGGCCGACAGGACCACCTGCCCCCAGGGGTGCGCATGCGGCTCGACGCGCGTGTCAGCCCGCAAGTGCTGCTGCTTGGCGCGCAGCGGCCGCGCCGCCGTCGGCATGTAGAGGTGTGGCGTCAGCGGCCCGATCGGCGCGGCGGTGCGAGGGGGCGGTGAGGCCATGGCGCGATCTCGACAGAATTTGACTCTCTATCGTAATTCAGTCTCGCTGCCGGCAGCTACGATGCGGTCTTCCTCGTCCCGCGGCCACGCTCGCCGCCCGTCCGTGACCGATTCCGTCGCTCCCGCCGCTCCCGCCGCTCCCGCCTCTCCCGGCCGTCGCCACGATGCGGCCCTGATGGGTCTCGTCGGCCTCGCCCACTGCATCAGCCACTTCAGCCAGTTGCTGCTGCCACCGCTCTTTCCCTGGCTGAAGGATGCCTTTCACGTCGGCTACACCGAGCTCGGCATCCTGCTGACGATCTTCTTCGTCGTGTCGTGCAGCGTGCAGACGTTGTCGGGATTTCTCGTCGACCGCTTCGGGCCGCGGCCGATCCTGTTCGGCGGCATGGCGCTCCTCGCCACGGCGGCCTTCGGCTTCGCCGCGAGCACCAGCTACGCGATGCTCGCCGCCTTCGCCGTCGTCGCCGGCACCGGCAACGGCGTCTTCCACCCGGTCGACTACTCGCTGCTCAACCGCCGGATCCATCCCTCGCGGCTCGGCCACGCATTCAGCGTCCACGGCATCACCGGCAGCCTGGGATGGGCGCTGGCACCGGCCATGCTCGTGCCGATCACGATCGCCTATTCGTGGCGCACGGCGCTGGCCTCGGCCGGCGCGCTGGCGCTGCTGGTGCTCGTCGTCCTCTGGCTCAATCGCTCGAACCTGACGATCGACATGACCAGTGCGGCCCGCCCGGCGCCGGCGGCGCGCAAGGCGGCGCCAGGTGCTGGCAGCCTCGACTTCCTCGCCATTCCCGCGGTCTGGATGTGCTTTACCTTCTTCTTCCTCTACGCCGTCATCATCAGCGGCATCCAGGCGTTCGCGCCGGAGGCGGCGCGGCAATTGCACGACGTGCCGGCGCGCACGGCCGCGATGTGCCTCACCATCTACATGGTGGCTGCTGCCGGTGGCATGGTGATCGGCGGCTTTCTCGCCGCCAATCCGGCACGCTGCGAGCGGATCGTCGGCGCCGCGTTCGGCGTCGCCGCGATCATCGCGCTCACGATCGGCTTCGCCCCCGTGTCGGCGCTGGCCGTGCCGGTGCTGTTCGGGCTGATGGGCATCGCCGCCGGTATCGCCGGCCCCTCGCGCGACCTCATCGTCAAGCGGGCGGCGCCGGAGAACGCGACCGGCCGCGTCTACGGCGTCGTCTACTCGGGGCTCGACATCGGCCAGGCGGCGGCGCCGCTGGCATTCGGGACCCTGATGGACATGCATCGTCCCGCCGACGTGTGGCTCGGCATCGCCATCGTCCAGGGCATCCTCATCGTCAGCGCCTTCAACGTCCGCCGGGTCCGCCGCACCCGCCTCGCACCGGCGCTTGCTTAAGCGCTACTGGCCGAGGCGGCGGGCCCGCAGGTCAGACGGCGCGGCGGTGGCGTTCGATGCAGGTGGCGACGACCTCGTCGCCCGGGCGCTTCCACCAGTTCGCCGCCGAGAAGATCTCGACCTCGCTGTAGCCGGCGAAGCCGGCGGCCTCGACCCAGCCGCGGATGCGCGCGATGTCGATGACGCCGTCGCCCATCATGCCGCGGTCGTTGAGCAGATCGGTGGTGGGAACGAGCCAGTCGCAGACGTGGAAGGCGAGCAGGCGGTCGCGCCCGGCGCGGCCGATCTGCGCTTCGAGCTTCGGGTCCCACCATACGTGATAGACGTCGACGGCGACGCCGAGGCCCGCCGGCCCGGCTTCGTCGCCGACTCGGGGGTCGAGCGCCTCGCACAGGTCGAGCGCCTGCTCCACCGTGTTGACGCAGGCGCGGTCGGCGGCATACATCGGATGCAGCGGCTCGATGGCCAACGGAATGCCGACCGAGCGAGCGTATTCGAGCGCCGCGGCGATGCCGTCGCGCACGTCGCTGCGCGCGGCAGCGAGGTCCTTCGA
>JBBRFB010000169.1:0-6350 GCA_038225015.1 Burkholderiales bacterium
CTGCGCGACAGCTTCGAGTGGCGCGGGCTGGGCGAGGTGCGCGCCAGCGCGTTGCGCCTGCGCCCGGCCTACGCCGCCTTCGACGCCGAGGCCCGCTTCGGCCTGGGCTACGAGTCGGTGCCCGACCACCCGAAGTGCGAATGCGGTGCCATCCTGCGCGGCAGCAAGCGGCCCAGCGAATGCACGCTGTTCGGCACCGTCTGCACGCCCGAAAGCCCGATGGGCTCGTGCATGGTGTCCAGCGAAGGCGCCTGCGCGGCGCACTTCAGCTACGGGCGTTTTCGCGACATCCCGGTGGTGGCCGCGTGAGCGCCGTGAAGGCGGGCTGGCTGCGTCCGCTGGATCTCAAGCGTGGCTGCATCGAGATGAACCACGGCGCTGGCGGCCGGGTGGCGGCGCAGCTGGTCGAGCAGCTGTTCGCGCGCGCCTTCGACAACGAGTTCCTGCGCCAGGGCGACGACGGCGCCCGCCTGCCGGCACCGCCCGCCGGCCACCGGCTCGTGCTGGCCACCGACGCGCATGTGGTCTCGCCGCTGTTCTTCCCCGGCGGCGACATCGGCTGCCTGTCGGTGCACGGGACGATCAACGACGTCGCGATGGCGGGCGCCCGCCCGCTGTACCTGGCCGCCGGCTTCATCCTCGAGGAAGGCTTCGCGCTCGCCGACCTCAAGCGCATCGTCGAATCGATGGCAGCGGCGTCGCGCGAAGCCGGCGTGCCGGTGGTCACAGGCGACACCAAGGTCGTCGAGAAGGGCAAGGGCGACGGTGTCTTCATCACAACCACCGGTGTCGGCGTCGTGCCGGCCGGCGTGTCGATCTCGGGCGACGGCGCCCGCCCCGGCGACCGCATCCTCGTCAGCGGGACGATCGGCGACCATGGCGTGGCGATCATGTCGCTGCGCGAGAACCTGAGCTTCGAGACGACGATCCGCTCCGACACCGCGGCCCTGCACGGCCTCGTCGCGGCGATGGTCGAGGCCGTCCCTGGCATCCATTGCCTGCGCGACCCGACGCGCGGCGGCCTGGCGACGACGCTCAACGAGCTCGCGGCGCAGTCGGGCTGCGGCATGCTGATCGCCGAGGCGGCGGTGCCGGTGCGCCCCGAGGTCGAGGCGGCCTGCGAGTTCCTCGGCCTCGATCCGCTCTACGTCGCCAACGAAGGCAAGCTCGTCGCCCTCTGCGCCGAGGCCGACGCCGGGCGGCTGCTCGCCACGATGCGCGCGCATCCGCTCGGCGCCGACACGGCGATCGTCGGCGAGGCGATCGCCGATGCCCACCACTTCGTGCAGATGGACACGCGCTTCGGCGGCCGGCGCATCGTCGACTGGCTCACCGGCGAACAGCTGCCGCGGATCTGTTGATGCGCATCCTCTTCCTCACCCACGCCTTCAACAGCCTCGCGCAGCGTCTCTTCGACGAGCTGACTCGGGCCGGCCACGAGGTCTCGGTCGAGCTCGACATCAACGACAGCGTGACGGAGGAGGCGGTGGCGCTATGGCGGCCCGAGCTGATCGTCGCGCCCTTTCTGAAGCGACGGATCGCCGACGCGGTGTGGCAGAAGCACCTCTGCCTGATCGTCCACCCCGGCATCGTCGGCGACCGCGGACCGTCGTCGCTCGACTGGGCGATCCTCGAGGGCGAGCGCGAGTGGGGCGTCACCCTCATCGAGGCGAGCGGCGAGCTCGACGGCGGCGCCGTCTGGGCGAGCGCGGGGTTTGCGATGCGCGCAGCGACCAAGAGCAGCCTCTACCGTAATGAAGTCACCGAGGCCGCGGTCGTGGCGATTCACCAGGCCTTGCAGCGCATCGCCGATGGCCGCGGCCCCGTCCAACTCGCGGCTCTCGCCGATGCGGCGCGCGGCCGCGCAAGGCCGCTCATGCGCCAGACCGACCGGGCGATCGACTGGGCGGCCGAAGACAGCGAGACCGTGCTGCGCAAGATCCGCGCCTCGGACGGTGCGCCGGGCGTGCGCGACGAGGTGCTGGGCCTGCCCGTATACCTCCACGGCGCGCATCGCGAAGGCGGTGCATGGCCGGCGGCGCTGCCGGGCGCCGTGCTGGCGCAGCGCGACGGCGCGATCCTGCGGACGACGCGCGACGGCGCGGTTTGGATCAGCCACCTCCGCCGCGCCGACGGCACCGAGCCGGCGTTCAAGCTGCCCGCGGCGATGGTGCTCGGTGAGCGGCTGGCTGGCGTGCCCGAATCGTCGCTTGCGGCCGATGCACAGGCTGGCGCGCCGGGCCTGCAGCCGATCCGCTACGAAGAGAGCGGGGCAGTCGGCTGGCTGCACTTCGACTTCCACAACGGCGCGATGGGCACGGCGCAGTGCCGCGCGCTTGCCGCGGCGCTGCGCGCCGCCAAGGCCCGGCCGACCCGGGTGATCGTGCTCGCCGGCGGCGCCGACTACTGGAGCAACGGCATCCACCTCAACCTGATCGAGGCAGACGCGCAGCCGGCCGAGGAGTCGTGGCGCAACATCGAGGCGATGAACGACCTCGTGCTAGAGATCATCGGCATCGACCGGCAGCTGACCCTCGCTGCGCTCGCCGGCAATGCCGGTGCCGGCGGCGTCTTCCTCGCCCTCGCCGCCGACCAAGTGCTGGTGCGCGAGGGCGTCATCCTCAACCCGCACTACCGCTCGATGGGCAACCTCTACGGCTCCGAGTACTGGACTTATCTGCTGCCGCGCCGCATGGCCGCCGACGCGGCGCGCGCGATGATGGATCGGCGCCTGCCGGTCGGCGCGAAAGAGGCTTTGGCACTCGGACTCGTCGATGCCTGCCTCCCCACGGACACCCCGGCGTTTCTCGCCGAGGTCGCGGAGCGCGCCGCGACGCTGGCCGGCCCGGGCTGGACGCGTCGGCTCGCCGCGAAGAGCGCGCGCCGCGCCGCCGACGAGGCTGCAAAGCCCTTGGTGGCCTACCGCACAGACGAGCTGGCGCACATGAATCTCAACTTCTTCGGCTTCGACTCGAGCTACCACGTGGCTCGCCAGCACTTCGTCACCAAGGTGCCCCACTCACGAACGCCGTCGTGGCTGGTTCGACATCGCCGGCGGGCTCGGGCCTGACCGTGGGATCGGTGCCGGCCTTGGAAGAGGCCTGGGCCGGCGGACAAGTCGTCAGCGTTGCACCGACACGCGGCCGAGGCCGACCGTCAGCAGCAGCCCGGCGACCGAATCCTGCCAAGAGCGCGTGGCTGAGCTACGTGAGAAACAGTCGCCGACGTCGATGGGGTGCCGCGCGGGAAGCCCCGTCGGTCGTCGCGCGAGTTCTCACCGCCGCGCGAACGCCGGCTGCTCGAAGTGCGCGACGCGGGTCGCGCGCCCGGCGATGCAGAGCTCGCGGAACTGGTAGAGCACGGCCGCGGTCGGCGCCGCGATCCAGGTAGTGCCGACAGGCATGCGCAGGACGGGCTCTTCGCCTTCGGCTTCGCGGTCGAGCCAGGGCGCGTCGGCGCGCATGAACTCGCGCACGGGAATGCGGTGGATGCTCGCCACTTCGGCGGCGTTGGCGACGAGCGTCGGTGCCGTTCCCGCCCAGACGACCACCGGCGTGATGACGAAGCCCGAGCGGGTGACGAAGTCGTCGAGCCGGCCTAGCACGGCACTCGGGGCGAGGGCGAGGCCTACCTCCTCCTCGAGCTCGCGCAGGGCCGCCTGCTCGGCCGACTCGCCCGGGTCGACGCGTCCGCCGGGGAGGGCCCACTGGTCGGGATGGCTGCGCAGGCCCGCCGCGCGCCGCGTCAGGATCAGGGCCGCCGCGCGGCTCCATGCGGCGGGAGCGGGGATGCCGTCGAGCGCTGCGCCGCCCCCTTCCTCGGCGACCACCACCGCCACCGCGGCGATGCGGTAGGCGCCTGGGTCGGCGCGCCGCGGATCGAACGAGGCCAGGCGGCCGCGGATGCGCTCGCGAAGCGACCCGTCGGAGATGAGCGCGGCATTCGTGGGATCGACAGCGGGCGTCGCCATCGTCGCTCAGCCCTGCGCCACGTCGACCCACTCCGCGCCCGCCAGCTGCACGAGCCGATCGGGCGTGATGTGCAGCGCGGCGTTCGCCGAGCCCGCCGCCGGCACGACGACGTCGAAGCGGCGCAGCGACACGTCGGCGTAGACGCGAAGCGGGTGCGGCAGCCCGAACGGGCAGACGCCGCCGACCGGATGGCTGGTCGCCTCCAGCACCGCGGCTGCGTCGAGCATCGTCGCCTTGGCGCCGAAGCGATCCTTGTACTTGCGGTTGTCGAGCCGCGCTTCGCCGCCCAGCACCAGCAGGATCGGCTCGCCGGAGAGGCGCAGCGACAGCGTCTTGGCGATGCGCGCCGGCTCGACGCCGTGCGCCGCAGCGGCCAGCGCCACCGTCGCGGTGCTCGTGGCCGCCTCGACGATCTCGATGTCGGGGGCGTGCGCGGCGAAGAAGGCACGGACGGAGGCCAGGCTCATCGCTGCGTCGGCGGGTTGGCGTGAATCATGGCGCCAGTGTACGAAGGCGCCACGAATGGAATCGGCACCTGACCGGCATGGCAGGCGCCGACCGGCGAAGATCGGGGCATGTCCGATCGAGCGCCTCTACCTCCAGGCCCGCGCGTGCCCCCTTCCCCGCCCGCCCTGCAGTCGCACAACCCGCTGCACGGCCTGACCCTGGAGGCGATCGTCGTCGCGCTCGTCGCCGAGTACGGCTGGCCGGGTCTGGGTGAGCGCATTCCGTTGCGCTGCTTCCTCAGCGACCCAAGCGTCACCTCGAGCCTCAAGTTCCTGCGCCGCACGCCCTGGGCGCGCGAGAAGGTGGAAAGCCTTTACCTCTTCATGCGGCGCGAGGCGCGGCGCCGCCCGTGCTGAAGTACCTCGCCGGCTACCCCGCAGAACTGCTGGCGCAGGTCCGCAAGCTCATCGCCGAGGGTCGGCTCGCCGACACGGTGGGCCGACGCTACCCCGAGGGCCATGCGGTCGGCAACGACCGCGCCCTGTACGAATACGTGGGCGATCTGAAGGCGCGCCACATGCGCAGTGCGCCGCCGCTGGCCAAGGTGCGGTACGACCCGAACCTGCACATCGTGCGCAATGCGCTCGGCACCCACACCACCGTGTCGCGGGTGCAGGGAACGCGGCTGAAGGCCAAGCGCGAGATCCGCATCGCCAGCCTGTTCAAGCAGGCGCCGGCGCCGTTCCTGAAGATGATCGTCGTGCACGAGCTCGCGCACCTGAAGGAGCGCGAACACGACAAGGCGTTCTACGCCCTCTGCGCCCACATGGAGCCGGCGTACCACCAGCTGGAGCTCGACGTGCGCCTCTGGCTCACGGCGCTCGAGCTCGAAGTCAAGCCGCCGCGCGGCGCCTGAGACAAGCCCGCGACCTCACCCGGGCTGGCGAAAGTCGCTGTCGATCCAGGCACGCGCGCTCTCGGCATTCAGCCTGAAACCGGCGCCGACGCGCACCCGCGCGAGCTCGTCGCCGCCAGCGCCGACAGCGCTCAGTTCGGCGTACGGGTCGTCTTCGTCGGCGACGACGTCGAGCTGCACGGTGATGCGCGCCGAGCCGGCGCTGACGACCACGCTCTTGTGTCGATCGGCGTGGGCCTGCTGCTCGTGCCGTCGGATCACCTCCGCCGCCGTCTTGACGAGCGTGCGGAAGGCCGCGCTGTCGAGCGGCTTCGGGTTCTTCTTGTCGCGACCCATCGTCCAGGGCCCGACGAGCGCGGGTTCGGGCTCGCCCGACTTCACCATCTCGACCGCCCAGCCGTCGTCGTCCTCGTTCTTGACGACCCGCGCCGTCCAGCCGTTGTCGCGCCAGAGGCGGTCTTCATGCACCGGCGCGATCGTGCCCGCATCGCCCGGGTCAGCTGCCCCGCCTGCGTCGCCGCCCAGGTCGCTGGCGGCCCCACCTCTGTCGATGCCCATGGCGTTCAGCGAATCTTCGCCGCTTCGGTTTCCATCTGCGACACCAGGCGATCCATCTGGTCGATCACGGCCTGGACTGGTGCGCGTTCGGTCAGGTCGACGCCGGCCTTCTTCAGCTGCGCCATCGGGTGGTCGTTGCCGCCGCTCTTCAGCAGCGTGAGGTAGCGCGACGTCGCGGCCTGGCGCGATTCGGGCGAGCCGCCGGTCATGGCGTTGTAGAGCTGGGCCGAGGAGGCGAAGCAGGTGGCGTACTGGTACACGTAGTACGGCGTGTTGTAGAAGTGCGGGATGCGGGCCCACGTGTATTTGTAGAAGTCGTCGAACGTCACCGAGTCGCCCCAGTAGGCCTTCAGCCGGCCGGCGTACAGGTCGTCGAGCACCTCGGTCGTCAGCGGCTGGCCCTTCTCGACGAGGCGGTGTGCGCGCAGCTCGAAGTCGGCAAACATGACCTGCGTATA
>JBBRFB010000170.1:0-6343 GCA_038225015.1 Burkholderiales bacterium
CGAAGCGCCGCGCCGCGGGTGCAGGCGCGAGCAAGCTCGCCCACCCATTTCCCGCATCCCATTGGAGTCTGCAAGCATGATGGTGCTCTATTCCGGAACGACGGACCCGTACTCGCACCGTTGCCGCTTCGTGCTCTTCGAAAAAGGCATGGACTTCGAGATTCGCGACGTCGATCTCTTCGCCAAGCCCGAAGACATCGCCCTGATGAACCCGTACAACGAGGTGCCCATCCTCGTCGAGCGAGACCTCATCCTGTACGAGTCGCACATCATCAACGAGTACATCGACGAGCGCTTCCCGCACCCGCAGCTGATGCCGGGCGACCCGGTGGCGCGTGCGCGCGTGCGCCTCTTCCTCTTCAACTTCGAGAAGGAGCTCTTCGCGCACGTGAACGTGCTCGAAGGCCGCGGCGTCAAGGCGACCGACAAGCAGCTCGAGAAAGCGCGCTCGCAGATCCGAGACCGGCTGACGCAGCTGGCGCCGATCTTCCTGAAGAACAAGTACATGCTAGGCGACGACTTCTCGATGCTCGACGTCGCCATCGCACCGCTTCTCTGGCGCCTCGACTACTACGGCATCGACATGTCGAAGAACGCAGTACCGCTCCTGAAGTACGCCGAGCGCATTTTCTCGCGCCCGGCCTACATCGAGGCGCTCACGCCCTCTGAAAAGGTGATGCGGAAGTAGCGGGATGAGGCAGCGACGCTCGCTTCGCCCCCGCCACGCGAGCGCCGGGCCGGCGCCTTTCGGGGCGGTCGTTCGCGCGCTGACATGACGGCGCCGATTGCTCCCGCCACGGCCGGCTCGTCGACCCGGCCCTACCTCATCCGCGCCCTCCACGACTGGTGCACCGACAACGGCTTCACGCCGTACATCGCCGTCTTCGTCGACGAGCAGGTTCGTGTGCCGAAGGAGTACGTCAAGAACAACGAGATCGTGCTCAACGTCGGCTTCGAGGCCACCAGCGCGCTCAAGCTCGGCAACGAGGCGATCGAGTTCAAGGCCCGGTTCGGCGGCACATCGCGCGAGATCGTGGTGCCGATCGATCACGTGATCGCCATCTACGCGCGCGAGAACGGTCAGGGCATGGCGTTCCCGATGCCCAGCGACGCCGCCGGGGCCGAGGCGAGCGACTCCGGCAAGGCGTCGGCCCCGACAGCGCCGGCGCTCGCCACGTCTCAACGCGGCCCTCGTTTGGCCGGTGGTGCCGGGCCCAAGTCGACGGCGTTGACATTGAGCGGGCCCGCCGTGTCGCCCGGCAAGGCGGTCGACGACGGCGCCGAGCCGCCGCCTCCGCCGTCCGGCCCGAAGCGTCCGTCGCTCAAGCGGGTCAAGTAGCGAGGCCGCCGCTGCGGCGGCGGTACAGCCCCTGCCGGTCGCAGCGAACCGACACGGGCGCCGAGGGTCGCGTTCGCAATGCGGAACCTATACTTCTTCTGAGGGCAGCGCGCGGCCGGCTTAGCTCAGTTGGTAGAGCACCCGCCTTGTAAGCGGAAGGTCGTCCGTTCGATTCGGACAGCCGGCACCAGATCGCTCCGATGTGCTCGCTCCGCGATGCGATAGGCATTCGACCCCGACCGACGCCTTCCCGTCGTCGGAACCGATCTTTGGAGACCGTCATGACCAGTCCGCTGCGCGGTGTCTACGCCCCCGTGCTCACGCCGTTCGACGCGCAACTGCAGCCGGACGCCGGGCGCTTCATCGCCCATTGCCGCTGGCTCGTCGAGGCCGGTGTCGGGCTGGCGATCTTCGGCACCAACTCGGAGGCGGCTTCGCTGTCGGTCGGTGAGCGGCTGGCGCTCACGGATCAACTGCTCGACGCCGGCGTTCCCGCAGCCCGCCTTCTGCCAGGCACCGGCGCCTGCTCGATCACCGACGCGGTGACGCTGACGCGGCACGCGGTGCAGTGCGGTGCGCCCGGTGTCCTGATGCTGCCGCCGTTCTACTTCAAGGGCGTCAGCGACGATGGCGTCTTCGCGTACTACGCCGAGATCATCGAGCGGGTGGGCAGCGACCGGCTCGGCGTCTACCTCTATCACATCCCCCAGGTGAGCGCGGTGCCCATCACGCTCGCCCTGACCGAGCGGCTGCTCGAGCGCTACCCGAAGACCGTGCTCGGCGCCAAGGACTCCTCCGGCGACTGGAGCCATTCGAAGGCCCTGATCGACAACTACGCCGCAGGCGGCTTTGCGGTCTTTCCCGCCAGCGAGTCGCTGCTCTCGAAGGCCCTGGCGATCGGCGGCGCCGGATGCATCAGCGCCACCGTGAACGTGAACCCACACCGCATTCAAGCGTTGTACGACGGCTGGAACACGAGCCAGGGGCCGGCACTGCAGGCCCGTGCCGACGTCGTCCGGGCGATCTTCCAGGCGGCGCCGATGATTCCGGCGATGAAGCACGTGGTCTCGGCGTTCTCTTCCTGGCCGCAGTGGCGAGCCGTGCGGCCGCCTTTGTGCGCGCTCGACGAGGCCGCTGCAGCGACGATGCTCACCGCCCTGGGTGAAGCAGCGTTCACGATGCCCGGCTACCCGCGGCGCTAGGGCGGCCGCCTTCCTTCTCGCGACCACCAGGATTCACCATGCAGACCAAGCCCTTTCTCGGCCTCGACGACGCCTGCCGCATCCTCGCGGCGGCCCGCCAGGAAGCGCTCGCCAATGGCTGGGCCGTGGCCATCGCGGTCGTCGACGACGGCGGCCATCTGCTCGCGCTCGAGCGTCTCGACGGCTGCGCTCCGATCGGGGCGGCGATTGCTGGCGAAAAGGCGCGCACCGCCGCGCTCGGCCGCCGCGAGTCGCGGGTCTACGAGGAGATGATCAATGCCGGCCGGCCTGCATTCCTCTCCGCGCCGGTGTTGCAGGGCATGCTCGAAGGCGGCGTTCCCGTGGCTGTCGACGGCCAGGTCGTGGGCGCGATCGGCGTGTCGGGCGTCAAGCCCGAACAAGACTCGCAGATCGCGCGCGCCGGGGCGGCCGCCGCCCTCGACTGACGGCTCCGCGACGCCCGGGCGCCCGGCTGCAGGGCTTCGGCTACTTCGACTTGACCTTGGCGATCAACCAGTCGGCCACCTCGAGCGAGCGCTCGGCGCTGCCGGCCTGCGACGGCGATGTGAGGTACTGACCCTGGATCGCCAGGTTCGGCACGCCGTCCATCTTGTAGTCGGCATTCAGCTTCTTCGCCCGCGATGCGGCGGTGGCGACCGAGAACGATTTGAACGTGGCCAGGAACTTCGTTGCATCGCCGCCATTCTTGGCCACGATGGCGGCGATCTCCTCGGGCTTGTCGAGCCGAGCCTTCTCGACGTGGACAGCGGTGAAGAGCTTGCGATGCACCGCGTCGACGAGGCCGAGCGACTCGAGCGCGTAGTAGGTGCGCTGGAAGTTCTCGGCGTTGTAGAGAAAGGGTACCGGCACGCGCCGAAAGACGACGAAGGCCGGCTGCTTCTTGACCCAGCCCTCGAGCGCCGGCTCGAAGGAGAAGCAGTGCGGGCAGGCATACGAGAAGAACTCCAGCACCTCGACCTTGCCCGGCGACTGCGTCGGCTGCGGCGGGTTGACACGCGTGTAGTCCTTGCCTTCGACCGGCGTGGCTCCCTGGGCCCAGGCGGCGGGCGCGAGGCCGGTGGCGACGAGGAGCCCGGTCAGTTCACGGCGATTCATGCTTGAGGTCATGTCGTTGAAGAATGAAGAGAGAGTCGGCGGCGGCGGCGAAGTTCAAGCTTCGCCTGCCCAGTGTGCCCGCAAAGCGATGGCCGGCACGCCGCGCCCGATCAGCGGCCCTCGACCTTGATGCGGATGGCCCCGGGCCGGTGCCCGCCGGCGCGCAGCAGCTCGTCGAAGCGCGGGACGAGCTGGCGCAGCTTGGCGGCCACGGCCGCGTTCGCAGCCAGCAGCGACCAGCCCTCGTCGTCGAGCGGGCCGGGGCGAACGTGGCTGGTCAGCCCGGGGGGCAGGCCGGAGGCGATCGTCGCCAGCATGGCCTTCGATTCGCGCAGCCGCTCGGTGAGCCGGGCCAGCGGAGCGCTGCTGCGCAGGACCTCACCCATCGGCAGGACGGCGGTGGAGAGGTCGGGTCGGGTGCGGGTCATGGCCAAAGTGTAGGGTCGGGCCGGGAGTGCGTCGGCACGCTAAAATTCGCGGTCTTGCCCGGCCGGGCCGCGCTTGCTTTTGCGGCCCCGACCCGCACTTCCCAGCCTCGGCGCCTCCGGCAGCGCGCGCGCGCCGCAGTCTCGTTGCCTGTGCGCGGGCCCGGCCACCCCAACTCCGCAATCGCATGTTGCCCAAGCTTCTCACCTCCATCTTCGGCAGTCGCAACGACCGGTTGCTCAAGCAATACCGGCAGGTCGCGCAGAAGATCAACGCCCTCGAGCCGACGCTCGAGCCGCTGAGCGACGAGGCGTTGCGCGGCAAGACCGGCGAATTCCGCGCCCGCTACGCCGCCGGCGAAACGCTCGACCAGTTGCTGCCCGAAGCCTTTGCCGTCGTTCGCGAGGGCGGCAAGCGCTCCCTCAAGATGCGGCACTTCGACGTCCAGCTGATCGGCGGCATGGCCTTGCACGACGGCAAGATCGCGGAAATGCGCACCGGCGAAGGCAAGACCCTCGTCGCGACGCTGCCGGTCTACCTGAACTCGCTGACAGGCAAGGGCGTTCATCTGGTCACGGTGAACGACTACCTGGCGCGGCGCGACGCCGAATGGATGGCGCGGCTCTACAACTTTCTCGGCCTGACCGTCGGCGTCAACATGGCGCAGATGACGCGCGAGGAAAAGCAGGCCGCGTACGCTACCGACGTGACGTACGGCACCAACAACGAGTTCGGGTTCGACTACCTGCGCGACAACATGGTCCAGGACACGGCCGACCGCGTTGCGCGCGGCCTGGCCTATGCAATCGTCGACGAGGTCGACTCCATCCTCATCGACGAGGCGCGCACGCCGCTCATCATCAGCGGCCAGGCCGAAGACCACACCGAGATGTACGTGCGCATCAATGCGGTCGTCCCGAAGCTGAAGAAGCAGATCGGCGAGCTCGACCTGCGCACCGGCGAAGGCGTCATCGACCCAGGCGACTTCACCGTCGACGAGAAGACGCACCAGGTCTTCCTCACCGAAGACGGACACGAGCACGCCGAGCAGTTGCTGGGCCAGGCCGGGCTGCTCGTGGAAGGCGCGAGCCTGTACGACCCCGCCAACATCACGCTCATGCACCACGTGTACGCGGCGCTGCGGGCCCAGCATCTCTACCACCGGGACCAGCACTACGTCGTCCAGCCCGGCGAAGACGGCCGAGGGGAGGTCGTGATCGTCGACGAGTTCACTGGCCGCCTCATGACCGGCCGGCGCTGGAGCGACGGCCTGCACCAGGCGGTGGAGGCCAAGGAAGGCGTGGCGATCCAGAACGAGAACCAGACGCTCGCCTCGATCACCTTCCAGAACTACTTCCGCATGTACGGCAAGCTCTCGGGCATGACCGGAACGGCCGACACCGAGGCCTACGAGTTCCAGGAGATCTATGGCCTCGAGACCGTCGTCATCCCGCCGAACCTGCCCACCGTGCGCAAGGACGAGCTCGACCTCGTCTACAAGTCTTCGCCCGAGAAGTTCAAGGCCGTCATCGAAGACATCCGCGAGTGTCGCGAGCGGGGCCAGCCGGTGCTCGTGGGCACGACCTCGATCGAGAATTCCGAGCTCATTTCCGGCCTGCTCGACAAGGCCAAGCTCAAGCACCAGGTGCTCAACGCCAAGCAGCACGCCATGGAAGCGGGCATCGTCGCCCAGGCCGGGCGGCCCGGCGTCATCACCATCGCCACGAACATGGCGGGCCGGGGCACCGACATCGTGCTCGGCGGCAACGTCGAGAACCAGATCAAGATCATCGACGCAGACGAGTCGATTGCGCCCGACGACAAGGCGGCGCGGGCGAAGACGCTCCACGACGAATGGCAGGGCCTGCACGACGCCGTCAAGGCCCAGGGCGGCCTGCGCATCATCGCCACCGAGCGCCACGAGAGCCGCCGGATCGACAACCAGCTTCGCGGCCGCTCCGGCCGCCAGGGCGACCCCGGCTCGTCGCGTTTCTACCTCTCGCTCGACGATTCGCTGATGCGCATCTTCGCCGGCGACCGCGTTCGCTCCATCATGGAGCGGCTGAAGATGCCCGAGGGCGAGGCGATCGAGGCCGGCATCGTCACCCGCTCCATCGAAGGCGCGCAGAGGAAGGTCGAGGCCCGCAACTTCGACGTGCGCAAGCAGCTGCTCGAGTACGACGACGTCGCCAACGACCAGCGCAAGGTGATCTACCAGCAGCGCAACGACATCCTCGAGGCCCAGACCCTGGCGGCGCAG
>JBBRFB010000171.1:0-6193 GCA_038225015.1 Burkholderiales bacterium
GGACGGAACGGCGACCGCTTCACTCTCCGGCGGCAGCGTGTCGAGCCTGCTCGACGCCGAGATGGGCCTCGAAGGCGGCAAGATCGTTCGCAGCCTGCTCAGCGGCGACGAGGCGCTGGCGTTGCCGTGCGCGGCGCTGGCACTCGACATCCGGGGTGGCACCGGCCGCATCCGCGACTTCGTGCTCGACAGCGCCAATACGCGCACGACAGGCTGGGGCACCATCGACCTGCGCGAGCGGACGATCGACGTCGTCCTGACGCCCACACCCAAGCGCCCCGGTCTCTTCGAGCTGGAGCGCTCGATCAGGCTGCAGGGGCCGCTCGCGCATCCCCGGCACAACCTCGTCGATCGCGCCGAGCCCGATGCGGCTGCGGCCGCGGCGTGCGCCGACGACAAGCGCTGACGGGCCCTGGCACTGACCGGCCCTAGCGCCGCATCAGCGTGCTCTTGCCGAACAGGCTCTCGATCAGGTCGACGGCGATCTCGGCGGTGCGGTTCCTGACGTCGAGCGACGGTTTGAGCTCCATGACATCGAGCTATGCCAGGGCCCCGGTGTCGGCGATCATCTCCATGCAGAGCTGCGCCTCGCGGTAGGTCGGGCCGCCCTTCACGGTGGTGCCGACGCCGGGGGCGATGTCGGCGTCGAGGAAGTCGACGTCGAAGCTGACGTGCAGGTGGGTGTTGGCATCGATCGTCGCCAGCGCCAGCTCCATGGCGTGGCGCATGCCCATCTCGTCGATGTAGCGCATGTCGAAGACCTCGAGCCCGGCTTCGTGCACGAGGCGCTTTTCGCCCGCATCGACGCTGCGGATACCGATCTGGCGGATCCACTTCGGGCTGATCGCGGGCACCTTGCCGCCGATTTCAATCAGCTCTTTCGGCCCGCGGCCGCACAGGCAGGCCACCGGCATGCCGTGCAGGTTGCCGCTCGGCGTGAGCTCGCTGGTGTTGAAGTCGGCATGGGCGTCGAGCCAGAGCACGCGCAGCTTCCTGCCGGCGTCGCGGCAGTGCCGGGCGACGGCGCTGATCGAGCCGATGCCGAGGCTGTGATCGCCGCCGAGCAGGATCGGCAGGCGGCCCCCGGCCAGCTCGGCGTAGATCGCCTCGTGCACGGTGCGGTTCCATTCGATCACCGCGTCGAGATGGCGGTAGCCCGCCTCGGGCGGCTGCCACGGGTTAGGCGGCCCCGACAGGTTGCCGCGATCGACGACCTCGAGGCCGTGGCTCTCGAGCACCTGTCCGATGTGGGCGACGCGCAGCGCCTCGGGCCCCATGCTCGAACCGCGGCTGCCGGCGCCGATGTCGGTCGGGGCGCCGACGAGGCTGACGTTGCGGTTCATAGGGCGGCTCGGCGTCAGATGTCGAGGGCGAGATCGCCCGTGGTCGTCTCGGGAAGGTCGTAGCCGTACTCGGCGGCGAGCACGGCCCAGGCCTCTTCGGCCGTCTCGACGAAGTGGAACAGGTTCACGTCCCCGGGCGAGATCATGCCGGTCTCGATGAGCAGCTCGAAGTCGATGAGGCGGGTCCAGAAATCGCGACCGAAAAGCAGGATCGGGCGCATCCGCGACTTGCCCGTCTGCACCAGCGTGAGCACCTCGAAGAGCTCGTCGAGCGTGCCGAATCCTCCGGGAAAACAGACCAGCGCCACCGCACGCATCAGGAAGTGCATCTTGCGCAGCGCGAAGTAGTGGAACTGGAAGCACAGCTCGGGCGTGATGAAGCGGTTCGGCACCTGCTCGTGGGCGAGCACGATGTTGAGGCCGATGCTCTTGCCGCCGATCTCGAACGCGCCGCGATTGCCCGCCTCCATGATCCCCGGTCCGCCGCCCGTGACGACGAAGATCGGCTTGGCGAACGACGCCGACGTGCGCGTGACGATGGCGGCGAAGCGCCGCGCCTCTTCGTAGAAGCGCGACATGACGACCCGGCTCTCGGCCTTTCGAAGCGCCTGGGCATCGTCGGCCCCGCGCGTGGCCTCGAGCTCGCGGGCGGCGACTTCGGGCGGCAGGATGCGGGCGCTGCCGAAGATGACGATCGTCGCCTCGACGCCCTGCTCGTCCTGAACCAGCTGCGGCTTGAGCAGCTCGAGCTGCATGCGAACCGGCCGCAGCTCCTCGCGCAGCAGGAACTCGGCGTCGGTGAAGGCGAGTCGGTACGAGCTCTCCGGGCCTTCGTAGAGCGGCTCGGCGTCGACGGTCTCCTGGCGGGCGTCTTCCTGAGCCGTCGGAAAAGTGCGCTTGGGCACGGCGCCGGGCTTGTTCATCAGGGCGAGCCTAACAGGCCGGCTCAGCCTCGGCGCAATGCCTGGGGCCGCTGTGCAAGCGCGGCGTCACGGCAGCGGCGCCTCCCCGGTGGCAGGTGGCCGCGACAGCACGTTGACGTAGTCGTGCCGGGTCGTGTCGACGACCGAGACGCGGTACTCGACCGGCCGGTCGTTGAACGTGAGCGCGGTGCGATGCACCTCGATGACCGGCGTGCCCGTGGCGACCCCGAGCACGCGTGCAGCCGGCCGGTCGGCGCCGACGGCGCGTGCGCGCTCGTGGGCGCGCAGCACCGTGATGCCGAACTCGGCCTGATAGAACTGGTAGATCGTTCCCGGCCGCTCGCGCAGGCGCTTCTCGGTGAGGCCGCGGAAAAGCCCCGCCGGAAGGACGAGGCGGTCGTGGATGACGGCGCGGCCCTGCAGGCGCAAGGCGTTCTCGACCAGGATCACCGGTTCGCCGGGTCGCAAGAAGAGCGCCTGCGCCACCTCCTCGTCGGCGCGGCCGCGCTCGAAGGCGAGCTGCGTGACGGCCGGCATCTCGCGCAGCCCGTCACCGCGCTCGACGTGGAAGAACTGGAACATGAGCCGGCCGGCGTTGTGGGTGGCGACGAAGGTGCCGCGCCCCTGACGGCGGACGACGACGTGCTCGGCGGCGAGCTCGTCGACCGCCTTTCTGAGGGTGCCGATCGAGACGCCGAAGGTGCGCGCCAGCTCGCCCTCGCTCGGCAGCGCGTCGCCAGGGCGAAAGCGCCCCGCCTCGACGGCGCCGAGGAGAGCGCGCTTGACGGCGCGGTATAGCGGCATGCCGGCGGCATCGGGGGAGATCGCCGCAAATTCCGGGTGGCGTAGGGGGGCGCGTGCCATGGGGTCGATTCTAGGCGACCTTCCCTTGTCATCCAGGTCATACAGATGACCTGCTTGACAGCATCGCAGGCGCCGCTAGGATTTCGGCACACGGCATTTGCGAAGGAGACAAGCCGATGATTCATTGCGTATTGCACGACGCCGAGGACACGGTCGCCGTCGTCGTCGTCGAGGGACTGAAGGCCGGCACGGCGATGACCGGCTGGATCATGGACGAAGACCGCACGATCGCGCTGGAGGCCCGGCAGGACATTCCGATCGGCCACAAGGTGGCGCTGAAGGACATGGCCGCCGGCGACACCGTTATCAAGTACGGCATCGACATGGGCAAGGTCGTCGCGCCGGTGAAGAAGGGCGAGCACGCCCACGTCCACAACATCAAGACAAAGAGGTGGTAGGCATGGCCGTCGTATCGAAAGAAACCACGTTCCTCGGCTATCGGCGCGAGAACGGCCGCGTCGGCGTTCGCAACCACGTCATCATCCTGCCGCTCGACGACCTGTCGAACTCGGCCGCTGAGGCGGTGGCCCACAACATCAAGGGCGCGCTGGCCATCCAGCACCCGTACGGCCGCCTGCAGTTCGGCGCCGACCTCGATCTCCATTTCCGCACCCTGATCGGTGCCGGCTGCAACCCGAACGTCGCCGCGGTCGTCGTGATCGGCATCGAGGAAGGCTGGACCAAGAAGGTCGTCGACGGCATCGCCACCACCGGCAAGCCGGTCGTCGGCTTCGGCATTGAAGGCCACGGCGACCACGAGACCATCATGCGGGCCTCCAAGGCGGCGCGCGAGTTCGTCCAGCAGGCGAGTGAGAAGCAGCGCGAGCCGTGCCCGATCTCCGAGCTCTGGGTCTCGACCAAGTGCGGCGAGAGCGACACCACCTCAGGCTGCGGCTCGAACCCGACCGTCGGCAACGCCTTCGACAAGCTGCACGCGCTCGGCAACTACCTCTGCTTCGGCGAGACGACGGAGATCACCGGGGGCGAGAAGATCGTCGCCGATCGCTGTGCCAACGACGACGTGCGCAAGCAGTTCATGTTCATGTTCGACCGCTACCAGGAGGTCATCAATCGCCACAAGACGAGCGACCTGTCCGACTCGCAGCCGACCAAGGGCAACATCGCCGGCGGCCTGACCACGATCGAGGAGAAGGCGCTCGGCAACATCCAGAAGATCGGCAAGAAGTGCACGGTCGACGGCGTCATCGACAAGGCCGAGATGCCGACCCACCCGGGCCTGTGGTTCATGGACTCGTCGAGCGCGGCGGCCGAGATGGTCACCCTCTGCGCCGCCTCCGGCTATGCGGTGCACTTCTTCCCCACGGGCCAGGGCAACGTGATCGGCAACCCGATCCTGCCGGTGATCAAGATCTGCGCCAATCCGCGCACCGTGCGGCTGATGAGCGAGCACGTCGACGTCGACACCTCGGGCCTGCTGCAGCGCGATATCAATCTCGACCAGGCCGGCGATCAGCTGCTCGAATGCATGCTGCGCACCGCCAACGGCCGGCTCACCGCCGCCGAGGCGCTCGGCCATCGCGAGTTCGTGATGACGCGCCTGTACGAGAGCGCCTGATGCGGGTGTCGCTGCGGCCTGCGGCTGCGGCTGCGGCCGAGACGGCGTAGGCGGCGGCATGGCCCGCATCGTCATCAGCGAGTTCATGGACGAGCGCGCCGTCGCCACGCTGGCGGCCGCCCACGACGTGCTCTACGAGCCGCTGCTGGTCGACGACGGCGCCCGCCTGCGGCGCGAGGCGGCCGGCGCCGACGCCCTGATCGTGCGCAACCGAACGCAGGTTCGCGGCGAGCTGCTGGTGGCACTGATCCGCTGCCGGGCGATCGGCCGGCTCGGCGTCGGCCTCGACAACATCGACGTCGAGGCCTGCGCGGCGCGCTCCATCGCCGTCCTGCCGGCAACCGGGGCGAATGCGCTCGCGGTCGCCGAGTACGTGGTCTGCACGGCGATGCTGCTGCTCCGCGGCGCCTACGGCGCCAGCGGCGAGGTGGCGGCCGGCCGCTGGCCTCGAAATGCCTTGTCGGACGGCCGCGAGATCGGCGGCAAGACGCTCGGCCTGGTCGGCTTCGGCTCGATCGGCCGGCTCACCGCGCATCTCGCGCAAGGGCTCGGCATGCGCGTCATCGCGTTCGATCCGGCGCTCGGCGTCGGCCACGCGGTCTACGCCGAGAGCGGCGTTGCGCGGGCGACGCTGGACGAGCTGATCGCCGGCGCCGACGTGGTCAGCCTGCACGTGCCGCTGATCGACGCCACCCGCGGCCTCTTCGATGCAGCGCGGCTGGCCTCCATGAAGCCGGGCGCGGTTCTCGTCAACACCGCGCGCGGCGGCATCGTCGACGAAGCGGCCCTAGCCGCGGCCCTGCGAAGCGGCCACCTCGGCGGTGCGGCGCTCGACGTCTTCGGCCACGAGCCGCTGGCCGCCGGGTCGGCACTTTCCGATTGCCCGCGGCTGCTGCTCACGCCGCACATCGCCGGCCTGTCGACCGAAGCGAACGAGCGGGTTTCGTCGCTCGTTGCCGACAAAGTCCTGGCGGCGCTCGCCTGATGGTCACGCTGACGCTGGCCGACGCCCGCGCCCGGGTCGCTGCCGCGCTCGAGCGCGCAGGTGCGAGCCCGGCGATGGCCGGCGCCACCGCCGACGGCCTCGTTCTCGCCGAAGCGCAAGGCCTGGGCTCGCACGGCCTGTCGCGGGTGGCGCAGTACGCGCTGCACCTGCGCAACGGCCGCGTCGACGGCGCGGCTGTGCCTCGCGTCGCGAAGAGCAAGGGGGCGGTCGCCGTGGTCGACGCCGCCGAGGGTCTCGCCTTTCCCGCCTGCCGGCTCGCGGTGGTCGAGGCGATGGCCCGCGCCGCCGAATTCGGGATCGGCTTCGTCGGCGTCGTGCGCAGCCACCATGCCGGCGTCATCGTCGACCACCTGCGCCCCGCCGCGGCCCAGGGGCTCGTCGGCCTGGGCTTCGCCAATTCGCCGGCGGCGATGCCGGCGGCCGGCGGCCGCCATCCGATCTTCGGCACCAACCCGGTCGCCGCCATCTTCCCGCGGCGCGG
>JBBRFB010000172.1:0-6181 GCA_038225015.1 Burkholderiales bacterium
GTTAGGGCCTTTCCACTAACATTGATGCATCGCAGCAAATGCGGCTTGTAATCCGCCGCCGCCTCTCTATACTTTGGTCATGTTGCAGTGCAGCATTCGCAGCGCAAAGCAGAGCGAATTCCCACCCCTCTCAGGAGACCCCAGATGATCGCCGCCGAACAAATCGTGAAGAGTCAGAAGAGCAACGCCGACGTCCTCGTCGGCCTCACCGGCAAGGCGTTCGAAGGCATTGAGCAGCTGATCGAGCTCAACCTCCAGGCCGCCCGAACCACGCTGGCCGAAGCCGCGCGCACGACCCAGGCCGCGCTGTCGGTCAAGGACGCGCAAGAGTTGTTCGCGCTGCAATCGAGCCTGCTCCAGCCCGCCGCCGAGCAGGCCGCCGCCTACAGCCGCTCCGTCTACGAGATCGCCGCCTCGACCGGCGCCGAAGTGAACCGCGTCGCCGAGGCGACCAGCGCCGACGCGCAGGCCAAGTTCATGGCCGTCGTCGACACCGCCGTCAAGAACGCGCCCGCCGGCACCGAGAACGCCGTCGCCCTCGTGAAGTCGGCCGTCGCCGCCGCGAACAACGCGTTCGAAAGCGTGCAGAAGGCAAGCAAGCAGGCCGCCGAAGTCGCCGACGCGAACTTCCAGGCGATGTCCAGCACGGCCGTCCGCGCGACGCAAGCCGCGACCAAGGGCAAGCGCGCCTCGGCCTGATCGGCAAAGCACCGGCGCCGCTTCGACGGCGCACCCAGCCCCGGCATCGCCGGGCCTGGAAAAGCCCGGCTTCGTCCGGGCTTTTTTCATGCGCGTCCGGCGTCGGCAATATGCCGCCGAGGCATACCGATCGAACAAATCAGTGGTTCGCGTGCGGCCCGCTGCCGCCTAGAGTGCCCCTTCGTCGCGGTGGCGTCCGCGTTCGCACCTTCGCGCCCCCGCCAACGTCCGCGAGGCCACTTCGATCCCCATGTACCGATACACCGACTTCGACCGTCGCTTCGTGCGCCAGCGCGCGGCGCAGTTTCGCGACCAGCTCGAGCGTCACCTCGCCGGCCAGCTCGGCGACGACGAGTTCCGGGCGCTGCGCCTGCAGAACGGCTGGTACGTGCAGCGCCATGCGCCGATGCTGCGCGTCGCCGTTCCCTACGGCGAGCTGAACTCGCGGCAGCTGCGTGCCCTGGCCCGGATCGCCCGCGAGTTCGACGGCATGGCGGGCGGCCCGTACGAAGGCCGTGGCGGCGGCTTCGGCCACTTCACGACGCGGCAGAACTGCCAGTTCAACTGGATCGCCTTGGCCGACGCGGCCGACGTGATGGACGTCCTCGCCGCCGCCGACATGCACGGCATCCAGACCAGCGGCAACTGCATCAGGAACATCACCAGCGACTGCTTCGCCGGCGTCGCCGCCGACGAGATCGTCGACCCGCGGCCCTACTGCGAGATCCTGCGCCAGTGGTCGACCCTGCATCCGGAATTCGCGTTCCTGCCGCGCAAGTTCAAGATCGCGGTGAGCGGCGCGCGTGAAGACCGCGCCGCCATTGCCTGGCACGACATCGGCCTGCAGCTGAAGAAGAACAGCGCCGGCGAGGTCGGCTTCGACGTGCTGGTCGGCGGCGGAATGGGCCGTACGCCCGTGATCGGCACACTGATCCGCGAGTTCCTGCCCTGGCAGCAGGTCCTCGTCTTCATCGAGGCGATCGTGCGGGTCTACAACCGCTACGGCCGCCGCGACAACCTGTACAAGGCGCGGCTCAAGATCCTCGTCAAGGCCGAAGGGCAGAAGTTCATCGACGCCGTCGGGGCCGAATTCGCGGCGATGCTCGAGCGCGATCTCGACGGCTCGGCGCATCTGCTCACCGACGGCGAGCTCGCCCGCATCTCGGCCAGCTTCGTCCTGGTGCCCGAAGGCGTGGTGCCCGAGACCGGGCCTCATGTCGACCGGGTCGTGCGGTCGGCGGCGGCCGGCCCGGCCTACGGCCGCTGGCTCGAGCGCAACGTGCATGCGCACCGCCTGCCCGGCTACCGTGCGGTCAGCCTCTCTCTCAAGCGCGCCGGCCAGCCGCCGGGCGACGCCTCGGCGGCGCAGATGGAGGGCGCCGCCGACCTGGCCGATCGCTTCTCGCTCGGCGAGCTGCGCGTCTCGCACGACCAGAACCTGGTGCTGCCGTGGGTGCGCGTCAGCGATCTCGAGGCGCTCTGGGCGGCGGCGCGCGACGCCGGCTTCGCCACGCCCAACCTCGGTTACCTCACCGACATGATCGCCTGCCCGGGCGGTGACCTCTGCGGCCTCGCCAACGCACGCTCGATCCCGATCGCGGCCGCACTCGACGAGCGCTTCGACGATCTCGCCGAGCTGCACGACATCGGCGACATCGACCTGCACATCAGCGGCTGCATCAACTCGTGCGGCCACCACCACACCGGCCACATCGGCATCCTCGGCGTCGACAAGGACGGCCAGGAGTGGTACCAGATCTCTCTCGGCGGCTCCGACGGCTCCGCGCTCAGCGGCGCACCGGTGCCCGGCAAGGTGATCGGCCCGTCGTTCGCTGCCGACGAAGTGCCCGATGTCGTCGAGGCGCTGATCGATGTCTACCGCCACGAGCGGCGCGGGCCGGGCGAGCATTTCATCGACGCCGTGCGCCGGGTCGGCCTCGATCCGTTCAAGGCCGCGGCCAGCGCGGCGCGCCACGCGACGGCGGTGCATGCATGAGTCGCGCCCTGAAGTTCATCGACTGCAACGACGACCCATGGCAGACCGCCACCGTCGACGACGCGCCGGTCGCGATGCCGGCCGCAGAGCCGTTCCGGCTGCTCACGCTCGCGCAGTGGCAGGCGGTCCGCGACTCATGGCCGGCTGCACTGCCGGTCGCGCTCGTCGTCGGCAACGACGTCGATGTCGAGACGCTCGCTGCCGACCTGCCGCGCTTCGCCGTCGTCGCCCTTCAGTTCCCCAAATGGGTCGACGGCCGCGCCTACAGCCAGGCTCGGCTGCTGCGCGCCCGCTTCCGCTTCGCCGGCGAGATCCGCGCCACCGGCGAGGTGCTGGCCGACATGCTGCCGCTGCTGCAGCGCACCGGCTTCGACGCCGTCGCGCTTCGGCCCGATCAGTCGCTGGCGGTGGCCAGGCGCGCGCTCGGCTTCTTCGCAGAAGGCCACTACCAGGGCGACCTCGTCGAGCCGCGGCCGCTCTTCGCGCGCGCCGCGGCCGCCTGAGCGTGCGCCCCGGCCCGGCCCGCGGACAGCCGCCGATCGGTCCGGTCGTCTTCGTCGGCGCCGGCCCCGGCCAGGCCGATCTCATCACCCTGCGCGGCGTCGAGCGGCTACGTCGCGCCGAGGTCGTCCTCTTCGATTCGCTGGCCGACCCGGACCTGCGCGCGCACGCCCCGCAGGCACGCTGGATCGACGTCGGCAAGCGCGGCTTCGGCGGCGTTCCGCACGCGCCTTCGGGCACCCACGAAAGCACCGGCCAGGCGACCATCAACGCCCTGCTCGTCAAGCACGCCGGCGAAGGCCGGCGCGTTGTGCGGCTGAAGGGTGGCGATCCGAGCGTGTTCGGTCGGCTCGAGGAAGAGATCGAGGCGCTCGCTGCGGCGGGCATCGCGTTCGAGGTCGTCCCCGGCGTCACCGCCGCCATGGCCGCTGCGGCCGAGACGGCGCGCCCGCTCACCCGGCGCGGCAGCGGCCGCAGCGTCAGCCTGACGACGGCGATGACACACGACGCCGGCCTCGTCGCCGCGCGCAGCGCCGACACCGAGGTCTTCTACATGGCGGGCAAGCAGCTGGCCGCCCTCTCGCGCCGGCTCGTCGAGGCCGGCTGGCCCGCCGACGCGCCGGCCAGCGTGGTCTCGCGCGCCGGCTGGCCCGACGCCCTTGCCAGCGAGCACACGGTGCGAACGCTCGGCCGCGCGACCGTCGTGCACGCGGGCCGGCCGACGGTCGTGGTCGTCGGCGCCGGCGCCGCGGCCACCCGCACCCGCGTCGCGGTCACGCCGAAGGCCAGCGACCGGCTCGCAGCCCCCACGACCCGAGTCATCGCGCTGACGCCGTAAAATTTGGCTTTCCGCCGCTACCGCGCAGCGCCTCTGCCGGCACCGCGGCCACCCGACTCCCCTCACCATGACCCACGTCGTCCTCGAATCGTGCATCCGCTGCAAGTACACCGATTGCGTCGATGTCTGCCCGGTCGACTGCTTCCGTGAAGGCCCCAACTTTTTGACCATCGACCCCGACGAGTGCATCGACTGCGCCGTCTGCATTCCCGAGTGCCCGGTGAACGCCATCGTGCCCGAGGAAGACGTGCCGGCCGACCAGCAGCACATGACGCCGCTGAACGCCGAGCTGGCCAAGGGCTGGCCGGCGATCACGCGCAGGAAGCCCGCGCTTCCCGATGCCGACGAGTGGAAGGACCGCACCGGCAAGCTCGACGAGCTGAAACGCTAGCCGAGGCAACTCGCGAGCCCGGTCCCTTGCGCCTGCGCGGCCGCACTCCGGGCCGAACGGTACGCTTGCACCCCATGTCGCCCGCCTTGCCCGCACCGCCCATCGAGACCGACGCGCTGATCATCGGCGCCGGCCCGGTCGGCCTGTTCCAGGTGTTCGAGCTCGGCCTGCTCGAGATCCGCGCCCACGTCGTCGACTCGCTGCCGCACACGGGCGGCCAGTGCGTCGAGCTGTACGCCGACAAGCCCATCTACGACATCCCCGCCCTGCCCTTTTGCACCGGGCGCGAGCTGGTCGAGCGGCTGGAGCAGCAGATCGCGCCGTTCGGCGCCATCTTCCACCTCGGCCAGCAGGTGAGCGCGCTCGCACCCCGAGGCGACGGCCGCTTCGACGTCGAGACGAGCACGGGCACGCGCTTCATCGCCGGCGCCGTGGTCATCGCAGGCGGCGTCGGCTCGTTCCAGCCGCGTCGGCTGAAGCTCGACGGACTCGACCGCTTCGCCGACAAGCAGGCGTTCGACCGGCTTCCCGAGTCGGCTGACCTCGCCGGTTGCCGCGTCGTCGTCGTCGGCGCGGGCGAAACAGCGGTGGCGGCGGCGCTGGCGGCCGCGGGCGATGGCACCGGCGACGACGCACGCATGGGCGACTCCGCCGCACGTCCCTTGCCTGCGACGAGCGTCACGCTCGTGCATCGGCGCGACGAGTTCGACGCCGCACCCGAGCAGTTGGCCGCGCTGCGTGCCGCGCGTGCTGCCGGGCGCATCGCTTTCGTGGGCGGCGTGCCGAAGGCGATCGCCGTCGAAGGCGACTCGCTCGCCGGCCTCGTCGTCGCCTGCAACGACGGCACCACCCGGACGATCGGCCTCGACACGTTGCTCGTGCTGCTCGGCTGGAGTCCCAAGCTCGGGCCGATCGCCGAGTGGGGCCTGGCGCTCGAGCGCAAGCAACTGGTCGTCGACACCGAGCGCTTCGAGACCTCGGCACCTGGCATCCACGCGGTGGGCGACGTGAACACGTACCCGGGCAAGAAGAAGCTCATCGTCTCCGGCTTCCACGAGGCGACGCTCGCGGCCTTCGCCATCGCCGCGCGCCTGCACCCCGATCGCGCGCAACCGCTGCAGTACACGACGACGAGCCCGAAGCTGCACCGCCTGCTCGGCGTGGCGCCGGTCGTCGCCAACGCGAAGGCCCACGAAGACACGCCATAATCGTTTCGTGTCGCCGGCAGCGTTCTTGTCGACGACACATTCGCTGGGGGTGTTGGACCGCAAGGCCGAAAGGCATCGCGGTTCGACTGAGAAAGTCCCTTTGAACCTGTTTGAGGTTTGCCTCGCTTGCGAGGCAAACCCAAAGTCTCCCATCGGAGATTGAGGTAATCCTCGCGCAGGGAAGCAAGCCGAAAAAGCCGGGCGATCCCGGCGAGCCTTCGGCCCAGAGACCTGCCATCGAAAGACGATGGCTCACACCACAGCTCCAAGACCGCAGCGCGCCGCCCTCGGCGCCCTCCTCGCGCTCGCCGCGGCTGCCGTGCCGGCGCAGACGCCGCCCCCCTTCCCGTCGACTGCGCCTCCTGCCACCGCCGCGACGGCCGCCTCGGCGCCCGAAGGCGCAGCGACGACGCTGTCGCCGGTGATCGTCACCGGGCAATCGCCGCCCAGCGCCGGCGTCACCGGCTGGGGCGACGTGCCGCTCTCGAAGGCGCCCGTGCAGGCCACCGCAATCGATGCGGCGCAGATTCGCGACGCCGGTGCCCGGC
>JBBRFB010000173.1:0-5906 GCA_038225015.1 Burkholderiales bacterium
GGCCTTGAGGCATCATGGCGCCGGAACCACGGGGAATGAATTGACGCCGCTGCACAAGCTGTTCCTGAGGAGGGCGACCGCCGCGTCGCTGCTCGTCTGCGCACTGTCGGGCTGCGAGCTGCTGAAGAAGAACGCGGAAGCCCAGTTGCTTGTCGACAGGCGTGCCATCGGCTTGTCGGTCGGCAGCTTCTTCGATCAGTTCGGCCGGCCTCGCGCCCGAACCGAAATGCTGAACGCCTCGACAGCCTACGCGTGGGAATCGACCGTGGGCGCGGCCCGACCCGGCCTCGACAGCCTCGACCAGCGTGTCTGCCAGTTGCGCATCGTTGCCGACAAGAAGGGAACGATCACCACCGCCGACATCGTCCACGATTCCATCGGCCGGACCAGCAACTCGCGCTGCTCCGAGATCTTCGCCGCGCCCTGATCCCGAACACCCCGGCGGGCGTGCCGCCGCCGAAGTCTACGGGGCGGCCGCGTCGCTGTTCGCTGCGACGCTGACGCGCGCGGTGGGGGGCGCGGGCTCCGGGGGCGGGGCCGGCGGCACCCAGATCTTCATCTGCGGGAACGGGATCTCGATGCCCTGCTCGTCGAAGGCGCGCTTGAGCCTGCGCAGGTAGTCGCGCTTGACCGTCCACTGCTCGAGTGGCGCGACGCGGAAGCGGGCCCGGATCACGACCGCCGAATCGTCCCAGCGCTCGACGCCGGCGATCTCGAGCTCGGCGAGGATGCGCGCCGCGTGGGCCGGGTCGGCACGCGTCTCGGCGCCGACCTGGCGCATCACGTCCATGACGCGGTCGAGGTCCTCTCCGTAGGCCACACCGATGTCGACCACGGCCTGCGCGAACCCGCGGCTCATGCTGACCACGGTCGTGATGGTTCCGTTGGGCACGAAGTGGACGTTGCCGTCGTAATCGCGCAGCTGCACGTAGCGAAGCGTCACGTCCTCGACGAGACCGGCGTGGTCGCCGAGCTTGACGACGTCGCCCTGGCGTATCTGATTTTCGAGAAGCAGGAAGAAGCCGGTGAAGTAGTCCTTGACGAGGCTTTGTGCGCCGAAGCCGACGGCGAGGCCGACGACGCCGGCGGCGCCCAGGATCGGCGCGACCGAGACGCCCAGCTCGGCCAGCACCAGCATCGTGGCGACGAGGGTGATGACGACCGTGGCCAGATAGCGGAACACCCGGCCGAGCGTCTCCGCTCGCTTGATCGATTCACGGTCGTCGAGCCGGTTCGACAGCCGCGTGCGCAGGAGCCGGATGCTGCGCTGCGACACCGCGACCGCCACCCATGAAGCAAACAGGATCCCGATGATGCGCAGGCTGGTCGCCGCCACGCCGCCGAATTCGTGCCACACGGCGACAGCCGTCTGATAGGTCTCGTTCTGCATCGGCGATCCTCGTGTCTGCCTCGCGGACTTCCAAAAACATTCGGGCAAATATACAATGTCGAGCTGGCCGCTTGATGCAGTGCGCCGTGCGGCCCTCCCGCGAACCCTTCTTTGCGGCGCGTAGCGCGCCCGAACCGGCGGCCTGTCGCGCCCGCTCGGCAGGGCTGGCGGCCGGACCGTGTCGCAGTCTTTCATGAGAGTCTTCAACCTCCAGCTCCGCTTCCTGGTTCCGCTCGTCGTCACGCTCGTGGCCGCGGCCTATATCGCCCTGCCCGTGATGGACCGGCTGACGCTGCGCTGGTTCGCGCGCGACCTGAGCAGCCGCGGCGCCCTCGTGACCAACGCGCTGTCCGACTCGATCGGCGCCAACCTCCCGGACGCCAACAACGGCCGACTGAAAACGCTGTTCGATCGCGCCGTCCAGGACGAGCGGCTGTTCGCCATCGCCCTGTGCTCGCTCGACGGCACGATGCTGGAGCGCACGGCCGGCTTTCCCGACACGCTCGACTGCGAGCAGGCGGCGCACGACGCCGAGCGGCCCGATCCGCGGATCGAGGTCGTCGGCGGCTCGCTCCATGTCGGCGTGCACACCGTCAACGCCGAGACCGGGCCGATCGGCATGCTCGTCGTGCTGCAGGACCTGAGCTTCATCGACCGACGCAGCGAAGACACCCGTCGCTACCTCGTCATCCTCATCGCCGGCCTCGGCCTGGCCATCGCGCTCATCACCGTGATCGTGGCGCAGTTGAGCTGGCACGGCTGGGTCTCGGGCGTGCGCGGCCTCCTGCGCGGCGAGGGGCTCATCCGGCCGTTTTCCACGACGCCCGAGATGACGCCGCTGGCCGCCGAGCTCATGGCGCGCCTGCGCGACCTCGAAGATGCGCACCGGCGCTCCCTCGGGCCGCAGGCACCCTGGAACCCCGAGCGGCTGCGCGCGCTGCTGCGCACCGAGCTGCGCGGCGACCAGGTCATCGTCGTCTCCAACCGCGAGCCCTACATCCACGAGCGCACGCCCGACGGCGTCATCGTCAAGCGCCCGGCCAGCGGCCTGGTGACCGCCGTCGAGCCGGTGATGCGAGCCTGCTCGGGCATCTGGATTGCGCACGGCGGCGGCGGCGCCGACCGCGACGTCGTCGACTCGCACGACCACCTCGGCGTGCCGCCCGGCAAGGAGGAGTACGTGCTGCGCCGCATCTGGATGACCGATGCGGAGGAAAAGGGCTACTACTACGGCTTCGCCAACGAGGGCATGTGGCCGCTCTGCCATGTCGCCCACGTGCGCCCCGTGTTCCGCGAGTCCGACTGGGAGCAGTACAAGGCGATCAACCAGCGCTTCGCCGACGCGGTGGTCGAGGAAGCGCACGGCGACGACCCCGTCGTCCTCGTTCAGGACTACCACTTCGCGCTGCTGCCGGCGATGATCCGCGCCAAGCTGCCGCGGGCGACCATCCTCACCTTCTGGCACATCCCCTGGCCGAACCCGGAATCGTTCGGCATCTGCCCGTGGCGCCGCGAGATCCTGCAGGGCATGCTCGGCAGCACGATTCTCGGCTTCCACACGCACTTCCACTGCAAGAACTTCATCGAGACGGTCGACCGTTTCCTCGAGGCGCGCATCGAGCACGAGCACTCGACGATCACCTACAAACGCAAGGAAACGCTCGTCGAGGCCTATCCGATCTCGATCGAATGGCCGTCGGCGGCAATCAGCGCGGCATGGCCGGCGGTCGCTGAATGCCGGCGCCGCGTCATCGAGCGGCTCGCCCTGCCGGCCGACGCGCTGCTCGCGGTCGGCATCGATCGCTTCGACTACACGAAGGGCATCCTCGAGCGGCTGCACGCCGTCGAGCGGCTGCTCGAGAAGCGGCCGGAGTGGATCGGCCGCTTCGTCTTCATCCAGGTTGCCGCCCCGACCCGCAGCCTGCTCGAGGAATACCGCACCTTCCAGGAGCGGATCGCCCGCGTCTCGTCACGCATCAACGAGCGCTTCGGCCGGCCCGGCTACCAGCCGGTGCACCTGCTCGCCGAGCATCACGAGCACGACGCCGTCAACGAGCTCTTTCGCGCCGCCGACATCTGCGTCGTCACCAGCCTGCACGACGGCATGAACCTGGTGTGCAAGGAATTCGTCGCCGCCCGCGACGACGAGCAGGGCGTGCTCATTCTCAGCCGCTTCGCTGGCGCGGCGCGCGAGATGAACGAGGCGCTGATCGTCAACCCGTACCACGTCGAGGAGACGGCCGACGCCCTGCACGAAGCCGCGACCATGCCACCGGCCGAGCAGCGCGAGCGCATGGCGAATCTGCGCATGGCGGTGCGCGAGCACAACGTCTTTCGCTGGGCCGGGCGGATGCTCGCCGATGCCGCGCGCTGGCGGCTGCGCGAGCGCGTCGAGGCGCGCGTCCAGCGCCATCGCGACGAGAACGAGTGATGTTGCGCCACCTGTTTTCTCCCGAAGGCAGCGCTGCGCTCGCCGCGACGATGGCGATGCGCCCGCTGCTCGCGTTCGACTTCGACGGCACGCTGGCGCCGATCGTCGCCCGCGCCGAGGACGCCCGCGTGCCGATGCCCGTGGCGCGCCGCCTCGACCGGCTGGCGCGCGTCCTGCCGCTGGCCATCGTCAGCGGCCGCAGCATCGACGACGTGCGCGCCCGGTTGTCGTTCGCCCCGCATTTCGTCATCGGCAACCACGGCGCGGAAAATCCGTTCGCCGTCCACACCGCGTCGCCCGCCGTGCTCGACGGCATGCGAGAGCGGCTCGGCGAGCACGCCGCGGCGATCGAGGCGGCCGGCGTCAGCGTCGAGGACAAGCGGCATTCGATCGCCCTGCACTACCGGCTCTCGCGCGACCGCGACAGCGCCCGGACGCTCGTCGATCGCCTGGTGCAAGACCTCGGCCCGGGCATCAACGCCTACGGCGGCAAGATGGTGGTCAACGTCGTCGCGGCCGACGCGCCCGACAAGGCACACGCCGTCGCCAGCCTGGTCCGGCATTGCGGCGCGACGAGCGCCGTTTTCCTCGGCGACGACCTCAACGACGAGCCGGTGTTCGCCCGCGCCGAGCCGAGCTGGCTCACCGTGAAGGTCGGTCGCGACAACCCCAACTCGCTCGCCCGCTTCTGTCTCGACAGCCTGATCGAGGTGGCCGTCATGCTCGATCGCATGCTCGCGCTTCTCGACGACGAGGCGGCGCGGGCCGCCCGGAGCTGAACGATGGCGATCCGAGAACGGTCGGGTGCCGACAGGCCCGTCGCAGCCAGCGACGCGGCGGTGCCCGGCTCGGCCGAGCTGAGCGAGCCTGCGGTGCGCGTGCTGCGGCGCTTCCGGCTCGTCTTCAACGCCGTCCGGACGCATTTCCAGCAGGTCGAGAAGAACGCCGGCGTCGGCGGTACGCAGCTCTGGGCGCTCAGCGTCATCGGCGCCAACGCGGGCATCGGCATGAGCGGCCTGGCGCTGGCGCTCGACGTGCACCAGTCGACCGCGAGCAACCTCGTGCGCGGCCTCGCCGAGCGTGAGCTGGTCGCCGTGGCCCGGCAGGGCCCCGACCGGCGCGCCGTGCAGATGCGCATCCTGCCTGCAGGGCGGCGGGTGCTGAAGCGAGCGCCCGGGCCCTTCACCGGCGTGCTGACGCAAGCACTGGCCAGCCTCGACGCCGCCACGCTGGCCCGCATCGACGCGGACCTCGGCGTCCTGATCGCGCAACTCGACGCCGACCAGCACGACGCCCGGACGCCGGTCGGTTCCCTGTAGCCCGGCGGCGGCCGCCTAGCGGGCGCCGCGCTTGCGGGCGACGGTCTTCTCCGGCCTGGTCGACTTCGCCGACTTGGCTTCCTTCGACGTCTTCGCTGACTTGGCTGTCCTGGCGGTCTTGGCCGTCGTGGCGGTCTTGGCAACCTTCGCCGCCTTCGGAGCCTTTGCGACCGTCGCACGCTTGACCGACCTGGCCTTCGCGCTCTTTGCGCTCTTTGCGCCCTTCGCTTTCTTCGCTGTCTTCGCTGTCTTGGTCGTCCCCGTCGGCTTGGTCGTCTTCTTCGAACGTCTCGGCTTCGCCCTCACCACCACCACTACCACCATAGGCGTGGCCCCCGACGCGATGCCGGCACCGTTCGCGCCACGGGTAGCGGGCGGCAGCGGCAGCGGCAGCGGCAGCGGCAGCGGCATGAAGGCGACACCCTTCGCCAGTTGCAGATAGGCGTGAAAGTTCTCGCCGTAGTAGCGGGTGCCATCGAAATACCCCTGCTTCAGGCCGCGCGCCGGGACGAAGCGGCCGGTGTTGTAGGCGATGGCCACGGCGCACATCTCCAGGTCACTGAGTGAAACGCGCCCGGCGAGGCCGATCCGGCGCGCCGCCGCCTGCAGCTCGCCGACGCAGCGCGCCAGGGCGGCCCCGAAGTCGGCGTAGCGGCGCTCGAGAAAATACGACGGGTCGGTGCGAAAGAACTGCAGGTCGAGCTGGAAGATGCCGAAGCCGTGGCAGAACTTGTCGGGCCGGGCCGCCGCGCCGCGGTAGCCGGGG
>JBBRFB010000174.1:0-5860 GCA_038225015.1 Burkholderiales bacterium
ACACGCTCCGCCTCGGCCGGGTCTCCGGTGTTCGCGCCGGTCGTGCCGGCTGGCGGATCGGAGGAAGGCGTCATCTACAGGCGTAAGAGCGTCCGAAGCGAGCCGATTCTGGCATAGACGTATGCGGGCTTCGGACATCGAAGCATCCCCTGATCACGGGTGGCGCGACGGGCACCGACGCCGGTGGCCACGGTGCCGCGAAAGCGCCCGCCGAGATAGCGCTGCATCCACACCGTGCGCATGCCGAGGCTGCGCGCTGCCTTCAGGTGCTGCAGCGTGTCCTCGACCAGGACACAGCGCGTCGCCGGAACGCCGAGGCGTGCCACGAGGCGACGCAGCATGCGACGGTCGGGTTTGGGCCGCGGCATGCCGAACATCGTCATGTCCTCGATGGTGACGACGTCGTCGAACAGCCGGAGCAGGCCGAGCCGATGCAGGACGCGCAACGCGTAGGCGCGCGGCGCGTTGGTCAGGATCACCTTGCGACCGGCGATCCGCGCCACTGCGGCCCGATCGTGGGCGTGGCTGCGCAGCCGATCCTCGAGACCCGGCAGGCGATGCGTTTCCTCGAGGAAGTGCGCCGCCCGGATGCCGTGGTGGCGCACCAGGCCGAGCATCGTCGCGCCGTAGCGGCGCCAGTACCGTTCGCGAAGGCGCTGCGCTTCCTCGACCGTGACGCCGAGATGGCGCACCACGTAGTCGCCGATGGCGCGATGCATCTCGCCGAAGGCGGCGTGGTGGGCGTCGTGCAGGGTGTCGTCGAGGTCGAACAGCCAGACGCGGCGGTAGGCCGGTAACGTCGCCGCGCCGCCGCGCCGCGGGCGGGCCGGGCCGGGAAGTGGCCGAGCGGACGGCCGACCGCGGGCTGTCGGCAAATTCGGCCTATCGTGACCGGATCATGGTGCCGTAGGCCTGATCGGTCAGCACCTCCAGCAGCATCGCGTGCGGCACCCGGCCGTCGATGATGTGCACGGAGTTGACGCCGTTCTTCGCCGCATCGAGCGCCGAGGCGATCTTGGGCAGCATGCCGCCCGAGAGCGTGCCGTCCTCGAACAGCGCATCGATCTCGCGCGCCGAGAGCTCGACGAGGAGGTTGCCCGCCTTGTCGAGCACACCGGGCGTGTTGGTCAGCATCATGAGCTTCTCGGCCTTCAGCACCTCGGCCAGCTTGCCGGCGACGACGTCGGCGTTGATGTTGTAGTTCTCGTTGTCGGCGCCGAAGCCGAGAGGCGAGATGACCGGGATGAACTGGTCTTCCTGCAGGGCGCGAACGACGCTCGGGTCGATCGACTCGATCTGGCCGACGGAGCCGACGTCGTGCTCCTTGCTCGGGTCGTTGAGGTCGGTCATGCGCAGCTTCCTGGCGCGGATGAGGCCGCCGTCGCGGCCCGTGAGGCCGACCGCCTTGCCGCCGGCGACGTTGATGAGGCCGACGATGTCCTGCTGCACCTGCCCGGCGAGCACCCACTCGACGACTTCCATCGTCTCGTCATCGGTGACGCGCATGCCCTGGATGAACCGGCCTTTCTTGCCAAGCTTGGCCAGCGCCTCCTCGATCTGCGGGCCGCCACCGTGGACCACGACCGGGTTCATGCCGACCAGCTTCAGCAGCACGACGTCCTCGGCGAAGTCCTGCTGCAAGGCGGGGTCGGTCATGGCGTTGCCGCCGTACTTGATGACGATCGTCTTGCCGTGGAACTTGCGGATGTAGGGCAGCGCCTGGGCCAGGATCTCCGCCTTGTCGCGCGGCGCGATGTGCGACAGGTCGTGGCTCGTCGACCCCTGGGCGGCGGTCGGGGCGGCAGCGGGGGGCTCGTCGGGCATGGCGTCGCGGTCTTTCGAAAGGGGCTCGGGGAATGACGCGAGAATCCTACCTTCGAATGCCTGCGCGGCAACGACCGCTGCAGGAAGAAGCATTGCCAACGACGGAGACTCCCATCATGACCCTTGCCCGCCGACTCGGCGCTGCCCTCGCCATCGCCTGCGGCCTCGCCGCCCTGCCCTCGCTCGCCCAGGCGCAGACGGTCGACTGGCCGAAGGGGCCGCTGCACATCATCGTGCCTTACGGACCGGGCTCGACACCGGACATCGTCGCCCGCATCGTCGCCGACGGCCTCACCAAGCGCACCGGCCAGCCGGCCATCGTCGAGAACAAGCCCGGCGCCGCCGGCAACCTCGGCACCGACGCGATCGCCAAGGCGACACCCGACGGCCAGACCTTCGGCATCAGCATCGCCGGCCCGCTCGGTGTCAACGCGCTGCTGTTCAAGAAGATGCCCTACGACCCGGCGAAGGACCTCGAGCTGATCAGCATCGCCGCGACCCAGCCGAGCGTGCTCGTCGTTCCGGCCACGCTCGGCGTCAACAGCACCGAGGAGCTGCTGGCGCTGATGAAGAAGAACCCGGGCAAGTACAACTACGCGTCGATGGGTGCGGGCAGCATCTCGCATCTCGCCATGGAGGCGCTGGCCTCGCGCAGCGGCACGCAGGTCGTCCACATTCCGTACGCCGGCAGCGGCCCAGCCGTCCAGGCGCTGCTCTCGGGCAATGCCGACATCGCCGTGCTGCCGGCGGCAGCGGTGATGCCGCAGGTCAAGGCCGGCAAGATCAAGGCGCTCGCCGTCGCCACCGGCAAGCGGTCGGCGTCGCTGCCCGAGCTGCCGACGCTCGAGGAAGCCGGCCTCAAGGACGTGAAGGCCGACGCCTGGATGGGCTTCGCGGTGCCGGCGAAGACGCCCGACGCCGTCGTCGCCCGCATCCACGACGCGATCGTCCAGATCCTCAACCAGCCCGAGGTGAAGGAACGGCTGAAGCCCCTCTACATGGAGGTCGTCGCCGACTCGCCGGCGGAGGCGCAGGCCTGGCTGAAGTCGGACGTCGAGCGCTGGCGGCCGATCGTCCAGAAGAACAACATCAAGCTCGACTGATGTCGCCGGCCGATCCGGCGGCCGTCCGACGCGGCGCGGCGCAGCGGGACCGACGAGGTGCAGGCCATCGGTGACCGGTCGCAGCCGATCGCCGAACCGGCGCGCTCGACGCCGGTGTTCGGCGCCTACGACTGCGTCGTCCTCGGCGGCGGCCCGGCGGGAATCGCTGCGGCCACCGCGTCGGCACGCCACGGCGCGCGCACGCTGCTGGTCGAACGCTACGGCTTTCTCGGCGGCATGGGCACGGCGGCCGGCGTCACCAACTTCTGCGGCCTGCATGCGAACGTTCACGGGTCGATCCGCCGGGTCGTTCACGGCGTCGCCGACGATCTGCTGGCGCGCATCGACGCACTCGGCGGGCTGAACGAGCCGCATCTGATCTTCGGCCGAATCCACGCACAGGCGTACGACACGGCGGCCTACAAATGCGCGGCCGACGCACTGCTCGCCGACGCCGGGGCCGAGGTCCTGTTCCATGCCCTGGCCGCCGGCGTCGCCCGGGCCGACGACGGATCGCTCGCGGCCCTGCTCGTCGAGACGAAGTCGGGGCGCGTGGCCGTTCGCGGCCGGGTCTTCATCGATTGTTCCGGCGACGGTGACCTCGCGCACGCCGCCGGCCTGCCGATGGACAAGGGCGATGCGACCGGCGGCCTGCTCTACCCGACGCTGATGTTTCGCGTCGGCCAAGTCGATGCGACGCGGGCCGGCGACGCCTGGCGATCCATTCCCGAGTTGATGGACGAGGCAGCCGCGTCGGGCGAATACCGCTTCCCGCGCCGCGGTGCGATCGTGCGGCCGCAAAAGCACGACAGCGAGTGGCGCGTCAACGTGACGCAGCTGAGGGATGCCGACGGGCGTGCCGCGGACGGTACCGACGCCGTCTCGCTCAGCGCGGCCGAAGCCGAAGGCCGGCGGCAGGCGGTCGACTACCTGGCCTTCCTGCGCGCCCGTGTGCCGGGCTTCGAGAGCAGCTACCTGCTCGACATCGCGCCGCAGGTCGGCATACGCGAGACGCGGCGCCTGATCGGCGAGCACGCGCTGTCGGCCGACGACGTGCTCGGCTGCGCCAGCTTCGACGACACGGTCGGCGTCAACGGCTGGCCGCTCGAGCTGCACGTGACCGGTGACGTCGAATGGCGTTGGCCGCCGCCCGGGTCGCGCGGGTTCAACCAACTGCCGTTTCGCATGCTGGTGCCGCGTCGTGAAACGGCCGGCGGCATCACCAACCTGCTCGCCGCCGGGCGCTGCGCCGCGATGACGCACGAAGGGCACTCGGCGGCACGGGTCTCGGGCGCGTGTTTCGCGATGGGCCAGGCCGCGGGCACGGCGGCGGCACTGGCACTCGCCGCGGGCCTTCCGGTACGCGACGTCGACATCGGCCAGCTGCAGCAGGCGCTCCGGTCCGACGGCGCCTGGCTGGGCGACCGCGACTGAGCAAGCGTCGAAGGCCCGACGCCCGGGCGACGACCCCGCGAACTTTCGCGCGCGTATGCGATCCATCGCGTACCCTTCCCGCCCCAGGCCCGGCGCGGGCAGCCGGCCCTCCCCCGCAGCGCCGTTGTAAGCACAGGCCGGCACCGCGCGACCTACGCTGTACGACTACCCAAGCGAGACCTCTCATGACGATTGCACGCTCCCTGTCCGCCCCCTCCCTCCGGCGCAGCGCCGGCTGGATCGGCGCCACCCTGCTCCTCACCTTCGCCGTGTTCCACCTCGGCACCGGCGTCGCCGGCGAAACGGCCGTGCGCATCGCAGCGCCGGCCGCCGACGAGACGCGGAGCGCCAGCGGCATGCAGACCGCGGTGTTCGCCGGCGGCTGCTTCTGGGGCGTGCAGGGCGTGTTCCAGCGCGTCCAGGGCGTCTCGCAGGCGGTCTCGGGGTACGCCGGCGGCAGCGCCGACAGCGCTCACTACGAGATCGTCGGCGGCGGCAACACCGGGCACGCCGAGGCGGTGAAGATCACTTACGACCCGAAGGTCGTGAGCTACGGCACGCTCATGCAGATCTTCTTTTCGGTCGTGCACGATCCGACGCAGCTCAACTACCAGGGCCCCGACCACGGCACGCAATATCGGTCGGCCATCTTCTACGCCAACGATGCCCAGAAGAAGACTGCCGAGAGCTATATCGGCCAGCTCGATGCGGCCAAGTCGTTTCCGAAGCAGATCGTGACGCAGGTGACCCCGTTCACGGCCTTCTATCCGGCCGAGGACTACCACCAGGACTACCTGACGCTGCACCCCGAGTCGGGCTACATCGCCCGCTTCGACCTGCCGAAAGTGGTCGACCTGAAGAACGTCTTCCCGCAACAGTACCGCGCCATGCCGGCGCTGGTGACCCCGCGCGCCCAGGCCCTCGCGGCCAAGCGCTCCTGATTTCGGTCAGGCAAGCGGTAATCAGCAAAGCGCCGCCGACGGCGGCGGGGCAAGGGCCGCCTCGGCGGCCGAGCCCACGGGCGAGTTGACGGACGACGCGCCCTTTCGGCGCGTTGATCCGTCGAACGAGCCCAACCCGGCGAAGCTGGGTCAGAAATGGATGCCGCGCATCATCTGCTGCATGGCCACCGCTTCGGCAGAGGGCGTGTACTTCTTGTCCTTGTCGCCCTTGGCAGCCGCACTGTCGGGGAACATGCGAAAGCTCGAGTTCATGACGATCTGGGCGACCCGCGGCACCAGCGCGTGCAGCAACTCGCCGGTGATGCCGAGCCGGGTCACGATGCGAACCGGTTTTTCGACGCAGGCCTCGGCGATCATGTTGGCGGCGTCTTCGGGCGAGAGGACCGGCACGTTGTCGTAGATCCTGGTCGGACCGATCATCGGCGTGCGCACGAGCGGCATGTTGATGGTCGTGAAGGTAATGCCGACGTCGGCGTATTCGCTCGAGGCGCAGCGCGTCCACGCGTCGAGCGCCGCCTTCGAGGCCACATAGGCCGA
>JBBRFB010000175.1:0-5787 GCA_038225015.1 Burkholderiales bacterium
TTCCAGATGAACGACCGCTGCGCCGCCGGCTGCGGCCGCTACCTCGGCTACATCGCCGACGAGATGAACATGGGCCTGCACGAGCTCGGCCCGATGGCGATGAAGTCGACCAAGACGATCCGCATCAACTCGACCTGCACCGTCTTCGCCGGCGCCGAGCTGCGCGACCGGCTGGCGCTCGGCGACAAGCGCGAGGACATCATGGCCGGCCTGCACCGCGCGATCATCCTGCGCGCGATGTCGATCCTCGCGCGCTCCGGCGGCATCCGCGACGAGTTCACCTTCCCCGGCGGCGTCGCCAAGAACGAGGCTGCCGTCAAGGCGCTCAACGAGCTCGTTCACGAAAATTACGGTGAGCTCAAGCTCAACATCGATCCGGACTCGATCTACACCGGCGCCCTCGGCGGGGCTACATTCGCCTGGCGCGCGGTGGTCGAGGAAGGCAAGTCCGCCGAGGCGCGCGGCTGATTCAAGACTCAAGGAAGGAGACGACATGACCATCGCCATCGGCATCGACCTCGGATCGGGCGTCGTCAAGAGCACGCTCTTTCGCGTCGAGAACGGCAAGCCCGAGTGGCTCGCCAAGCGCTCGGAGCGCATTCGCCGCCGCGACCCGATGACGCTCGCCGAGGAAGGCCGCGACGCCGTGCTCGCCGACGCCGGCATGGACCTCGCCGATGTCGACTACGTCGCCACGACCGGCGAGGGCGAGAACGTCAAGTTCGCGACCGGGCACTTCTACTCGATGACCACGCATGCCCGCGGCGGCGCCTTCCTGCATCCGGGCGCCAACGCCGTGGTCGACATCGGCGCCCTCAACGGCCGCGCGATCTACATCGACGAGCGCGGCAAGGTGCTCGCCTACAAGATGACCAGCCAGTGCGCATCGGGGTCGGGCCAGTTCCTCGAGAACATCGCCCGCTACCTGGGCGTGGCGGTCGAGGAGATCGGCCCGCTCTCGCAGAGCTCGACCGACGCCGAGAAGTGCAGCTCGATCTGCGCCGTCCTCGCCGAGACCGACGTCATCAACATGGTCTCGCGCGGCATCGCGACGCCCGACGTCCTCAAGGGCATCCACCTGTCGATGGCGTCGCGCATCGTCAAGCTGCTCAAGGTGACGGGTATCAAGCAGGGCACCGCGCTCGTCACCGGCGGCCTCGCGCTCGACACCGGGCTGATGGCGGCGATTCGCGAGGAGATGGTCGCCGAGAAGGTGGCGATCGACGCGGTCAGCCACCCCGACTCCATCTACGCCGGCGCCATCGGGGCCGCCCTGTGGGGCGCCTTCCGTCACGACAAGCTCGCCGCGGCGCGCGAGCCGCTCGCCGCCTGAACCTGCACAGGAGCCCACCATGGCCTTGCTTATCGACGACAACTGCACCGCCTGCGACGCCTGCCGGCCGGTGTGCCCGAACGAGGCGATCAGCGTCGGCGATCCGATCTACGTCATCGATGCGATGAAGTGCACAGAATGCGTCGGCGCCGAGGACGAACCGCAGTGCCAGCTCGTCTGCCCGGCGGACTGCATCGTGCCGGATCCGGAGTTCCGCGAGACCCCGGAAGAGTTGATGGCCAAGTACGAGTCGCTGCACTCCTGATCGCGCGCTCGACCGGCGCGTGCGCTGGTCGGGGACGGCATGCTTCAGGCTTGACCAAAATCGCACGGGTGGTGGGCGGCAGTCGTGCCAGTATCGACCTGGCCATCGAGGAAATGCGTTGGACTGGAAAAACACGAACGATCGTTACGGCTCGCTGTCGATCGGCATGCACTGGTTGATGCTGCTGCTCCTGATCGGTGTCTATGCGGCGATCAACCTGCATGATCTTGCACCGAAGGACAGCGCGCTCAGGGCCGACCTGAAGACCTGGCATTTCATGCTCGGCCTGAGCGTTCTCGTGCTGGTCGCGGTGCGTCTGGCGACGCGCCTGTTCTCGGAGCGTGCGCCGCGCATCGAGCCTGAGCCGGCGGCGTGGCAGCGGCGGCTGTCCGCACTTGTTCATCTGGCGCTGTACTGCTTCATGATCGGCATGCCCGTGCTCGGCTGGTTCGCCGTCAGCGCCAAGGGCGACCCGGTTGAGTTCTTCGGCATGCAGTTGCCGGCGCTGGTGGGTCAGGACAAGACCTTGTACAAGTCGCTGAAGGACATCCACGAAACGATCGGCACGGTGGGCTACTTCCTGATCGGGCTGCATGCCGCGGCGGCGTTGTTCCATCACTACGTCATGCGCGACAACACGTTGCGGCGGATGCTGCCTGCACGGCGCTGAGTGTCGCCGCGGGCCGAGAACAGCGCCTCACGGTGTCACCCACCGCGGCGAGCAAGCTCGTCGAGTGAGCAGCTCAGCCGCAACTGCCGATGTGGCCGCAGGCGGTGCAGAAGTCGCAGCCGTCCTTGTGAATCAGCGTCGCGTTGCCGCACTCCGGGCAGCGCGACCCTGCCATCGGCCGGGCCTGCTGGGAAGCGCCTTCCGGCGCCTGCAGGATGCCCATCTCCTGCAGCGGGAAGCCGTCCTCGTCGAGCACGCCGAGCATGGCGTAGCGATGGATCACGAGGCGGGCCAGGTAGGCGACCGTCGAGGGCCAGACCTGCTGGCGCTGCTGGCCGCGTGGCAGGCCGGGGATGAAGGCCATGAAGTGCCCGAGCGGCTCGGCGTAGCTGAGCAGCTTGCGCAGCTTCATGCCGATCCACGCCGGATCGAGCACGCGCATGTCGAGCGAAAGAATGCGCGCGAGGCCGTCCATGGCGCGCGGATAGTTGCCTGAAAAGGCGAGCGTGCACGGGCGCGTCACCGAGCCGCCCTGGCCGTCGGGCAGCACGACCTCCTTCAGCGTGACGGTGAGCTGCTCGTCGCTCGCGGGGTTGTGAACGTCGACGGCCCAGGCGAGGGTGCCGTGCGGCCCGGTTCGCGGTTCCTCGCGACTGAACATCGCTTCGATCACCGGGGTTGCGGCGGCCGCATCGGACCACAGCCCGAGTTGCTCGCAGCGCCAGCGGATCACCGCCGCCGTCGCCGCGACGACGCCGGGGAAACGTCGAACCTGACCGTTCGGCGGAAACGGCATGTCGAAGGAATGCTCCTCCTGCACGGTGGCCAGGGCATCGAGCTTGAGCCGGACCCAGGCCGCGTCGCGCGTGCGCAGGTCCATCGACAGGGTCTTGGCGAGCGCGCCGAGGCCGCGCGGCTGCTCGGCGCCATTGACCCAGACCTCGAACGGCGCCGGTGCGCCGGCGCGGGCTTCGTCGGGCAGCTCGCCGACGAATAGGGCGAAGTTGCCGAACGGGTGGCGCACCATGTAGGTCCAGGAGGCGTTGCCTCCGGGCAGCTCTGGTCGACCGGGCCAGCGCAACGAGGCAAGCACCGGATGCGGCATCCGCTCGACGGCGAGACGCTCGTTGGCATCGCTGGTCTCGAGCACCGTCGGCGGGACCTGCGTGGTCTGTTCGACGCTCAGCACCGAGCCGAGCACGGTGTTCGGTCGGTAGGTGGCGAGACCCTTCAGGCCCGCTCGCCAGGCACTCAGGTAGAGGTCCTGGAATTCCGCGTAGGGGTAGTCCACCGGCACGTTGACCGTCTTGGAGATCGACGTGTCGACACACGGAGCGATCGCCGCAACCATCTCCGCGTGCGCCTGGGCGCTCATCTCGAGCGCGGTCACGAACGAAGCCGGCAGGGGTGCGTCGGCGCCCTTCAGGTGGCGGAACAGCCGCCAGGCATGGTCCTCGACCGGGTACTCCTTGAAGGTGCCATCGGGCATGCGCTTCTTGCGCGTGTAGGTCCAGGAGAATGGCGGCTCGATGCCGTTGCTGGCGTTGTCGGCGAACGCCAGACTGATCGTCCCGGTGGGGGCGATCGACAGCAGGTGCGAGTTGCGCACGCCGCCCGCGCGGATGCGCTCCTTCAGCGCTGCCGGCAGCCGCGACGCGAACGTGCCGCGACTCAGATACATGTCGGCATTGAAGAGCGGGAACGCGCCGCGCTCGGCCGCGAGGTCGGCCGAAGCGGCGTAGGCCGCGTCGCGCAGAACTTCGGCGATGCGGCCCGCCGCGGCGCGCGCCTCGGCCGTGTCGTAGCGCAGGCCCAGCATCGCCAGAGCATCGCCGAGGCCGGTGAAGCCGAGGCCGACCCTTCGCTTGTCGCGCGCCTCCTCGGCCTGACGCGGCAGTGGCCAGTACGTGATGTTGAGGACGTTGTCGAGCATGCGCACGGCGACGTGCGCATGGGCTGCGAAGGCCTGCTCGTCGAAGCGCGCCTCGTTCTCGAACGGGTCGCGGCCGAAGCGCGTCAGGTCGATCGAGCCGAGGCAGCAGCAGCCGTAGGGCGGCAGCGGCTGCTCTCCGCACGGGTTGGTCGCAGCGATCGACTCGCAGTACGACAGGTTGTTGTCGACGTTGATGCGGTCGAGGAAGAGCACGCCCGGCTCGGCGTGGTCGTAGGTCGAGCGCATGATCTGATCCCACAGCTCGCGCGCGGGCACCGTGCGGTAGATCCAGGTGCCGTCGGGGCGCGCGCGGGCGCCTTCGGCGCGCTGGCGCGGGCCGGGCTCGGCGCGATGGACGAGCTCGACCTCGCCGCCGTCGACGACGGCCTGCATGAACGCATCGGTCAGGCCGACCGAGATGTTGAAGTTGACCAGGTCGCCGCGGTCCTTGGCGTGGATGAACTCCTCGACGTCCGGATGGTCGCAGCGCAACACGCCCATCTGGGCGCCGCGTCGGGAGCCCGCCGACTCGACGGTCTCGCAGGAGCGGTCGAAGACGCGCATGTACGACACCGGCCCCGACGCGTTCGACTGGGTGCTGCCTACCCACGCGCCGCGCGGGCGGATGCGCGAGAAGTCGTAGCCGACGCCGCCGCCGCGGCGCATCGTCTCCGCGGCTTCGGTGAGCGCGGTGTAGATGCCGGGATGACCTTCGTCGACCTGCGCGATCGAATCGCCGACCGGCTGGACGAAACAGTTGATGAGCGTCGCCGAAAGCGGCGTGCCGGCGGCCGAGTTGATGCGGCCGGCAGGGATGAAGCCGTCACGCAGCGTCTGCAGGAACCGAGTCTCCCAGGACGCGCGCGCCTCCGGCGCCTCGGCTTCGGCAAGCGCGCGGGCGACGCGACGGCGGACGTCGTCGACGCTGCGTTCGTCCGCCTTCGCGTACTTCTCGAGCAGCACTTCCTCGCTGATCGCCTGGGCGCGAAGCGGCGCCACGCTCGTCTGCGGGGATTCGGTTTCAATGGTCATGGTGTGTGGGCCGCTTCGATGCGGCTCGGAGTGGGAGGCGCGATGGGAAACGCGGCGGGCGCGACGTCGAGCCAGTCGCCTCCGAACAGCTCGAACGGGTGCTGCGTTCGCTCGGAACCGTTGCCGCACAGGATAGCGTCGGTGGCGCAATAGCGGTCGCAACCCCAGCAGTTGCGCTCGGGGTGCGCAGGGTGGATCGGGAACTTCTTTCCGATCATCGGCAAGACCGCGCCTTCCATCACGCGGCCATTGTTGTCCCGGCTCAGGTCACTGCCTTATCCTGGGTCAACTCGATCTGTGGTCGCTGCCCCGCTTGCAACACTGCCTTCGCAGTTCTCAGTGTGTTGCACCGAGCAGTTGAATCCGCCGTTCAAAGGCTTTGCAGCGCGGTTTCAGACACCGGAGCGACCAGGCGGCGGAGACGGTGAGATTCGAACTCACGAAGGGGTTGCCCCCTCGGCAGTTTTCAAGACTGCTGCCTTCAACCGCTCGGCCACGTCTCCCGGGATCGGACGGCGCACCGCGGCACCGGGACCCGCCGGCGCCAATCTTCT
>JBBRFB010000176.1:0-5766 GCA_038225015.1 Burkholderiales bacterium
CGCTGATCGACGACTCGGTGAAGCTGGTCATCCAGAACCAGGCCAGTGATCGGCAGGCCGACACCATCGTGCTGCCCTCCACGACGGCCAACACCAGCAAGCTTGCCGAGAAGGTGCTGGACAGCACCATCAACATCCCGCTGCTGATCTACCAGAACCAGGGCGGCATCGTCGGCATCTACGTCGCCCGTGACGTGGACTTCTCGTCGGTCTACGAGCTGCGGCCGGTGGAGCGATGAGCGCACTCCAACACGACCACGACGGGCCCGGCGACGGCTGGTGTGGCGACGCCACGTCAGTGGTCGAGTTCCTACGCCCGCTGCGCGAACAGCTCGATGCACCCGGCGTGCTGGAGGTCTGCGTCAACCGGCCCGGCGAACTGCTGGTGGAGACGGTGCGGGGCTGGCAGACCGTGCCCGCGCCCGAGATGACGCAGGAACGCTGCCTGTCGCTGGCGACGGCCGTCGCGACCTACTGTGACCAGCAGGTCAACCAGGAGCGGCCCCTCCTGTCAGCGACATTACCCAGCGGCGAACGCATCCAGTTCGTCATCCCGCCGGCTGTGCCGCGCGGCACGGTGTCGATCACGGTGCGCAAGCCGTCGCACCTGATCAAGCGCCTGGACGACTTCGAGCGCGAAGGCCTGTTCGAGCGCACGGCCACCGTGACGCGCACGCCGAACGCTGAGCTGCTGCACTTCGAGCGCGAGTTGGTCGAGCTGAAGGACGCGGGCCGATATGCCGAGTTCCTGCGCCTGGCGGTGCGCAGGCACCAAACCATCGTCGTCAGCGGCAAGACCGGCTCGGGCAAGACCACCTTCATGAAGGGCCTGGTCGAGGAAGTGCCGAAGCACGAGCGGCTGATCACGATCCAGGACACGGCCGAACTGACGCTGCCAAACCACCCGAACGTGGTTCACCTTTTCTACAGCAAGGACGCGCAGGGCACGGCCCGCGTTACGGCCAAGTCGCTGCTGGAAGCCTGCCTGCGGATGAAGCCCGACCGCATCTTCCTGGCCGAGGTGCGCGGCGACGAGTGCTTCTACTTCGTGCGGCTCGCGGCCTCGGGCCACCCGGGCAGCATCACCAGCGTCCACGCCGGCAGCTGCGCGCTGGCATTCGAGCAGATGTCTCTGATGATCCGCGAGACCGGCGCCGGCGGCGGCCTGCGCATGAACGAGATCAAGTGGCTGCTGAGCGTAGTCGTCGACGTCATCGTGCAGTTCGATCGCGACGAGCGCGGGCGCTTCATCTCCGAGATCCTCTACGAGCCCCGGCGTCAACGGCTCGGCGGGTGGGATCAACAGGCGGCAGCGGCATGAGTAACGTCGCAGCTCTACCGTTCTCGGCCTGGCCCATCGGCCGCAAGGTCGCGGCGGGCGTCTTCGCCGTCGGCGGCTATGTCGCGCTGGCCTGTGCGGCCGTGTACCTGGCCGGCGTGCTGTTCCTGGTGCTGAACAAGGCAAACCCGAAACAGGCGCAGCTCGCCAGCATCGTCCACTACTGGGACCTGTACGCCGATGATGCCCAGCTGCGCAAGAAGCTGCAGCTTGCGATCGGCGCCTCGGGGATCGGCCTGCTGATCCTGCTGCCGGCCGGCCTGGTCGCCGCCGCAAGGCCGCGCCGGCCGCTGCATGGCGATGCCCGGTTCGCCAGCCCCGCCGAGATCGATCGCGCGGGGCTCACGGGCGGCGACGGGCAGCCCGGCATCCTGATCGGCCGACACCGCGGCAAGTTCCTGTCGCTGCGCGGCCAGCTCTCGGTGATGCTGTCGGCGCCCACCCGCAGCGGCAAGGGCGTGGGCGTCGTCATCCCCAATCTGCTGAACTGGCCGGACTCGGTCGTGGTCCTCGACATCAAGGGCGAGAACTATGACATCACGGCTGGCTACCGCGCTGCGCACGGCCAGGCCGTCTATGCCTTTTCCCCCTTCGACGAAGACGCGCGGAGCCACCGCTGGAACCCGCTGACCGCTGTGCGCTCCAGCCCGTTGCACCGCGTCGGCGACCTGCTCACCATCGGACAGGTCTTCTTCTCGAACGATGGCAGTGGCACGTCGTCGGAAGCCTTCTTCAACGACCAAGCGCGCAACCTGTTCCTTGGCCTGGGACTCGTTCTCCTCGAAACCTCCTCGCTCCCGCGCACCATCGGCGAGATGCTGCGCCAGTCCTCGGGCAAGGGCCGGTCGCTGAAGGACCACCTGAGCGGCCTGATCACCCAGCGCCGCGACGACGGCAACCCCCTGTCCGACGAGTGCGCCGATGCCCTGCAGCGCCTGCTTTCGAACTCGGAGAACACGCTGTCCAGCGTGGTCGCCACCTTCAACGCGCCGCTGACGATCTTTGCGGATACGGTGGTCGATGCGGCCACCAGCGCCGACGACTTCCGGCTCGAAGACGTGCGTCGCCGCCGCATGTCGGTCTACGTGCGCATCCCACCCAACCGGCTGGCCAATGCCCGACCGCTGCTGAACCTGTTCTTCTCGCAGCTCGTCAGCCTGAACACGCAGCACCTGCCCGAGCAAGACTCGACGCTGAAGGTGCAGTGCCTGCTGGTCAACGACGAGTTCACGGCCATGGGCCGGGTTGGCGTCATCACCACTGCCGCCGCCTTCCTGGCCGGCTACAACCTGCGCCTGCTGACCGTGGTGCAGGCCATGTCGCAGCTCGACGCCGTCTATGGCGACAAGGAAGCCCGAACCTTCGCCACCAATCACGGCCTGCAGATCCTCTATGCGCCGCGCGAGCAGCGCGACGCTGACGAGTACAGCGCCATGCTCGGCCACTTCACCGAGCGCGCCACCTCGCGCGGGCGCAGCCGGTCCTTCAGCGGTCATGGGTCCAACACCGTCAGCCGCAATGAAAGCGAGCAGCGCCGCGCGCTGCTGCTGCCGCAGGAGTTCAAGGAACTGGGTGCTGAGCGTCTGGTGGTGATCTTTGAGAACTGCAAGCCCATCCTCGGCGAGAAGATCCGCTACTACCGCGACATGGCCTTCAAGTCGCGCCTGCAGAAGGCACCGGCCGTGCCGCGCATGGACATGGACCTGCACCTGGCGCGCGTGCAGCAGCGATGGCGCTATGCCGACGACGAACTGCCAGCAGGGCAGACGCTGAACCTGGAGGCGTTGGCGCACGACACGAGGCTGCTGCCGGACTCCTTCGAAGGCGCCCCGGACAAGGTTGCCGACGAGTTGCTGGCCTTCTTCGACCAGGGCGCACCGGGTATCCCTGGCATCGGCGGATCTATCGAGCCAGCCGCCGACGAAGACGGCGTTCTGCTGGCGGAAGACTACGCAGCTGGAATGACGCTGGATGTGGCGGCGCTCGACGCTGACATCGAGGCAGCGCCAAGCCACGAGCCCAGCCCGCCAGAGACCCATATCTTGCCTTGAGAACGCGGGAGAACTGCCGTGCGAATCACCACCCCATTTGTCCCCTGGCTGCTCGTCCTCGCCTCCTGCGGCTCGCCGCCGAAACCGCCGACCGTGGACGAGTCTCAGAAGCGGCCAGTCAACTCCCAGATGGCTGTCGAACTGCAGGTCTGCAAGAACGACTTGCAGAACACGCGCCTGCTGGCCACCGAGTCCGGCCGCGTCGCGGAGATGACCGCGGCCACGTTGGCAAACCTCGCGGCGCGCCAGCAGATGCTGGCTGTCATGCAAGGGCCGACGAGCCAGCAGCCGCAGGCCCTGGCCAACCGCGTCGTCACCGTGCGCTTCGACTTCGGCAGCACGCGCGTCTTCATCCCCACGGATGTTGTCGCCGCCTTGGTCGAAGACGCCAAGGCGTCGCCGCTCGTCCTGCTGCGTGGGCGCACCGACGGTACCAGCGACGCGCCGGCCGAGAGCCGTATCGCCCGCGACCGGGCCGCCGCGGTGCGCGACTACCTGGTGGCTGCGGGCGTGGATCTGGCCCGCATCCGCGCCACCTACCAGCCCGCCGGTGACCACGTTGCCGACAACGCCAGCGCCGGCGGTCGCGGCCTGAACCGCCGCGTCGAGATCGAGCTTTACCGCGCGCTGCCGGTCACATTGAGCGCGACCGCCGTCGCTCAGCCCTGAGCCCCACCCAACACACCATCCCGAGGTCGCCATGGATGCAGACAACTCCCCCGTCCGCCCGGCAGCACCAGCCCAGGGCGGCACCGTCGAACCCGCCAACCGCGCCCCTGTGGCCATCGAGCGCTTCCAGACGCCGAACGACACGGCGGGCGAGCGCTACGAGATGCGCGATCCTTTCGCTGAAGTCACGTACCGGGCCAACACCTTCCCGGACATGGTCGCCAAGGCCGATCAACTCGGCAGCACCCGCATAGTGGCGGTGGCCGAGGACGGCAAGCGCACACCGATCCAGAGTGTCGATGGCGAATGGCAGCGTGGGCAACAGCTCCCGGCGGTGCCCGAGCGGCCCCTGGACCCCGTGCCGGCGCGCGACGAGGTGCCCGAGGCCTCGAACGTGCTCCCGATGCCTGGCGCCACCAGGGCGCCTGCGCAGCCCGAACAAGTCGATGCCAAGGCGACCGCGAAGATCGACGCCCAAGCCGAACGGTCCGCCCTCGTCGCCCGCCTGGAAGCCGCACTGATGGATCGCTACGTCATCAAGCGTGCGCCAGTGACGATGGGCGACATGACCATCGGCCGCACCGAGTACCGCTTCCGCGGCGACACCTCGCGCGTGGCCTTCACCGAATCGACGTTCCGCCTGGCCACCGACACCAACAGCCCCTCGGTCGCCCGCTCGATGGTCGACGTGGCCGAGGCGCGCAATTGGAAGGCGTTACGCGTGTCAGGCAACGAAGACTTCAAGCGCATGGTGTGGCTCGAAGCCTCGGTGCGCGGCGTGAAGACCATCGGCTACGAGCCGAACCCGGGCGACCTGGAACTGCTCAAGCGCGAGCGCGAGGCACGCCTGGTCAACCGCATCGAGCCGGCCCGGGACGCGATCGGCAGTGCAGCGGCAGCGCCGGCCGAGAAGTCATCGGCCCGGGGCGGCGGTGGCCGCAAAGCCGTGCTGGCCGCTATCGTGGCTGTGCTGGTTGCCAAGAAGGTGCCCGAGAAGCAGCGCGCGGCCGTGATGGCCGCCGCGACCGAGAAGCTGGCCCAGCGCATCCGCGACGGGCAGTCGCCCAAGATCAAGGTCTACGACAAGGCAGCGCCGTCGCAGCGGCCCGTCGTCGTGCCGACGCCCGAGATGCAGCGTACGCGAGACCGCGCTGCGCCAGCGCCGGCGCGATGAGGCCACATCGGTGGAAACGTCAGCCCATGGCATCACGGCGCCGTTCGCGGTCTACCAGATCGGCGGCCGGCGCTTCGAGCTCGGCTCGCGCGGGTTCGCAGAGGCTGTTGCCGACGCCCACGCAACTCACCACCGCCCACGCTGCATGTGCCAAGTTGAAGGCGTCGAGATGTACGTGGCGCGACTTGGCGAGGGCTACATCGTCAAGCGGATGCCAGACACCGGCAGCCGTCACGCACCCGCCTGTCTGTCCTACGAACCCCCGGCCGAGTTCTCCGGCCTGGGGCAGGTGCTGGGCAGCGCGATCACCGAAGACCCGGCCACTGGCGAGACGACGCTGAAGCTGGACTTCCCGCTGACCAAGATGCCCGGCAGATCGCAAATGCCGCCATCGGGCGGTGACAGCGACAGCGTCACCAGCGATGGCACCAGGCTCTCATTGCGCGGCCTGCTGCACTACCTCTGGGAGCAGGCCGAGCTGACGCGGTGGCATCCCGGCTTCATCGGCAAGCGAACCTGGGGCACGGTGCGCA
>JBBRFB010000177.1:0-5678 GCA_038225015.1 Burkholderiales bacterium
AAAATGATCGCCCGCTTCTTGCGCGGGAGGAGTCTTCGCCGCCCGCTCCGCGCGCGGGAACCACCTCAAGGATGAAGCCATCACGTTCATGGGGTCCACCAACTGTTGCGACCTGGCTGACTTCGTCGGGGCGGCCGGGCAAGTGATTCCGGCCCGACATCCCAACGGCCGCCGGCTGGCGAACCGCCAGGGCTGCGGCCATGGTACGGCGCGGCGGGGCCCACGATGACCGCCGTCGAGCCGCGCGTGCAGGCCGCGCTCGACGCGGCCATGAACCAGATCCGGCTGGCGGCCGGAGCGGCCGCCATCCGCGTCGCCGACGGCCTGAACGTCCAGGCCCAGAGTTCGGCCAAGCTGGCCGAGCGCGACCAGCTCATCGTCACCCAGCAGGAACTGCGACGCAACCTCGGCACGTTCCAGGGCACGTTCCACGAGTCGCTGCGGGAACGGGTTGCCAAGGAGGTCGCCCCGCGCGCCGACGCCAAGCGCAAGCTCGAATCGGCCGACTGGCAGACGCTCAGCCTGGTCGACGATCTCGAGGTCGAGGAGCGGATGAACTTCGTCCGGCTCGGCCAGATGATCTCGCACGAATGCGAGTGGCAGCTGCGCGACATGGCCGCCTACATGGGGGCGCTGCTCGGCCTCGGCCGGGCCGACGACGAGCGCAACCCGCTGCGCGCGGAAATCATCGGTGCGGCGCTGAACCGCGGCATCGAGGCGATCTCGGCCGAGCGCGAGAGCCGGCGCATCCTCGCCCGCGATCTCGGCCAGGCAATGGCCCAGGCGATGCCCGAGTGCTACAACGACATCGTCCGCATGCTCCAGGAGCGGGGCGTGCATCCGGTCAACCTCACCGTGCGCACCGTCGAAGGCCCGGGCAACCAGCTGGGGACCGCCAACTCGGGCTACACCAGCCTGCCCCACGTCTCGACACGAAGCGGCCACGGCGACCTCGGCGAGTACTCGGGGCGCGACAGCGAACACGATCTCCTGGCGGCGCATCGGCGGGCCCTGGCGACGGCCTTTCCCGGCCGTTCGGCCGGCATCGACAGCGTTCGCGACGTCATGCCCGGGCCGCGCGACGGCGTTCCGCGCGCGCGCATGAACGCCGCGGCCGACGCTCAACTGATGACCCTGCTTCGCCGCCTGACCGCTGTCGCGACGGGGCCGGGCGAGCTGGACGCCCCGTCGTCGTTCAGCCGGCAGCGCGAGCGTGGAAGCGCCCCGGCGAGCTCGACCTTTCGCACCGGCAGCCGGGGCTCGGTGGCGCCGGCGCTGCCCGACGGCGATTTCGAGCCGACCCGCACCTTTGCCCGCGGCAGCGGCGGGGGCGGGGGCGGCGGGGGTGGTGGCGACACGTCGCGCGGGGCCCCGATCACGAGCTCCGGCGCATCATCATCGGGCGGCCACTACAACGAGGAGCTGACCGGCCTGATGGCCGTCAACCTGATACGCGCTCACCGCGAAGAGCTGATCCAGGCGTCCAGCGGCAAGCTCGACCACATGGTGATCGACGTCGTCGGCAGTCTGTTCGACCAGATCCTGTCCGACTCCCGGGTGCCGCCGCAGATGGCCCGCGAGATCGCCCGGCTGCAGCTGCCGGTGCTGCGTGTTGCCCTGAACGACTCGACGTTCTTCTCGACGCGACGCCATCCGGTGCGCCGCTTCGTCAACCGCATCGCCTCGCTGGCCTGCGCGTTCGACGATTTCAACGACGGGCCCGGCGCGGAATTCCTGCAGCGTGTCAGGAAGCTGGTCGACGAGATCGTCGAGGGCGACTTCGACCAGATCGATCTGTACGCCGCCAAGCTGGCCGAGCTCGAGAACTTCATCGCCGACCAGACCGAGGGGGCCATCGAGAACAAGACCGGCGCCGTCACCACGTTCGAGGCGAAGGAGTCGGAGCTGCGCATCCAGCAGCGCTACATGCTGCAGCTGCGCGCCTCGCTCGGGCCGCTCAACCTGCCGGAGTACCTGCAGGAGTTCCTGGCCCAGGTCTGGACCCAGGCCCTCGTTCTCGCGACCCGGCGTGATGGCCCCGAGTCCGACCGGGCCAAGCGCTACCGGCGCGTCGGCGTCGATCTCGTCATGAGCGTGCAGCCGAAGGGATCGCCGGCGTTTCGCAAGAAGTTCCTGATGCAGTTGCCGCCGCTCATGCGCGACCTGAACGAAGGCATGAAGCTGATCGGCTGGCCGGAGGCGGCGCAGAAGGAGTTCTTCGGCAAGCTGCTTCCTGCGCACGCCGAGTCGCTCAAAGGCCAGCCGCTCTCCGAGCTCGACCACAACCTGATGGTCAAGCAGCTCGAGTCGGTGTTCGCCATCCCGGTGCCGGTGCCGGAGCACATGTCCCGACTGGAACCGGTGCCGGCGGTCGCGCCCGAAGTGATCGAGAAGCGCTTCACACCCGAAGAGGCCAAGCGCGTCGGCTTCATCGCCGAGAAAGAGGTGAACTGGACCGAACCGGTGGCCGCTGTCGACATCGAACTCTTCGGCGAGGCCGAGCAGCCTGCTCTGCCTGCCGGGCAGACGATTGCCGGGCAGATCGACCCCGAGGCCAGCGCGCAACTCGTCGCCACGACATCCGAATCGGGCGAGCCCGGCGAGGCCATCAACGGCCCGCAACTGATCGATCACATCAAGCTCGGCTTCGCCTACCAGATGCACCTGAAGGACCAGTGGCAGAAGGTGCGCCTGGCCCACGTCAGCGCCGGGCGGACCTTCTTCGTCTTCACGCGCGGCGAGAAGCACCAGGAGACGATCTCCATGACCTCGCGAATGGTTGCCCGGATGTGCGAGACCGGCCGCATGCGCGCCGTCGAGAGCGCCTACCTCATGGAGCGCGCGACCCAGCGGGCGCGCCAGCAGCTCGCGCAACTGAACGTGCCGACCAGGCACTGATTCGCGGGCGGCGGCGGCCTCCTCCTGTCGCTTCGTCTACCGGACTTCGTCGCCGCTCAGGGAACGCGCCATGCGGACGGCGGCGGCCAGGCTGGAGGGGTCGGCGACACCCTGTCCGGCGATGTCGAACGCCGTGCCGTGGTCGGGGCTGGTGCGCACGAACGGAAGGCCGAGCGTGACGTTGACGCCGTGCTCGACGCCGAGGTACTTGACCGGAATCAGGCCGTGGTCGTGCGTCATGGCGACGACGATGTCGAATTCGCCCGGGTGGCCGGGGGCATGGCGGGCGCGCATGAACACGGTATCCGGCGCGTATGGGCCGCGGGCGTCGATCCCTTCGGCGCGCGCCGCCGCGATCGCCGGACCGATGATCCGTTCTTCCTCGTCGCCGAAGAGGCCGCCCTCGCCGGCGTGCGGGTTCAGCCCGGCGACGGCGATCCGCGGCTCGGCCGTGCCCCAGCGCGCGGCGGCCGCATGGGCGATGCGCAGCGTCTCGAGGACAGCATCGAAGGTGACCGCATCGATCGCCTCTCGCAAGGACATGTGGATGGTCACGAGAACGGTGCGCAGCTCGTCGTTGGCCAGCATCATGCGCACCGGCGGGGGCGTCCGGCCGCGCGCGGCGAGCGCCTGCAGCATTTCGGTATGCCCGGGAAAACCGATGCCGGCGGCGACCAGGGCGGCCTTGTTGATCGGCGCCGTGACGATGGCACCGATCTTGCCGCCGAGCGCCAGGTCCACCGCGTGCTCGATCGACGCCACCGCGGCGCGTCCGGCGCGGGCATCGATGCGGCCCGTCGCGACCGCGGCCAGGTCGGCCGGCAGCCCCGGCGGCTCGAGCACGGCGATGCATCCGGCCGGCACCTCGGCAGCGTCGCCGGGCTCATCGATCCGGGCGACCGGGGCGAAGTCGCCGACCAGGCGTGCGGCCCGCCGCATCATGTCGATGGCACCGATGACGAAGGTGCCGGCAGCCGCGGGCGTGGCGCCGAAGCGGGCAGCGATTTCCGGGCCGATGCCGGCTGGATCGCCCATCGTCACCGCGATCGGCAGGCGCATCTTCGAAGCCATGCGCCATTGTCGCCGCCGCGGCCCGCCGATAATGCGCAGCCACACCGCCTGATCCACGATGCGCCGCACCTGGCTTCTCTTCTCGCAGACCGTCACCATCGCGGTCGCCCTGCTGTTCGTCGTCGCCACGCTGAAGCCCGAATGGCTGCATCGCGGTCGCCCCGTCGCGGTGGCCGACGCGCCGGTCGTGCCGCTGCCGGCGCCGGTGAAGAGCGTCCCCCGCATCGGCTCCGCCACGGCGATCACCAGCTATAGCGCCGCTGCCCGGCGGGCGTCGCCTGCGGTCGTCAGCATCACCGCCAGCCGCACGTCGACACGCAACCCGCGCGCCGACGACCCGATGTTCCGCTTCTTCTTCGGTGACCGCGCCCGGCAGGTGCCCGAGGAACGCCAGTTCGGGCTCGGTTCCGGCGTGATCGTCTCGCCGGCCGGCTACCTGCTCACCAACAATCACGTGATCGACGGCGCGGACGATATCGAGGTGCAGCTCGGCGACGGCCGCCAGGCCAGGGCGCGAACGGTCGGCGCCGACCCCGAGTCGGACATCGCCGTCCTGAAGATCGACCTCGACCGGCTGCCGGTCATCGCCTTCGGCGACGTCGACCAGCTCCAGGTCGGCGACGTCGTCCTGGCGATCGGCAATCCGTTTGGCGTCGGCCAGACGGTCACCTCGGGCATCGTCAGCGCGCTCGGTCGCGATTCGCTCGGGATCAACATCTTCGAGAACTTCATCCAGACCGACGCCGCCATCAACCCCGGCAATTCCGGCGGCGCGCTGATCGACACCAACGGCAACCTGCTCGGCATCAATACCGCCATCTATTCGCGCAACGGCGGCAGCCTGGGCATCGGCTTCGCCATCCCGGTGAGCACGGCACGGCAAGTCATGGAGGGCCTCATCAAGGACGGCCACGTCACCCGTGGCTGGATCGGCGTCGAGCCGCGCGACCTCACCCCGGAGATTGCCCGCACGCTCGACCTGTCGGTCAAGGAAGGCGTGCTCATCACCGGTGTCGTCCAGCGCGGGCCTGCAAGCGAGGGCGGCCTTCGCCCTGGCGACGTGGTGGTGCGCATCGCCGGCACCCGGATCACGAACACACCGCAGCTGTTCAACGCCGTCGCCGCCCTGAAGCCCCTCGAGACGGCCACGATCAGCGTGCAGCGCGGCAGCAGCGCGCTCGAGATTCCCGTCAAGGTGGGACAGCGCCCACTCTCGCCACCCACACCGCTCGAGCGCTGAAGGCCGCCGGCACGCCCGGCGCGGCGTTGCCGGGAATCAAGCCTGCGGCTTGTCCTCGGGCGGCGGCTGCGTGTGGCGGATGAAGATCTGTGCCGCCCAGATGCCGACCTCGTAGAGGATGATCATCGGGATCGCGAGCGCCAGCTGCGAGACGACGTCGGGCGGCGTCAGCACGGCGGCGATGATGAACGCCAGGACGATGAAGTAGGCGCGGAACGCCTTCAGCTTCTCGATGCTCACAATGCCGACGCGGGCGAGCACGATCACCGCGATCGGCACCTCGAAGGCCGAGCCGAAGGCGATGAACATCGTCAGCACGAAGCTGAGGTAGGCCTCGATGTCGGGCGCGGCGGTGATGCTCTTCGGCGCGAAGCTCTGGATGAACGTGAACACCTTGCCGAAGACGAAGAAGTAACAGAAGGCGACGCCGAGGAAAAAGAGCAGGGTGCTCGAGACGACCAGCGGCAGG
>JBBRFB010000178.1:0-5607 GCA_038225015.1 Burkholderiales bacterium
CGCCTCGCCGACGGGCCGATGCTCGAGGCCGTGACGGCCTGCTGGCTGCTGTCGCCGCACATCCCGATGCTCTTCATGGGCGAGGAGTGGAACGCCTCGACGCCGTTCCTCTATTTCTGCGATTTCGGCAATGAACTGGCCGCCGCGGTGACGCAGGGCCGGCGCGCCGAGTTCGGCCGCTTTCCGGCTTTCGCCGATCCATCCGTTCGCGAGACCATTCCGGATCCGAACGCTCTCGCCACCTTCGAGGCGTCGCGGCTGCGCTGGGACGAACGCTCGACAGGCCGGCATGTCGCGCGCATGCCCCTTTATCGCGAGCTGCTCGCCCTGCGCCGCGAGCACCTCGGTCCGCGCCTGGCCGGTGCGATGCAGGCCGGACGCCACCGGGTCGACGGCGACTGGCTGCGGGTCGACTGGACCCTCGGCGACGGTGCCGGCTGGCATCTGCTCGCCTACTTCGGCCGCGAAGCCGGGCGAAGCGACGTGGCGCCGGCCGGCCGACCTGTGTATGCGCGCGGTGTCGAGGCCGGCTCCGCGGGCCTGCGCAGCGAGCCCGGCGGCGTTCTCGTCTCGATCGAGACCACCGATGTCTGAGCGACGCGCCGATCTCGAGCGCCTCTGCGGCCAGTACGGCATCGCCACGGAATACGACGACATCTGGGGCGTTCGCCACGGCGTCCCAGACGAGAACCTGACCGCCCTGCTGGCCGCCCTCGATGTCTCTGTCGACGCCGGCGACGCGGCGTCGCTGGCGGCGGCCGAGCGCGCGGCGACGGCCGCCCGGTGGGCCCGGCCGCGGCCCTGGGTCGCCGCGTTGCCGGCCGGCGCGACCGGCTGGTCGATGGCCTTGCGGCTGCCGGCGTCGACCGCGGGGCTCTCCTGGGCGGTGGTCGAGGAAGGCGGCGAGCGTCACCGCGGCGAGGTCGACGCGGCCGCGCTCCCGCCCTCCGCCGAGATCGAGATCGAAGGGGTGCGCTTTCGCGAAGTAACCTGGGCGCCGGCGCTGACCCTGCCCGCGGGGTATCACCGGCTGAGCATCGACGGCTTGCCCGGCGAGACCCTTCTCATCGCCGCGCCCGAGCGCTGCCACATGCCCCCCCTGCTGGCCGCCGGCGGTCGCGTCTGGGGTCCTTCGGTGCAGCTCTATGCGCTGCGGTCCGAGCGCAACTGGGGCATCGGCGACTTCGGCGACCTCGGTCGCCTCGTCGAATACGCGGCCGAGCGCGGTGCCGGCATCGTCGGCCTCAATCCGCTGCACGCGCTCTTCGCCCACAACCCGGCGCACGCGAGTCCGTACAGCCCGTCGTCCCGCCAGCGCCTGAACGTTCTCTACCTCGATGTCGAGCGCGTCGACGAATTTCGTGACTGCGAAGTGGCGCAGCGGCGCGTCCGCTCGGCCGAATTCCAGTCGCGCCTGGCCCGACTGCGCGAGACGGAGCTTGTCGACTATGTCGGCGTCGCCGCGGCCAAGCTCGAGATCCTCGAGCTCCTGCATGCCCACTTTCGCGCCCACCGCGAGGCCGACGACGACCACCGGGCGGTCGCCTTCGCCGCGTTCGAGGAACGAGGCGGCGCCGCCTTGCGGGCGCACGCCCTGTTCGAGGCGATCCAGGCGCATCTGCATGCGGCCGACGCGTCGATCTGGGGCTGGCCGGTCTGGCCTGAGCACTGGCGCGATCCGGCGGCGCCGGTCGTTGCCGAATTCGCCCGGGAGCACGCCGACCGCGTCGGCTTCCACGCCTGGCTGCAGTGGCAGGCCGAGCGGCAACTGGCCGAGATCAGCGAGCGCTGCCGTTCCCGCGGCCTGGCGGTGGGCCTCTATCTCGACCTCGCCGTGTCGGTCGACCGGGCGGGCTCCGACACCTGGGCCAACCAGGCGCTGTTCGCGCTCGGCGCCAGCGTCGGCGCGCCGCCCGACGAGTTCAATCCGAACGGGCAGGGCTGGGGGCTGCCGCCCCTGCGCCCCGACGCGCTGCGGGCGCAGGGCTACCGCTTCTTCATCGAGACGCTGCGCAGCGCCATGCGCGACGCCGGCGCGGTCCGGATCGACCACGTCATGGGCCTGATGCGGCTGTTCTGGATTCCGCCCGACAAGGCGGCCCGCGACGGCGCCTATGTGCACTACGCGCTCGACGAGATGCTCGCCATCGTCGCGCTCGAGAGCGAGCGCAATCGCTGCATGGTGATCGGCGAGGACCTCGGCACCGTTGCCGACGAGATGCGCGCGGCGCTGGCGCGACGCGACATCCTGTCGTACCGCTTGCTCTACTTCGAGCGCGGCGAAGGTGGCGAATTCAAGGCGCCCGACACCTATCCGCGCGATGCGCTGGTCGCCGTCAGCACCCACGACCTGGCGACGCTGGCGGGCTGGTGGCATGGCCGCGATCTTCGCCTGCGCCTCGACCTCGGCCTGTTTCCGAGCCGGGAGATCTACGAAAGGCAGGTGATCGACCGCGCCCAGGAACGCGTGCGCCTGCTCCTGGCATTGCAGCATGCCGGCCTGCTGCCGCCGGGCAGCACGGTCGACCGCTCGGGCACGCAGGCGTTCACCCCGGCGCTCGTCGAGGCGATCCATGCCTTCGTCGCCAGTGCGCCGTCACGGGTGATGATCGTCCAGCTCGAGGACGCGCTCGGCGTCGCCGAGCAGGCCAACATGCCCGGCACGACGCACGAGCACGCCAACTGGCAGCGCAAGCTTCCGCAGTCGCTCGAACAGATCGCCACCAACGAGCGCGTCCGCCGGCTCGCGGCCCGGCTGGCCGCCATCCGCCCGCATCCGGCGCTGCATCCCCTGGCGATGCCCGCTGGCGAAGCCCGCATCCCGCGCGCCACCTACCGGCTGCAGTTTCACAAGGACTTCGGCTTCGACGACGCCGTCGCCGTCCTGCCCTACCTGGCCCGCCTCGGCGTCAGCCATGTCTACTGCTCGCCGATCCTGCGGGCGCGGCCGGGCAGCATGCACGGCTACGACATCGTCGCCCACGACGAGATCAATCCCGAGCTCGGCGGCCCCGAGGGCTTTGCGCGCTTCACCCAGGCGCTGCGCCGGCACGGCCTCGGGCAGCTGCTCGACATGGTGCCCAATCACATGGGCGTGCTCGGCGAGGACAACGCCTGGTGGATGGACGTGCTCGAGAACGGCGCCGCCTCCACCTACGCCAAGTACTTCGACATCGAGTGGCATCCCGTCGATGCCGACCTCGACGGCAAGGTGCTGGTGCCGGCGCTGGGCGCGCACTACGGCGAGGTGCTCGCCAAGGGTGATCTGGTCGTCTCCTTCGAGGCCGACAGCGGCAGCTTCGTTCTCCGCTACTTCGCGCACCGCTTCCCGCTCGACCCGAAAAGCTACCCGGCGCTGCTCGAGCGCGTCGAGTCGCTGCTCGCCGATGCCGACGACCGCGCTGCCGTGTCGAGCCTGGCCACTGCCTTTGGTCATCTGCCCCCGCGCGGTGACCCGGACGCCGCGGCCTTGCTCGAACGCAGCCGCGACAAGGAGGTGCACAAGGGGCGGCTGGCGCGCCTCGCCGGCCGCCAGCCGGCCGTCGCCCAGGCGATCGGCATCGCCCTGGCCGAGCTCAACGGCGAGCAGGGGCGCGATGCGCTGCACGCGCTGCTCGAGGTGCAGGCGTTTCGCCTCGCGTTCTGGCGGGTCGCGTCGGACGAGATCAACTACCGGCGCTTCTTCGACATCAACGACCTCGCCGCCCTGCGCATGGAGGACGAGCAGGTGTTCGAGGCCACCCATGCCTTCATCCTCGAACTGGCCGCATCGGGCGTCGTCGACGGCTTGCGCATCGACCACCCGGACGGTCTCTACGACCCGGCCCAGTACTTCCGCCGCCTGCAGGAAGGCTACGCCCGCCGGGCCGGGCTGACGCTCGCCGAGAGCGATGAAAGTGGCCGGCCATCGCGTCCGCTCTATGTGCTGGCCGAGAAGATCATCGCGCCGCACGAGCACTTGCCCGACACCTGGCATCTGCACGGCAGCACCGGCTACGACTTCGCGACCGTCGTCAACGGTGTCCTGGTCGACACGGCGGCGAAGGCAAAGATCGACCGCATCTGGCGGGCCTTCTCTGGCGAGGACGAGTCCTTCGACGAGTTGGCGTACCAGGGCAAGCGGGCGATCATGAAGAGCGGTCTGGCCTCCGAGTTGACGGTCATGGCCACCGAGGCGTTGCGCATCGCGCGCGCCGATCGACGCACGCGCGACTACACCTTCAACACGCTGCGCGGCGCGCTGGCCGAGGTCGCCGCCTGCATGGCCGTGTACCGCACCTACATCGTCGACGTGCCGTCCAGGCAGGACCTGCACTACGTCGACTGGGCGATTGGCCATGCGCGCCGGCGCAGCAAGGCCGCCGACACCTCGATCTTCGACTTCGTCCGCCGATGCCTGCTCGGGCAACGCGTCGAAGGCGGCAGCGACACGCTGCAGGAGCAGGTCCGCCGTTTCGCGCGACGGTTCCAGCAGTTCACCTCGCCGGTCGCCGCCAAGGGCGTCGAGGACACGGCGTTCTACCGGTTTAGCCGCCACGCAGCCCTCAACGAGGTGGGCGGCGACCCGGGGCAGTTCGGGCTCAGCGTCAAGGCGTTCCACCGCGATGGTGTCTGGCGCGCCACGCACTGGCCGCACACCATGCTGGCGACCTCGACCCATGACCACAAGCGCTCGGCCGACGTCCGCTGCCGGATCGACGTGCTCTCCGAGATGCCGGCCGCCTGGCGGCTGCTGCTGCGCCGTTGGAGCCGCCTGAACCGCACCCATCGGCAGACCCCCGCCGGCGAGGCGCCGACGCCGACGCCGGCCGACGAGTACCTGCTCTACCAGACACTGCTCGGCACGTTGTCTGTCGACGGCCTCGACGACGCCTCGCTCGGGGCTTATCGCGAGCGGATTCAGGCCTACATGCTGAAAGCCGCGCGCGAGGCCAAGACGCGTACCGGCTGGGTCAGCCCCGACGAGGCGTACGAGGCCGGCCTGACGGGCTTCGTCGCCGCCTTGCTCGGGCGCGTCGCCCGCAATCCCTTCCTCGACGACCTGACGGCGCAGGCCCGGCGCCTGGCCTGGTTCGGCGCGCTGAACACGTTGAGCGCCACGCTCCTCAAGTTCACCTCGCCCGGCGTGCCGGATCTTTACCAGGGTCACGAGGTCATCAACCTCACCCTCGTCGACCCGGACAACCGCAGGCCGGTCGACTACGCCGCGCTGGACGCCCTCCTGCAGGCGTTCGAATCCACGGGGCTGGCGGGCGTGCCGGCTCTGGCGGCGACGCCCCAGGATGGTCGCGCCAAGCTGTGGATCACCTGGCGCCTGCTGGCGCTCCGGCGCGAGCAGCCGGCGCTCTTTCGCGATGGCGACTACCAGCCGCTGGAGGCGAGCGGCACGCACGCCGGGCACGTGGTCGCCTTTGCCCGTCGCCACCAGGGCACGACGCTCGTGGCGGTGGCCGGGCGGCTGTTCGCCCGCCTGCTCGGCGATACCGACGCGGCGCCACTCGGCGCCGCGCTGTGGGGCGACACGGCGGTGGCGGTGCCGGAACTGGCCGACGGCACCCGGCTCGTCGACGTCATCAGCGGCGAGGCGGTCGTCGTGGCGGACGGCCG
>JBBRFB010000179.1:0-5586 GCA_038225015.1 Burkholderiales bacterium
CTCCCGGCTGGATCGCGTCGTGCAGCGGCCCCACCCAGCTCTCGTCGGCCGCGAGCTTTTGCCGGAGCAGGACGAAGTCGACCTCGCGGTCGTCCTTCGGTCCGTCGTTGAACGCCGTGAACCCGGCCCGCGCCTCGGTCACCATGTTGAGGGCGAGCCAGGCGCGCGAGTTTTCCTTGTTGCGGTTCCAGGCGTCGAGCTTGGGTTTGCGCAGCTCCTCGATCGTCTTGGTCGTGCAGTCTGGAAAGGTGAGGAGCATCTTGGCGCAGAGCTCCTCGACCTTGGCGTCGAGGAGCGTGAGGTCGACCGTGCCCTGGGCCAGCAGCGCCTTGGCCTCTTTCGCCGCCGTGCCGCTCTTGAACTCGCCGTAGACGTTGCGCCCGTAGACGTCGAACGCCCGTGCGGTCTCGACCATCGGATTGGCGACGAACTTCCCATCGATCCGCAGCGCCGGAACGATGTCGGTCAGCACACCCATCTGGTAGGCCTTGTGCGCGGAGAACGGCTCGCACAGCACGCAGGCGGCCATGGCACGCTCGACGCCGACCATCACGGGCAGGAAATCGGTGGCGCCGCCGATCGGCGCCGAACCGTGCTTGGGGCCGGCCTGGCCGAAGCGCGCGAGGTCCTGCGCAACCGAGAAGTCGCATGCCATGCCGATCTCCTGGCCGCCGCCGATGCGCATGCCGTTGACGCGGCAGATGACCGGCTTGTCGCAGCCGAGGATGGCGCTCACCATGTCGTTGAAGAGGCGCATGTACTGGCGGTACTCCTGCGGGTGGCCGGCGTAGTACTCGGCGTACTCCTTCGTGTTGCCGCCGGTGCAGAAGGCCTTGTCGCCGGCGCCGGTGAAGACGACGCAGTTGACGTCGCGCGCATTCGACGCGGCGCGAAAGGCCAGGATGACGCCCTTGACCATCTCGGTCGTGTACGAGTTGTACTGGCCGGGGTTGTCGAGCGTGATCCAGACGTTGTAGAGGCCATCGGCGACGCGGCCGTCGGGCCGCCTCGCCGGCCTCTTGTCGTAGCGCACGCCGGGTCGGGCGATGTCGTCGACGAGGTCGTGATTCCTGGTGTCGCGCCGCAGCACGGCGTTCTCGGGAGCGTTCATGGTGGTGTCGCCTTTCCTTGGGCTTCGGCTTCAGGGCGCCAGCACCGCACGCTTCTTGATGCGGTGATGCTGGACGGCATCGAAGACGCTGTTGATGTCGGCCAGTGGATGCATCTCGACGAAGGGCTTGATCTGCACCTTGCCGTCGAGGACGAGGTCGAGCGCGGCCGGGTAGGCCTCGGGCGGGCAACCCCAGTTGCCCAGCGCCCGCGCGTCGAAGGCCATCAGGTTGGACAGGCGGATCTCGATCTTGTCCATCGTGAAGCCGACGACGCAGAGAGTGGCACCGTGGACCAGCAGGCCGTACGCGGTGAGCTGTCCGGAAGCGCTTCCGGAGCACTCGAAGATGCACCATTCGGTGTCGCGCAGGCCTTCGTCCCTGGCGAAGGCGGCGATGCGCTTCTTCAGCGCCTTGCCGTCGAACTCGCGCGAATCGAGCGTGAGCGACGCGCCATGCGCGCCGATGGCATCGAGCTTGGCGGCGTCGACGTCGATCGCGACGACCTTGGCGCCGAAGGCACGCGCGACCTGCACGCAGTAGCCGCCGACGCCGCCGGCTCCGATCACGATGGCGAGGCTGCCGGGGCCGACGCCGGCACGGGACACCGCCTGATAGGGCGTCGTCAGGGCGTCGGCGACGATCGACACCTCGCCGAGCGCCAGGCCTGCATTCGCCAATCGCTTCTCGTCGACGCCGCACAGGCCGCGCGACGGCACGACGATGTGCGAGCCGAAGCCACCCTGGATGTCGTTGCCCGGCATCTTCTGGGCGCGACAGATCGTCGACAGGCCGCGTCGGCAGAGGTCGCACTCGCCGCACGGCAGCACCGCCGGAACAATGACCGCGCGGCCCAGCCAGGCCTCGGCGCCCGCGCCGGCCTCGACGACACGGCCGCTGACCTCGTGGCCGAGGGCGAGCGGCAGCGGATGATTGGTGCGCACGCCGTCGACCGAGTAGCCGAGATCGGTGTGGCAGACCCCACAGCCGGCCACCGCGACGACGACTTCGCCCGGGCCGGCCACGGCGGCAAAGCCGGCGCGCTCGAACGGAGTCTTCGGAGCCGTCATGAGCCAGCGGTAAGCGTCGATCGTCATCGTTCGTCCCTGGATTGTTGTATTGCGGTACTGTAATACCGCTTTAGGAATGATTGGCACGCCTGAACGCGCTGTCGTTGAACTGGATCAAGGATGCAAGCAGGGCCCGAAGTTCCACTTGCGTCACAGCCAGACGAGGAGCGTTCCGTGGATGCCGCGACCAGATCCGAATTCCGAGCGCCGGGCCACGCCACCGGTCCGTCGAGGACCTTGTCGATCGCCCTCGCCGGCTCCGGTGGCAGCGGGGTGATGACGGCCGGAACGATGCTGCTCGAAGCGGCGGCCAAGGCCGGTCTCTACGGGCTGATGGTGCGCACCAGCGGCCCGCAGATCCGCGGCGGCGAGGCGGCGGCGTTGATCAGGCTCGGCGCCCAGCCCATCGACACGCTCGACGACGGCTTCGACCTGCTGCTCGCCTTCGACTGGGAAAACGTCAGCCGCTTCGCCGACGAGATGCCGCTGCGCGCCGCGGGGCTGGTCATTGGCGACAGCGACGCCGGCGAACCGCCGCCGGTGTTTCTCGCCGGCGGTGCACGCTACGTCGGCGTGCCGCTGAAGAAGACCGCCAAGGCGATCGCCGGAAGCTGGGTCAACATGGTCGCGCTCGGCCTCGCGGGCACGCTCGCCGGGCTGCCGGCGCAGGCACCCGCCGCGGCGCTCCGCGACTCGTGGAAACGCGCCGAAGAGGGGCTGCGCGCCAACCTCGCGGCGCTCGACGCCGGGATCGCCGCGGCCACCGGCGTCGCCGCGGTGCATTCGATCGAGCGCCTGCCCGAGTCGGCCGGCCCGGCGGCAGCCATCGGAGGCCGCTGGCTGATCAGCGGCAACGAGGCGGCCGGCTACGGCGCCATCCGCGGCGGCGTCCGCTTCGTCGCCGCCTATCCGATCACGCCGGCCACCGAGATGCTCGAATGGATGGCGCCGGCGCTGACGAAGGTCGGCGGCACGCTGCTGCAGGCCGAGGACGAGCTGGCGTCGATCAACATGGCGATTGGCGGCTCGTATGGCGGTGTTCCCTCGCTCACCGCAACGGCGGGTCCCGGTCTGGCGCTGATGACGGAGGCGATCGGTCTGGCCGTCGCCGCCGAAGTGCCGGTGGTCGTCGTCGACGTCATGCGCGGTGGCCCCTCGACCGGCATTCCGGCCAAGAGCGAGCAGAGCGACCTGTCGTTCGCCGTCAGCGGCCTTCCCGGCGACGCGCCGCGCCTGGTCCTGGCGCCCAATTCGATTGCCGACTGCCTGACGACAACGCAATGGGCGGTGCACCTCGCCGAGGCCTTGCAGGCGCCGGCGATCGTCCTCTCCGACCAGTTCATGGGCCAGTCGCGTGCCGTCATCGACCGTCCGGACGATGCCGGCTTCGTCACCACGCGCCTGACCGCTTCAGCCGGCACGACCGACTACAAGCGCTATCGCGACACGCCCTCCGGCGTCTCGCCGATGGCGATCCCCGGGACGCCGGGCGTAGCGTATACCGCCGACGGCCTCGAGCACACCGAGGTCGGCGTTCCGAGCAGCCAGTCGCGCGACCACCAGCTGCAGCTCGCCAAGCGCGAGCGCAAGCTCGCCGCGTTCGACTACGGCCCGATGTGGGCCGACGTCGAGGGCGACGGCGACGCGGCCGTCATCACCTTCGGCTCGGTGACCGGCGCAGTGCGCGAGGCGATCGGCCGCGCCGGTGCAGAAGGCGTCGAGTTGCGCCTCGTCTCCCTGCGGCTGCTGGCGCCGGCGCGGCCCGAGGCATTGGCAGCCGCGCTCGAGGGCGTCGAGCGCGTCATCGTCGTCGAGCAGAACCACGGTGCGCAGCTCTACCGATGGTTGCGAGCCATGTACGACCTGCCCGGACGTCCGGCGAGCTTTCATCGCGCCGGCCCGCTGCCGCTGCGTCCGGCCGAGCTCACGGCCGCGCTCGTCGAATGGCATCGCGGCGCCGATCAGCGCCTTTCACCCATCGCCGAGGAAGCACTTTCATGAACGACATCGCCACTGCGCCGGCGGTGCGCACCGCTTCCGACTACAAGTCGGCGACCAAGCCCGTGTGGTGTCCCGGTTGCGGCGACTTCACCGTGCTCGGCGCCATCACCCGCGCGCTCGCCTCGCTGCAGCTGGCGCCGCACGACGTCGCGGTCGTCTCGGGCATCGGTTGCTCGTCGCGCATTCCCGCCTACACCACGTGCTATGGCTTTCACGGCGTGCACGGCCGGGCGCTCGCCGCGGGCACGGGCCTCAAGGTCGCGCGGCCCGACATGACGGTGCTCGTCACCGGCGGCGACGGTGACGGCTACTCGATCGGCGGCAACCACTTCATGCACGCCTGCCGGCGCAACGTCGACCTGACCTACATCGTCATGGACAACCACGTCTACGGCATGACCAAGGGCCAGGCATCGCCAACGACCGAACCCGATTGGGACAACAAGCTGACGCCGGGTGGCACCGGCATCCGCTCGTTCCATCCCCTGGTGATCGCGCTCGCCTCGGGCGCGAACTTCGTCGCCCGTGCGTTCTCCGGCGATCCGGGCGGAACCGCAGAGACGATCGCGCGCGCGATCCGCCATCCCGGCTTCTCGTTCGTCGAGGTACTGAGTCCCTGCGTGACGTTTCGCCCGGAGCAGCGCGGCTGGAAGCAGCAGGTGCACCCGGCTGCCGTCGAGCCGACCGACGACCCGGCGCGGGCAGCGCGCCGCATCATGACCGACGACGGTTTCAACATCGGCGTGCTCTACGAGGGCAGCCGCAATCCCTATCCGCTGCAGCGCGCGGGCCGTGCCGGCGCGGCCGACCTCGAAGCGGAGTTCGTGCTGTGAGCGCCGTCCGCATCGCGCCCGCCGCGCTGGTCGACCTCATGGTGCAGGCGCTGGCGATGGAGCGCGAGGCCGTGAGCCGCTACAACGCCCTCGCCGACGTCATGGAGGTGCACAACAACCGTCCGGTCGAGGCCCTGTTTCGCAAGATGGCGGCGATCGAGGAACGTCACGCGCAGGAGATCATGGACGAGATGGGCTGGAAGAACGACACCGCCGTGCCGAAGGCCGCCGACTCGGGCGGCTCCGAAGCCCCGGAAAGCGTGCCGGAGGATCTGGTGCACTACCTGATGTGGCCCTGGCATGCGCTGCAGCTCGCCCTGGCAGCCGAGCAGCGCGCCGAGGCGTTCTTCTCGCGCCTGGCGCAAGACGCTGCCGACGATCGCGTGCGCGAGGCGGCGACGCGGCTGCGCGACGAGGAGCGCGAGCACGTCGCGCTGGTCAAGACGTGGCTCGACAGGACGCCCGAGCCCGGCACCGGCTGGGACGACGACCCGGACCAGCCGCGCTACGTCGATTAGTTCGTTCGCACACCACCGAACACAGGCGAAAGCGGAACGCGATGCAGCAGGTTCT
>JBBRFB010000180.1:0-5541 GCA_038225015.1 Burkholderiales bacterium
GCTCGCGAGGTGGACGTGCTCGGCAACCTGAAATACGACATCGCACCCGACCAGGCGCTGCAGGCCCGCGGCCGCTTCTGGCGTGCCAGCGTCGGCCGGCCGGTCGTGCTCGCAGCCATTACCCGCGACGGCGAGGAAGCGCTGCTTCTCGATGCCTGGTGCCGGCTGCCGGCCGGGCGGCCGCTGCTCGTGGTCGTGCCGCGGCATCCGCAGCGCTTCGACGCGGTGGCCGGGTTGATTCGCGACGCCGGCCTCTCGCTGGCCCGACGCAGCGCGTGGAACGACGGGCCACCGCACGACGCCTGGACTGTCGACGCCTGGCTCGGTGATTCGATGCTCGAGATGCCGCTCTACTACGGCCTCGCCGACGTCGCCCTGCTCGGCGGCAGCTTCGCGCCGCTCGGCGGCCAGAACCTGATCGAGGCGGCGGCGTGCGGCTGCCCGCTCGTCATGGGGCCGCACACCTTCAACTTCACCGACGCGGCCGCGCAGGCGGTGGCCGTCGGCGCGGCGATCCGGGTCGTCGACATGGCCGCAGGCATCGCCGCGGCGCTCGACCTGGCCGCGCCCGAAGCCGCCGGCCGGCGGGCCGAGCGCTCCAGCCGCGCGTTGGCCTTCGCCGGCGCCCATCGCGGGGCGGCCGGGCGGACGGCGGCGCGCATCGTGGCGCTGCTCGACGGGCCAGCGGCGACGCGCGCAGCGCGCGGCCCGAAGCCGTCGTAGAGCCTCGTTCGCGGCGATATCGATCGTCGTCAGGCCGGCCCGCCACGCTCTTGCACAAATCTCGACTGCCTCATCGCTCCTCGTTGCCCATCCGGGCGAGCCGAGAAGCCCCCCTACCGCCATGTTCGACAGGCGGTGTCGCAAGCGCCGCCTGCAACCGAACCCTGGATGTCACTCGCTTCAGCGGCAAACAATGTCAGTTCAGTGCGAGTGCATACGCCAAGCTTCGCGTAGATCGACTTGACCTGATTCGCCACCGTGTTGTAAGTGCATTTCCTTCGGCTGGCTATGTTGGCATTGGTCGCCCCTTGCAGGAGCAGCAGTGCCACGTCTTTCTCAGCGGCGGTCAACGCTGAAAAAGCGGGCGCACTTGAAGACCCATAGCGGGCGAAGAGCATGGTCGCGTCGTCCAGATCCAGCCGGTCGAGGCTGGCTCGCACGCCGCTCGGGGCGAAGAAGGCTGCAACCTGGGCACTCGATCGCAGGCCGAGTTTTTCTCTCACAGAGAAGAGCGCATTGCTCACCGCCGAAGTCGACACGCCAAGGACATAGGCGATCCGCTTCGTCGAGTTCCCCTTGCCGAATTCTTCAGCCACGGTCACCTGAAGGTTGCTCAGGCCTCTGGGATCGCGAACCTGCGGCGCATTCTTCACAGCCACCACCATGTGGCTGCCATCCGCGTCGAAGTGGTCGACAAGCGACCACCGACCCGCAACCAAGGCATGCCACAACGACAGGGCACGCGCAGGGTCGATGTGACGCAGCGGGCCGCGGGCCTGCTGGATTCTTAACACCGCTCGACGCAATCGGTCTTGCGCCGACGCGGCCGTCGCCCGCCCGCGCGCGTCCAGGACCTCCCCATCGGCGTTGAAGATCGCTTCTGCGGCTTCCCCATGATGAAGATCGAGATTTTCGATCCGCTGGCGCAAGCGCAAGCCCGCGCCGATGTGGGCCGCAAGGCGGTTCAGATGCCTGCGTTCAGGAGCGGTGGCTCGGCGTGGTCGCGACAATGCAGACGCGATCCACAGGACTTGGCCGCTGCATGAATCGCATGCCAGTCCCAGCGCATCCGAAGCCAGTCCCGCGGTCGATTCACGAAACCTGGATTCAAAGGAAGCGTCGCGTCCAGCCATGACCTCTGACAGCGACTTCGCTGCAGGTCCGCGAAGCAGCAGCGCCTCGGTGCCCATCGGAGGCGCTGCTGAAACGGCCTCGGGGATCGAATCGCAGACCTCGCGTCGCCCTCGCGCGGTGAAGTGCGCGAGCTCGAAGCCACCACCGGCGGTTCTCTGAAAGGTCATGGCGGCGAGGCCGATGCGTGGGCTCAACACTGGCTCGACTGCGTCCAGCAACCGTTCCCTCCAGGAGTCTTCCGATTCGTCGAGCGCGTAGACCGCCTCGACGACCGCGACCGCGTCTCGCGATGCCGCGGTCACGGCACAGCTCCTGCGAGTGACGGCAGCGGGATGACAAATTGGCTATGGCGCATGCCTTGGTGCCGCAGTACTCTGCCGTGAACATGATCAATTTACGTCGGTCCGGTGAAATCCCGGTACGGCGCCGAGCTGAACGAATGCGCAGACGCAGAACGTTTGCGTTGCCATGCTAGTCATTTCTGGCAATGCGTCGTTACTTTCCCTGTCTGCGCGAGCTTGGGCTTTCCATGACGCTGGTCGGAGGGTCGCGTGCGTGCGAAAGGTATGAAGGAGGACCAAGCCATGCGTTGCAATGTCAAGTTCATCCGTGTTGCCGGCATCACGCTGGCGGCCCTGCTGGCCGCTTGTGGGGGCGAAAGCGAGGCACCCACCCTGACGGTGATCGGGTCGATGTCGAGCGTGAAAACCGCTCGTGCCCAACCCTTGTACGAGCGCATCCTGGCGGCCCTCCTTCCCGCCGCACGCGCACAGGTGATGGCTGGCGGCGCGACGGCCCTGAAGATGCGCTTCTACACACTCCATGCGAGCCCGAACGCCGATTGCACGAGCCCGATCCTGATCGCCGATAACGGGGCCGCGGGTGTCGAGCTCAACCTGGCCGACAGCCCCGTGCTGTTCCGCAGCTCACCACCGGCGGGCACCTACCGATGCCTGATCATCAAGGCATCCGACCTGATGAAGATCACACCGGACGACGATGCGCCCGCCCCGCCCTGCACCCATGGCGTCGAATTGACGAAAGACCTGTATCGCGCACCCGACACCGACTACAAAGACCTGGCGGGCACTCCGATCACGGCCCACGGCACCGATGCGGTGCCGGCGGGCGACACCGTCTATTTCTTCGCGTCCACCGACACTGCCTCCGTGACAAGCGCGAGTCCGAACCAGACGGTGCCGATGTCGGGTGCGCTCGTCGTGCCTGGTGCCACCACCTTCTACCTGGATCCGTCGGGCAGCGTGACCTCTACCGGCGGCATTCCGGCGTACTGCTCGCTCGAAGGCGGACGAATGGGCTTTCGCTGACCGCGCGCCGGCTGCGCGGGACCTAGGACGGCGCCAGCAGCCGGCTGATCGCCTCGAGATCGGTCGGCGCCAGCCGGCCTGCCGCCTGCTGCAGGCGCAGCGCGCCGAGGAGGACGTCGTAGCGGGCCCGGGCCAGGTCACGCCGGGTCTGGTAGAGCTGGCTCTGGGCGTTCAGCACGTCGACGTTGACCCGCACGCCGACGCGGTAACCCAGCCGGGTCGCGTCGAGCGCGAGCTGGCTCGACGCCTCGGCGGCCTCCAGCGCCTTCACCTGCGCCGCGCCTGACTGCAGCGTGTAGTAGGCCTGCCGCGTGGCTTGCGTCACGGCGCGCCGGGCCGCCTCGAGGTCCTCGCGCGAGCGCTCCTCCAGCACCAGCGTCTCCTTGATCCGGTTCTGGATCGCGCCGCCGGTGTAGAGCGGCAGGTTGATCTGCACGCCGATGCTGGCGCCGGTGTTGGTGCCGGTGATGTTCTGCGCGACCGTGCCGCGGCTGCCGCCAACCGAGGCGACGGCGTCGATCGTCGGCAGCGCCTGCGCGCGCGCCTTCTCGGTCTCAAGCTGGGCGATGTCGAACGCCACCTGGGCCCGGCGCACCGCCGGGTGGCTCTCGGCGGCTCGGACGACGAGCTCGTCGACGCCGGCCGTTGCCACCGGCGGCAGGACGACGGGCGCCGCGAGCTGCCGTGGCGCCACGTTGTCGCGGCCGACGAGCTGGTCGAGGGCAATCCGCTTGATCACGAGGTCGTTGTCGGCGGCGATCTCCTGCGCCGTCGCCAGGTCGTAGCGGGCCTGTGCCTCGCGGGTGTCGGTGATGGTCGCCGTGCCGACCTCGAAGTTGCGCTTGGCCGAGGCCAGCTGCTCGGCGATCGCTGCCTTGTTGGCGCGCGTCGTCTGCAGCGTGTCTTCGGCGCCGAGGACGTCGAAGTAGGCCTGGCTGACGCGCAGGATCAGGTCCTGCTCGGCGCTGTCGAGATCGGCCGCCGACGCGTCGAGCGAGCGCTCGGCCTGGCGCACCGTGACCACGCTGGAGCGGTTGAAGAGCGGCTGCCGGCCGCTGATCGACACGCCGGTCGTGTTGCTGCCGTAGCTCGGTCCGTAGGTCGGATGGGTCTCGACCCGCGAGCCGCTGCCGCTGAGCGACGCGCTCGGGCGCAGCAGCGCCCGCGTCTGCTCGACCCGGTACGGCGCCGACTGGGCGAAAGCCCGGGCCGAGAGATAGGTCGCGTCGTAGCCGCGAGCCATCTGGTAGAGCTCGATCAGCGACTGGGCATGGGCGCCCTGCGACGCCAGGGCGCCCAGCGCCGCGACGGCCGCCACGAGCCGTGCGGCCGGTCTCAGGACTTGCTCGATATGCATGCTCTCCCCTGGCAAGGACTCGTTTTCATCGGGGCCATCGCCCGGACGCCGCGTGCGGTGGCGCCGGCGAGGTTATAAGCCGAGCCGTGGCGGCGCCGTTCGCGAGATGCGACGACCTGCGTGTTGCAGGCCTCGGAGCAGCTCCTGGCGGCGACAGGCCGCGGACGTTCCGGCCGTGCCGGACGGCCGGAACGGTCCGCGGTCGAGGGAAGCGCTGCGGCCATCGTCAGAACGTGAACCGGCTCGGCTCGCCGAAGCCGACAAGGCGCGGCGCGACAGTGTCGAACAGCTCGACCGCGGCGTGACCGCCGTTCGGCCCCTGGGTCATCAGCACGGCGCGCATGACCGGCAGCCGGCCGACGATGGCGGCGAGGCGGCCGCCGGGCTTGAGCTGCGCCAGCAGCGCCCGCGGCACCTCGGCCACGGACCCCGACAGCACGATGACGTCGAACGGCCCCTCGGCCGGCAGGGCGCGCGAGGCGTCGGCCTCGACGACAGTGGCGTTCGAGATCCAGGCGCGTTTCAAGTGGATCGCGGCCATTGCCGCCAGCTCCGGCACGATCTCGACCGTCGTCACGTGCTGCGCCTTGTGCGCCAGCAGCGCCGCCATGTAGCCGGAGCCGGCACCGATCTCGAGCACCCGTTCGTGGCGCTGCACCGCGAGCTCCTGAAGGATGCGCGCCTCGACCTTGGGCTCGAGCATCGACTGCCCGGCCGGCAGCGGCACGCGGGTGTCGACGAACGCCATCGAGCGGTACGCCGGCGGCACGAAATTCTCGCGCTTGACGATGGCGAGGAGCTCCAGCACGGCCGGATCGAGCACTTCCCAGGTGCGGATCTGCTGCTCGATCATGTTGAAGCGGGCTTGCTCGATGTTCATGGCGGAAGTCGGGTTCACGGGGTGACAGGTCGAAGCCTACTCGGCGGCGGCGGCGGGGCTGGGGACGGGGGCGGCCGGGTGCGCCGCCGAACGCGTCCACAGGCGGCGGGCCCAGCGGG
>JBBRFB010000181.1:0-5493 GCA_038225015.1 Burkholderiales bacterium
CCGCGCCCCGAAGGAAGCGGCGCCGTGCCGGCCGTGGCGTCAAACGCCGACCTCGTCGAGCTCGCGATAAGCGTCGCGCAGCCACATCTTGACCCGCTGGCGGTCCATCAGGCCGAGGCCGCTCGGGTCGCGCTCGGCCGATTTGGCCTTCCAGAAGCTGCTGCTGGCGCTGTCGATCTTGGCGATCGCGCCTTCGTTCAGCTTCTTGATCGAGATGACGCGGGCGCCCATGCCGACCGCCCGGGCCTGCTCGCCCGATTGCTCGAGGGGGCTGAAATCGCTGCCACGAACCTGGTTGCGGACCAGCACATAGGCGAGGCCGGTGCCGAAGCGGTCGAGCAGTCGGCGCAGGAGATCGACCGAGTCCTTGCCGGCGTCCATGACATGCCAGTAGAAGAGCTTCATGCCGAGCTCGTCGGCCAGGCTCAGCACGCCGGCCTCTTCCATCCAGGTGGCGAGCGGGTCGTGCGTCTGCGCCGCCAGGTCGACGAGGATGCGACGGCCCGGCTGGTCGACGGCGGCCTCGACGATGGCGTCGAGCGACTCGGCGCGGTCGACGGCGACCGGCGACGCGTAACCCGAGTAGAAGCGCATCAGCGCGCCGTGCGAGCGGTCGGTGTCGAAGCCGAGGAACGGGATCTCGCGATCGATCATGTACTGGGCGAGGATGCGGGCCATCAGCGACTTGCCGACGCCTCCCTTCTCGCCACCGATCAGGTGGATGTGGGTGGTCATTTCGTGGAAGCTACTTTGCGGCTGGCGTGCTGCCCGGCACGGCGAGGTCGATGGTCTTCTCGACCACCTTGCCCGCGACCTTGACCGTGGTGCCGACGACGGCGCCGCCGACCGAGATCGCCGCGCCAGCCGCCGCACCGGCCACGGTGACGACGGCGCAGCCCGACGCGGCCGCCGTCAGGACGAGCGCCGCGGCAGCGCACAGGGGACGCAGGGGCGAGCGGTGCATGCGGCGCATTGTCGCCGAACAGGCGGCGGCGGACTGTCGCCCGAAGACCCACGGAGCGATGCGTCCGCCGCAGTTTGTCACGCCGCGCCCGCGCTCAGCCGCGGCCGACGAAGGGCATCTTCGTCGCCATCACGGTGATGAACTGGATGTTGGCGTCGAGCGGCAGCCCGGCCATGTGGACGACGGCATCGGCCACGTGGCGCACGTCCATCGTCGGCTCGACGGCGGTGCTGCCGTCGGCCTGCATGACGCCCTTGGCCATGCGCGCCGTCATCTCGGTCGCGGCGTTGCCGATGTCGATCTGGCTGCAGGCGATGTCGTAGGCGCGGCCGTCGAGCGAGGTCGCCTTGGTGAGCCCGGTGATCGCGTGCTTGGTCGCCGTGTAGGGCGAGCTGAACGGCCGCGGCGCGTGTGCCGAGATCGATCCGTTGTTGATGATCCGGCCGCCGCGCGGCGACTGGCTCTTCATGAGCAGGAAGGCCTGCTGCGTGCACAGGAAGACCGCGGTGAGGTTGATGTCGACGACCGTCTTCCACTGCTCGACGGTCAGCTCCTCGAGCGGGATCGGCGGCGCCCCGGTGCCGGCGTTGTTGAAGAGCACGTCGAGGCGGCCGAAGCGTTCCTTCGTCGCCGCGAACAGCGCCTTCACCGAGGCCGGATCGGTGGCGTCGGTCGGCACCACCAGGGCACGCGCGCCGGCGTCGCCGGCAGCAGCCACTGTCTCTTCCAGGGCAGCGCCGCGGCGGCCGGCCAGCACCACCCGGCAGCCCGCCTTCAGCAGCGCGATCGACGAGGCCCGGCCGATGCCGCTGCCGGCGCCCGTGACGATAGCGACCTTGTCCATGCTCGGCTCCCCTGTGGCGAATGAGTGTCCGATCTTAGGGGCTGTCGCCGGGGTCTCAGGCCGGCTTGGCTTCAGGCGGCAGCGGCACCGGCTCGAAGCAGTCGGCGAAGGTGAAGTAGAGGCTGGCGCCGACGGCCGTCCAGAAGGCGAGCGACAGCGGTACGACGACGGCGGCGGCGTGCGCCTGGCCGACGAGCGCCACGGTCAGGCTGACGAGCATCGCCATCAGCATCCAGACGCCGAGCCAGCAGGCCGCATAGACCGCGAACGCCGCCTTGTTCCGCCAGCAGGCGACGGCGCTGAAGACCAGCGCCTTGAACCACGACTGGCCGCCCCAGCAGACGAGCGCCGGCGCATGCCAGGCCGGCACCGAAATCAGCAACAGCAGCGCCAGTCGCGCGATCAGCCCGCCCCGCAGGGCCGTATCCGCCGGTGGCGCCTGGAGCTCGTCAGCGGCCAGCATCGACTTCTGCAGCGCCTCCAGGGCGCCGCCGTCGATGATGTTGCCGATCCAGAGGACGCCCAGCACCGAGAGGCCGCAGACAACGGCCAGCGTGGCCAGCCCGACGAGGACCGGGCGGCCGCTTCGCCCGAATTCCACGAAGGCGCCGGGAAGCGGCGCGAGGCCGGCTTCGACACGGCGGCTGGCGATCATGAAAAGCAGGGCGGCGATCGGCAGGACCGAAAAGGCGATGCTGCCAAGGAGCGGCATCAGCCCGAAGGCCAGGAGCGCGAACAGGCAGGTGGCGAAGAGCGCCGCGTAGCCGAGCGGCTGGCGCATCAGCATCTGGAAGCCGCGCCGGACCCAGACGGCGCCCTGGCGGGGCGCGACGACGTGCAGCTTCATGGCTCGACCGGCCGGCGTGCCGGATGCCAGGGCGATTCACGACGCTCGAGCAGGACGCGCTCGAAATGGGTCGGATCGTGGGCGCTGAGGACGAGCGCTTCGCGAGGCCGGTGGACGTCCCACGCGCGCGAGAGCCAGAAGCGGAAGGCGGCGGCCCGCATCAGTGCCGGCAGCAGCCGCAGCTCGGCGCTGTCGAGCGCGCGCACGCCGTCGTAGGCGGCGACCAGGGCGTTGGCGCGGTCTTCGACGAGGCGGCCGGACTCGAGGTCGATGCACCAGTCGTTGAGGGCGACGGCGATGTCGAACAACAGGGTGTCGACGCCGGCGAAGTAGAAGTCGAAGACGCCGGTCAGCATGCCGCCCTCGAACATGACGTTGTCGCGGAAGAGATCGCCGTGGACGACGCCGCGCGGCAGGGCTGCATACGCCGGCGACTCGGCCAGGTGCTCCTGGAACGCCAGCTCGTCGCGCATGAGTTCAGACTGCGGCGTGGCCAGATGAGGCAGCACGTCGGGCACCGTCGCCTGCCACCAGGCGAGGCCGCGCAGGTTCGGCTGCGCCATCGCGAAATCGGCCGCGGCCAGGTGCAGGCCGGCAAGCATGGTGCCGAGGCTGGCGCAATCGGCGGCGTCGGGCGCCAGGTGGTGTTCGCCGGGCAGCCGGTCGACGACCGCCGCCGGCTTGCCGTTCAGGGCGAGCAGGATCTCGCCGCGCCGGTCGGCCTGCGGCCCCGGCACGGGAAGGCCCCGCTCGGCGAGGTGCCGGGTCAGGTGCAGGTAGAACGGCAGCTCGGTGGCGCTCAGCCGCTCGAACAGCGTCAGCACGTACCTGCCTTTCGAGGTGTCGGCGAAGTAGTTGGTGTTCTCGATGCCACCGGCGCACGGCTGCAGGTCGGTCAGCTCGCCGATCGTCAGTTCCGCAATGAGTGCTGCGGCTTCGTCGAACGAGACCGGCGTGAAGACCGCCATCGGCGCGTCGCCCGAACGCCCGGTCAGAACCGGAAGACGTTCCAGACGCGCTGGCCGGCGGCACCGCGCGACGAGCTGACGCCCTCGGAGAGGTCCCGCGCGCCGTCCGGCACGACGATCTCGTAGGCCGGCGCGGCGCCCTTCGGCGACACCGTCACCCGCTTGAGCTGGCCGCGCACGCGCAACTCCTCGATGCGGGCGCGGCCGTCATCGATCACCGTCCGGCGCACGTTCGGCTCGCCGCGCTCGGCCGTCACCGGTTCGGCCAGCGGCAGCGTCGCGGGCGCCGGCGCGTCCGCCGCGGCCGCGGAGAACGCCGCAGACGACGCGGCGGCGAGGAGGGTGGCCAGGACGGGAAGTCGCATCGGGCCATTCTAGGAGCAGCCTGTCCGCCGGCAGCCCGAAGGGTCGACCGGCGGGGGCCTGCCGACGCCCGCCCGCTCGTCGGCAAGGCCGGCGCGCCGACGGTCCGACGACGGCTTCCGCGACAATCGCCCGATGCACATCGACGCCGCATGAGCGACAAGACCCTTCTTCTCGTCGACGGCTCGAGCTACCTTTATCGGGCCTACCACGCGCTGCCCGACCTGCACAGCCCGGGCGGCTTTCCGACCGGGGCGATCCGCGGCGTCGTCTCGATGATGAAGCTGCTTCGCGAGCAGTATCCGGCGCTGCACGGCGCCTGCGTGTTCGACGACAAGGGCAGGACCTTCCGCGACGACCTGTACGCCGAATACAAGGCAACGCGCACGCCGATGCCGGACGACCTGGCGCTTCAGATCGAGCCCATCGTCGAGGCCGTCAAGCTGCTCGGCTGGCCGGTGCTGGTCGTCCCCGGCATCGAGGCCGACGACGCCATCGGCACGATCTCGTGCATGGCCGCGAAGGGCGGTTTTCGCGTCGTCATCTCGACCGGCGACAAGGACCTCGCCCAGCTCGTCGGCGAGAACGTGACGCTCATCAACACCATGAGCAACGAGCGGCTCGATCCCGCCGGCGTCGCCGCCAAGTTCGGCGTGCCGCCGGAGCGCATCGTCGACTACCTGGCGCTGATCGGCGACTCGGTCGACAACGTTCCGGGCGTCGAGAAGGTCGGGCCGAAGACGGCGGTGAAGTGGCTCGCCGAGCATGGCTCGCTCGACGGCGTGATCGCCGCGGCAGCGGGCATCAAGGGCGTCGTCGGCGACAACCTGCGCAAGGCCCTCGACTGGCTGCCGCAGGGCCGCCGCCTCGTTACCGTGGCGACCGACTGCGACCTCTCCGGCCATGTGCTCGGCTGGCCGGAGTTCGACGCCCTGGCGCTGCGCGAGGTCGACGTGCCGGCGCTGGGCGACTTCTACGAACGCTACGGCTTCGGCGCGATGAAGCGCGAGCTCGAGGCCACGGCGCGCGGCCGCGGCAAGACCGGCGGCGAGGGCGCGGCGGCCGAAGTGGCCACCATCGAGTTGCCGGTGGCGGTGCCGTCGGAGGCGATCGTCACCCACTACGAGGTCGTCTCGACGACCGAGGGCCTGGCGAGGTGGCTGGCCCGCGTCGAGGCGGCGGAGCTGACGGCGCTCGACACCGAGACCGATTCGCTCGACCCGATGCGGGCTCGGCTGATCGGCGTATCTCTGGCGGTCGCGCCGGGCGAGGCCGCCTACATCCCGCTGCGCCACACCTACGCCGGCGCGCCCGACCAGCTGCCGGTGGCCGAGGTCATGGCCGCGCTCAGGCCCTGGCTCGAGCGGGCCGATGCGAAGAAGGTCGGCCAGAACACCAAGTACGACAGCCACGTCTTCGCCAGCGAGGGCGTTGCCGTGCGCGGCTACGTGCACGACACGATGCTCGAGAGCTACGTGCTCGAGGCGCACAAGCCGCACAGCCTCGA
>JBBRFB010000182.1:0-5360 GCA_038225015.1 Burkholderiales bacterium
GACGCCCGGTATTTCGGCCGCCCAGCGGCGGACTTGAGGGCCGGGGCGCCGCCGCCCCGAGCGTCAGCGGGCGGGGCTCGGCACCACCATCGCCAGCAGCCGGGCGACCCGCTCCTCGAGCGACGGATGGGTCGAGAACAGCGTCCTCAGCCCGCCGCCGTGCAGCGGGATGACGACCATCATCAGCGCCGTCGCCGGGATGCGCTCCGCCGTCTCGTGCGGCACGCCCTGGGCGGCACGGAGGATCTTCTGCAGCGCCGAGGCGAGCGCCTGCGGGTCGCCCGACAACTCGGCGCCGCCGCGGTCGGCCTCGAACTCGCGGGCCCGGCTGATCGCCATCTGGATCAGGCCGGCCGCGATCGGCGCCAGCAGCATGACGGCGAAGCCGGCGATCGGGTTCGACGACCGGCCCTCGCTGTTGCGGCCGCCGAAGAACATGGCGAAGTTGGCGAGCATCGAGATCGCCCCGGCCATCGTCGCGGCGACGGTCGAGATCAGGATGTCGCGGTGGGCGACGTGCGTCAGCTCGTGCGCCATCACGCCGCGCAGCTCGCGCTCGCTCAGAACCCGCAAGATGCCGGTGGTCGCCGCGACGGCGGCGTGCTCGGGGTTGCGTCCGGTGGCGAACGCGTTGGGCGCGTCCTCGTCGATCACATAGACACGCGGCATCGGCAGGCCGGCACGGCCGGCGAGCTCCTCGATCATTTGGTAGAACTGCGGCGCCGAGGTGGCGTCGACCTCGCGCGCCTTGTACATCTTCAGGACCAGCTTGTCGGAGAACCAGTAGCTGAAGAAGTTGAGGCCGATCGCGACGAGCAGGGCGACGACCATGCCCTGCTGGCCGCCGACGAACGCGCCGATGGCCATGAACAGGGCCGTGATGGCGGCCATCAGGACCGCGGTCTTCAGCAGATTGAACATCGAGGGCGCCTCGCGGGAAAAAGCGTCTTGGCGACGATGCGGGGAAGATGGGGACGTCGTCGCCGACTTCAAACGCCGGGCGCGCCGGGCGCGCCGGGCCCGGCGGGCGGCCGTGGCGCCCGCTCCTCGGCCTGCGGCCGCGGCCGGAAGACGGCGCCGACCGACGGCGGCCGGCCGCGCACGAACTCGGAGGCCGCCAGGCGCCGCCCGCCGGCGCGCTGCAGCTCGGTCAGTGCCAGCGCCCCGTCGCCACAGGCGACGATGACCGCCCCGGCGTCGACCGCGACGATCTCGCCGGGCCGGCCGCCGCGCGCCTGCGCCACCCGGGCGCGCCAGAACGTGAGGGCGTCGTCGCCGAGCGTGCCGCGGGCGCCGGGAAAGGGATCGAAGGCGCGGATGCGGCGCTCGATCGCAGCCGCCGGCTGGGTCCAGTCGACGACGGCTTCGTCCTTCTCGATCTTCTTCGCGTAGGTGACGCCTTCGTCGGGCTGTGCCCGGGTCGGGAGGCGACCGGCTGCCAGCGCCGGCAGGCCGCGCACGGCGAGCCCGGCGCCGAGCTCGGCCAACCGCGGCAGGAGCGTCGCGCTGGTCTCGTCGGCGGCGATCGGGGTCGACTCGGCGAGCAGGATGGCACCGGTGTCGAGGCCCGCGTCCATCTGCATCAGGGTGACGCCGGTGTCGGCGTCGCCGGCCTCGATCGCGCGCTGGATCGGCGCGGCGCCACGCCAGCGCGGCAGCAACGAGGCGTGAATGTTGATGCAGCCAAGACGCGGCAGCGCCAGCAGCCACGCCGGCAGGATGAGGCCGTAGGCGGCAACGACCATCGCCTCGAGCGCGGCCGCCTCGAGCGCGTCCCGGGCCGCCGCGGCCTCTTCCGCGTAGCGGCCGTCGAGCCGCAGGCCACGCGGCTGCGCGACCGCGATCGACCGCGCCGCCGCCCAGGCCTTGACCGGCGCCGCCTGCGTCTTCATGCCGCGCCCGGACGGCCGGTCGGGCTGCGTCAGGACGAGCGCGATCTCGTGACCGGCGCCGTGCAGCCGCTCCAGCGCGACGCGGGCGAACTCGGGCGTGCCCGCGAAGGCGAGGCGCACGGCTCAGCCCTCCCGGGCCTCGTCGCGCGTCTTCTTCAGCATGCGGGTACGGATGCGCGAGCGCTTGAGCGGGCTCAGGTACTCGACGAACACCTTGCCGACGAGATGATCCATCTCGTGCTGCACGCAGACCGAGAGCAGGCCTTCGACGTCGAGCTCTCGCGTCGCGCCGTCGCGGTCGAGCGCGCGCACGCGCACGCTGGCGTGCCGCTCGACCCGGTCGTAGATCTCGGGCACCGACTGGCAGCCTTCGTCAGCAAAGGTCATCTCGGCGCTCCGGTCGACCAGTTCGGGATTGATGAGGACGATCGGTGAGTCGCGTGCGTCGGAGGTGTCGATCACGATCACGCGCTCGTGGACGTCGACCTGGGTCGCCGCCAGGCCGACGCCTTCGGCCGCGTACATGCTCTCGAGCATGTCGTCGACGAGGCGACGGATGCGCTCGTCGACCACCCCGACCGGGCTCGCGACGGTGTGCAGGCGCGGATCGGGGTAGAGAAGGATGTCGAGACGGGCCATTTGTGACGATTCGATTCAGCCGGCGGTGGCTGTGGACGCGGAGCAACGCAAAGCGGTGTGAAAGGTCTCACGCCAAGACCTCCCCGCGGCCAAGTTTCGTTGCGATATCAAGGCTTTATGGGCAGAATCTACGAAGGAGAGTGAGGATTTTCGCCGAACCGTGGCGCCTGCGGAGAAGGCTCGAAAGTAACCTTCTGACGCAAACGTCCGCCCTGGCCCTCCCGAGATTTGCGCGAGCATCGGGCTCGCGCGCACCGAGACCCGCCTTCATGAGCCGACGAAATCTTCCTGCTTCGCCCGCCCTCGCCGCCACGGTGCTCGCCTTCGGCTTCGGTGCATTCGCCGCGGCCTGGCCGGCAGCGGCCGCGACGCCCAATTTTCCCATCACGGCGGAGCAGCGCGCGACGGCCAAGCGCACCGCCGAGCTCGGCGTTCCCCTGAGCGAGATCCTGCCGAACGCGCCCGACGTCTACACCGTCAAGCGCCACGACACCCTCTGGGACATCTCCAAGATGTACCTGAAGAGCCCCTGGCGCTGGCCCGAGCTCTGGGGCATGAACCTCGATCAGGTGCGCAACCCGCACCTCATCTTCCCGGGGCAGGTGCTCTTTCTCGACAAGTCGAATGGCCGGGCCCGCCTGCGCATGGGCCAGCCCCTGGGCACCGAGGACGCGAGGGTCTCGCCGCGGGTGCGCTCGAAGGACATCGCCGTCGACGGCATCGCCTCGATCCCGTTTCACCTGATCGAGCCGTTCCTCAACGAAGCGGTGATCTTCGAGAGCAACCAGCTCGCTGCGGCGCCGCGCATCGTCGCTACGCAGGAAGGCCGCGTGCTGCTTGCCCGCGGCGACACGGCCTACGTGCGCGGCGAGCTCGGTCCCGAGCGCGAGTACCGCATCTTCCGCGAGCCCAAGGCGCTGCGCGACCCGACCACCAAGGAGATCCTCGGCTACGAGGCGGTCTACGTGGGCGCCTCGGAATACGTTCAGCAGGGCGAGACCCGGACCGGCGCCGACGGCAAGGCCGAGATCGTCCCGGCGACCTTCACCGTGACCGCGATCCGCCAGGAAGCGGGTGTCGGCGACCGCCTCGCGCCCGTCCCGTCCCGCGAGTACACGAACTACGCGCCGCACCCCCCCGCGGGCCCGATATCCGGCCAGATCGTCTCGCTCTACGGCGACGCGCTGACGGCGGGGCAGAACCAGATCGTCGCCCTCAACAAGGGTGCCAACGACGGCATCGAGCGCGGCCACGTCCTCGCTCTCTGGCGCGACGGCAAGGTGGTGCTCGATCCGACCGACAAGTCGCGCACGAAGATCAAGCTGCCCGACGAGCGGCATGGCCTGCTGTTCGTCTTTCGGGTCTTCGATCGCATGTCGTACGCGCTCATCCTCTCGGTGAAGGAACCGGTCGCTCCCGGCGACCGCTTCACCCAGCCGTAGAAGACGCCGGCGGCCCGCCGGCCGGCCCGTAGTACCGGAGGCTCCGGCCGTGCTCGATCGCGAGGAACTCGGCGCCTGGCTGCGCCTGCTCGAGACGCCCGGCGTCGGCCGTGAATCGGCGCGCCACCTGCTCCAGGCGTTCGGCTCCCCTGGCGCTGCGATCGATGCATCGACGGCGGCGCGGCGCAGCGTCGTCGGCCCGCAAGCGGCCGGCGCGCTGGCCCAGCCCGACCCCGGCTTCGCCGACCTCCTCGAATCGACCTGGCAGTGGCTCGCGGCTGCCGGCGACGAGGCTCGCGACGTGCTGGTCCTTGGCGATCCGCGCTACCCCGAGCTCCTCCTGAACAGTGCCGATCCGCCGCTTCTGCTCTACGCTCGAGGCCAGGTCGCCCGCTTGAACTCGCCTTCGATCGCGATCGTCGGCAGCCGCAACCCGACCGCCCAGGGTCTAGAGAACGCGCGCGCCTTCGCCGCCCATCTCGGCCGCGCCGGCTTCACGATCGTGTCCGGCCTGGCGCTCGGCATCGACGCCGCCGCCCACGACGGCGCCCTCGAAGCAGGCGCCGGCACCATCGCCATCGTCGGCACCGGACTCGACCGGGTCTACCCCGGCCGCCATCGATCGCTCGCGCTGCGGATCGCCGCCAACGGCGTCATCGCGAGCGAGTTCGCCATCGGCACGCCGGCGCTGCCGCAGAACTTCCCGATCCGCAATCGCATCATCGCCGGGCTCGCCCGCGGCACGCTGGTGGTCGAAGCGGCGCTGCAGTCGGGTTCGCTGATCACCGCCCGGCTGGCCGCCGAGAACGGCCGCGACGTCTTCGCGATCCCGGGCTCGATCCACTCGCCGCAGTCGCGCGGCTGCCACGCATTGATCCGCCAGGGCGCGAAGCTGGTCGAGAACGTGGGCGACGTGCTGGAAGAGCTGCGCCTTGGCAGGGGCACGGTGGCGAATGCTTCGTCCGGCTCGGCAGACCTCGATCTCGAAGCCTCCACACCGCACGGCTTGCTGCGCGACATGGGCTTCGATCCGGTCAGCCTGGACGTGCTGTGCGCGCGCTCCGGATTCGGCGTCGCCCAGCTGCAGGCGCAGCTGCTCGATCTCGAGCTCGCCGGCAGCGTCGCTCGCCTGCCGGGCGGTTTGTTCCAGCGGGTCGCGCTCGGGTAGCTTCGCGTGGGCTATATTGGCTCCATGTTCGAAGTGCTCGTGTTTGTCTACGAAAACTACTGGCGCGGCGACGCGTGCCCCGAGCCCGAGCAGCTGGGCCGCAAGCTCAGCGCGCAGGGCTTCGAAGCCGAAGAAATCCGCGACGCGCTGCGCTGGCTCGACGGCTTGAGTCTGGCCACCCAGGGCGTTCAGCTGATCCGCAATGCCGACCAGACCACC
>JBBRFB010000183.1:0-5348 GCA_038225015.1 Burkholderiales bacterium
ACATCAGCGCATGCAGGTTGGGCGACTGGAAGAAGCCGAAACCGGCACCGCAGACGGCCATGCGCACGGCGATGTCGACCACCGACGGGTCGGCCGGCAGCCAGGCGAGCGAGGCCAGGCCGGCACTGAGGACGGCAAGGCCGCCGCCGCCGAGCGCGCCCGAGGGGTAGCGGTCGGACAGGCGCCCGGCCACCGGTGCGATGAGGGCGACGACGATCGGCCAGGGCGAGATCAGAAAGCCTGTCTCGACGGGATCGCGGTGCAGCACGCCCTCGAAGTAGAAGGGCAGGGCGACGAAGGCCAGCCCCTGCGCCGCGAACGAGCCGGTCGCGGTGAGCGCCGACAGCGCGAACAGCGGCCGGCGCAGCAGGTCGACCGGAAGCATCGGAGCCGGGTCGCCGGCCTGGCGACGCAGCAGCAGCGCCCCGGCGACGAGGGTGCCCGCCAGCGCCAAGGCGACCCACGGCCACGGCTCGCGCTGCGCCGCGGCACCCAGCGCAAAGATGAGTGACGCGAAGGTGATGGCGGTGAGCAGCGCAGTGAGCGGATCGAAGCGCTGGCCGCGCGCCGCCGACGCCGGCAAGGCTTGCCAGGCGAGAGTGAAGGCGAGCCCGCCGAGCGGCACGTTGATGGCGAAGAGCCACGGCCACGACGCCACCGCGAGCACCAGCGAGGCGATCGTCGGGCCGACCGAGAAGCCGACGCCGACCACCAGCGCATTCAGGCCGACGCCACGGCCGAGCCGTTCGGCGGGGTAGATCATTCGCACCAGAGCGATGTTCACGGCCATCAGTGCGCCCGCTCCGACGCCCTGGACGGCGCGCGCCGCGGCCAGCGTGGCGAGCGTGCCGGCGAGGGCGCAGCCGAGCGAGGCGACCACGAACATCGCCATGCCGGCGAGGTAGACGCGGCGCGCGCCGATCCGGTCGCCGAGTGCGGCGAACGGCAGCAGCACCGCGACGACCGCGAGCTGGTAGGCGTTGACGACCCAGATCGAATCGGCGGGAGAAGCGTTCACCGCGGCTGCGATGCCCGGCAGCGCCGTGTTGGCGATGGCGATGTCGAGCGAGGCGAGCGCGGCCGCCATGAAGATGGCCGCCAGCGCGCGCCGCTCGCGCGCGTCGAACCGGCGCGACTCAGCCGGCACGGGCTCGGGTGGGAACGATGCCGGCCTGAACGTCGACGAGGGGCAGCGCACTTCGGCTGCGTGCACGGACGATGGCCACGGTATCTGTCTCCTGAAAGGAAGAGGCATTGTCGACGAGGCCGACGCTGCGAGTCGTCGGCAGGGCGCGAGAGAGCGATCAGAATGGTTGGATGCCCAAGCGATCGTCCTCGGGCGGCCTGGTCTATTCGACCGACGCCGGCCGCATGTGCCCCGTCTGCCGACAACCCGTTGCGGCCTGCCGTTGCGCCGGGTCGCGAGCCGCCGGCGCGCCACCCGGCGACGGCATCGCCCGCATCCGCCGCGAGACCGGCGGGCGCGGCGGCAAGACCGTGACGGTGGTGACCGGGCTGCCCCTGGACCCGGTCGCGCTGGCGGCGCTCTTCAAGCGCCTGAAGTCCGCCTGCGGAACCGGAGGAACGATGAAGGGCGGCACGCTCGAGTTCCAGGGCGATCACCGCGATGCGTTGGCCGCGATGCTGGCCAGGGAAGGCTTCAGGAGCAAGCAGGCGGTCGGCTGACTGGCAACCGACCCGCGCGGCCGGCGGGCGTGACGCCGACCCCCGCGCAGGTCGCGAACCTCAGGCGCCCGCCCGGATCCTTGCGGGTAGCGGGCGCCGTCGGCTTCAGAAGGTCCCCGGGAAGGCGCCCCCATCGGCCAGGATGTTCTGGCCCACGATGTAGGCGGCCTGCTGGCTGCACAGGAACGCGCAGATGGCGCCGAACTCCTCCGCCGTTCCGAACCGCTGCGCAGGCACGAGCTTGCGGCGAGCGTCCATGGCGGCTTCCAGCGGCTGCCCGGACCGCTTCGCCACGGCGTCCATCGTGCCGCGAAGCCGATCGGTGTCGAACGCGCCCGGGAGCAGGTTGTTGATCGTGACGCCGGCGGCGGCCATGTCGCTCGAGCGGGCGACACCGGCGACGAAGCCCGTCAGGCCGCTGCGGGCGCCGTTGGAGAGCCCGAGCGTTCCGATCGGCGCCTTCACGGCGCCGGAGGTAATGTTGACGATGCGACCGAACCGCCGCGCGATCATGCCGTCGACTGTGGCCTTGATCAGCTCGATCGGCGCAAGCATGTTGGCGTCGATCGCCTTGAGCCAGTCTTCCCGCTCGAAGTCGCGGAAATTGCCGGGCGGAGGGCCGCCGGCATTGGTCACCACGATGTCGAAATCCTGGTGCGAGGCCAGGGCTCTCTGCCGGCCTTCGGCGGTCGCGATGTCGGCCGCGACGGCCTCGACCTGCGTGCCGTCGGCCACCTGGGCGTCGGCACGGAGTTGCGCGACCGCCGACTGCAGCGTCGTTTCGTGCCGCGCCACGATGACGACATGGACGCCCTCGCGGGCCAGCGCCAGCGCGCAACCGAAGCCCAGTCCCTTGCTGGCGCCGCACACCAGGGCCCGTTTTCCTGTGATGCCGAAGTTCATTTGGATTCGTTTCGTCGAAGAGACAGCGTGCCAGATGATAGGTGGGCAGGTGCCATCCCACGCTGCACGACAGCGACTGCGAGGTCGCCGGTCTCTAGGGAGGGGTCGGTCGGAGCCGGGAAGCGCGAGATCTTCTGGCTGGAGCGGATCGCGCTGGCGTTGTCGAGCCGAGGCAGTGCTCGACGAACGCCTGCGCGCTCGGCCCGAGGCGCCGATCGCGGTGGACGACGATCGCCAGCTCGCGGGCGGCGCGCGGCAGCGTCGTCTTCACTTCGGCCAGCCGCTTCCTCGCCACCGCATCGGCCACCGCGAGGCGCGACAGGCAGCCGAGGCCGAGGCCGGCGGCGACGATGCGCTTGACGGCCTCGCTGCTGCCGAGCTCGAACTCGATCCGCATCGGTGCCAGGCGCGCGGCGAGCCAACGGTCGGCAGCCTCGCGGGTGCCCGAGCCGCGCTCGCGCAGGACCCAGGCGGCCTGCGCGAGCTGGCCCACGCTGGCCGTGCCGCGGGAGAGCGGGTCGCCGGGCGCGGCGACGATGACGAGCTCGTCGCGTCGCCAGCGCCGCACTCTCAGCGCCGCGTGCTCGACCCCCCCTTCCACGAATCCGATGTCGACGTCGAAGGCAGCGACAGCGCGGGCGACGTCGGTGCTGTTGCCGATGTCGAGCCGCACCGGCTGGCGCGGGTGCTGCTTCCGCCAGCCAGCCACCAGGTCGGGCAGCAGGTATTCGCCGACGGTAAAGCTCGCCGCCATGCGCAGCGGCGCCGGCAGCGCTTCGGTGAAGGTCGACTCGAGGCGGGCGGCATCGTCGAGCAGCTGCACCGCCTTGGGCAGCAACGCGCGGCCGTGCTCGTTGAGCACGAGGCGGCGGCCGACGCGGTCGAACAGGGGCGTGCCGAAAGCGCCTTCCAGCTCGGCGAGCGAAGCGCTCGCCGCCGACTGCGAGCGGGCGACGAGGCCTGCGGCGGCACGGGTCGAGCCGGCGCGCGCCGTCGCCACGAACACCTCGAGCCGGGCCAGCGAGAGGCGCAGGCGAGGGTCGGCACGCTGATCGGATTCATCGGTCACGGTGACCGAGATTACCCGCTTTGTGGATCAGCGTCGCACCTCTACGATGCCCGCCATGTGGAAGCTCTTCACGCGCGAACCGAGCCACGACCCGCTGGCGCCTCCGCTCGCCGGCGCCCAGCTGGAGATCAAGACCACCACCTGCTACATGTGCGCCTGCCGCTGCGGCATCCGCGTGCATCTGCGCGACGGCGAGCTGCGCTACATCGACGGCAATCCCGCGCACCCTTTGAACAAGGGTGTGATCTGCGCCAAGGGCGCCTCGGGGATCATGAAGCAGCGGTCGCCGGCCAGGCTGACGCAGCCGCTCCTCAGGAAACCGGGCAGCGAGCGTGGCGCCGGCGAGTTCGAGCCCATCACCTGGGAGCGCACCTTCCAGATCCTCGGCGAGCGGCTGGCGAAGATCCGCGCCACCGATCCGAAGAAGTTCGCACTCTTCACCGGCCGCGACCAGATGCAGGCGCTGACGAGCCTCTTCACGCGTCAGTTCGGCACCCCGAACTACGCGGCGCACGGCGGCTTCTGCTCGGTGAACATGGCTGCCGGCATGATCTACACGATCGGCGGCAGCTTCTGGGAGTTCGGCGGCCCCGATCTCGACTGCGCCAGGTTGTTCGTGATGATCGGTACCGCCGAAGACCACCACAGCAACCCGATGAAGATGGCGCTCGGCAAGTTCAAGCGCGGTGGCGGCCGCTTCGTGTCGATCAATCCGGTGCGCACCGGGTACTCCGCGATCGCCGACGAGTGGATCCCGATCCGCCCCGGCACCGACGGCGCGCTCTTCATGGCGCTGCTGCACGAGCTGATCGCGAGCGACCTGATCGACCGACCGTTCCTGAAGCGCTTCACAAACGCGCCGCAACTCGTCGTGCTCGGCACCGGCGGCGACCGCGAAGGGATGTTCGCGCACGATCCCGATCCGTCGCGCGGGCCGCCCGGCGACGGACGCGAGCCGCACAACAAGCTGGTTTTCGACACCGCCTCCGCAAGCGTCAAGGCGGCCTATCCGGAAGGCATCGCCGACGGCGCCGATCCGGCGCTCGAGGGCTACTTCACGCTGGCCGACGGCACCAGGGTCGCACCCTCGTTCCAGCTGCTGAAGGAGCGTGTCGACCCGTGCACGCCCGAGTGGGCCGAAGGCATCACCGGCATTCCCGCCGAGCGAATCCGCAAGCTGGCGCGCGAGCTGGGCGAGACGGCGCTGCACCAGGCCTTCGAGTTGCCCGTGCCGTGGACCGACGCCTGGGGCAAGCGGCATGCGACGACGCAGGCGCGGCCGGTCGCCTTCCACGCCATGCGCGGCCTCGCCGCGCACTCCAATGGCTTTCAGACGGTGCGCGCGCTGGCGGTGCTGATGAGCGTGCTCGGCACGATCGATGCCCCGGGAGGCTTTCGCCACAAGGCGCCGTACCCGCGCCACATCGTGCCGAACTTCCGCGCCTTCAATTCGCCCGACATGATCAAGCCGAACACGCCGCTCAACGCGGCGCCGCTCGGCTTTCCGGCTAGCCCCGACGAGCTGGCGATCGAGGCCGACGGCACGCCCATGCGCATCGACCACGCTTTCTCGTGGGAGGCGCCGCTCTCCGCGCACGGCCTGATGCACACGGTGATCACGAACGCCAGCCGCGGCGACCCCTATCGCCTCGACACGCTCATGATCTTCATGGCCAACATGGCATGGAAC
>JBBRFB010000184.1:0-5301 GCA_038225015.1 Burkholderiales bacterium
GGTTCGCACGCGCATGACTTGTCTCCTTCTCGGCACCGGGGGTCGAACGGCGGCGCCGCCCGCAAAGCCCCCAAGCTACGGATTCGCGCAGCCCTGGCCTCAATGCCCGAGTATCTTCGAGAGGAAATCCCTGCTTCGGTCGGTCTGCGGGTGATCGAAGAATTCCTGCGGCGTGTTCTGCTCGACGATCTGGCCCTCGTCCATGAAGATCACCCGGTCGGCGACCGCCTTGGCGAAGCCCATCTCGTGGGTGACGCAGATCATCGTGATGCCCTGGTCGGCCATCGCGACCATCACGTCGAGCACTTCCTTGATCATCTCGGGGTCGAGCGCCGAGGTCGGCTCGTCGAACAGCATGATCTTGGGCGTCAGGCAGAGCGCCCGGGCGATGGCGACGCGTTGCTGCTGGCCGCCGGAGAGCTGCAACGGGTACTTGCGCGCCTGCTCCTCGATTCGCACGCGACGCAGCTGCTGCATTGCGCGCTCCTCGGCCTCGGCCTTGGGCACCTTGGTCACCCACATCGGCGCCAGCGTGAGGTTGTCGAGCACGGTCAGGTGCGGAAAGAGATTGAACTGCTGGAACACCATGCCGACCTGGCGACGGACGGCGTCGATCGCCTTGATGTCGTCGCCGAGAGTGACGCCGTCGACGACGATCTTGCCGCCCTGATACTCCTCGAGCGCGTTGATGCAGCGGATCAGCGTCGACTTGCCGGAGCCCGATGGCCCGCAGACGACGATGCGCTCACCCGGCGCGACCTTGAGCTCGATGTCGCGCAGAACGTGGAAGCTGTTCCCGTACCACTTGTTGACCTTCTCGAATTCGATGATGGGCTCGGCCATGGATGGGTTCCTAGCGGGTCTTGCTGCGGCCGAGCTGGTGCTCGATCCACAGGCTGTAGCGCGACATCGACAAACAGAAGACGAAGTAGATCGCGGCGATGAACAGGTAGCCCTCGAGCTTGAACGGCCGCCAGTTGGCGTCGGAATTGAGCGCCAGCCCCAGCGCACCGGTCAGTTCGTAGAGCGACACGATAGTGACCAGCGACGTGTCCTTGAAGATGGCGATGAAGCTGTTCATGATGCCCGGCACCACCATCGCCAGCGCCTGCGGCAGCACGATCTTGCGCTGCGTCTGCCAGTAGGCCAGGCCGAGCGACTGCGACGCCTCGACTTGCCCCTTCGGGATCGCCTGCAGGCCGCCGCGCACGACCTCGGCGAGGTAGGCGCCGGAAAAGAGGGTGATGCCGACGAGCACCCGGATCAGCACGTCGGGCGACTTGCCGACGGGCATGAACAGCGGGAACATGAAGGACGCCATGAACAGCACCGAGATCAGCGGCACGCCGCGGATGAGCTCGACATAGATCACGCAGAGCGAGCGGATGGCCGGCAGGCTCGACCGGCGGCCGAGCGCCACGACGATCGCCAGTGGGTACGCGAGCACGATGCCGAAGGTTGCGAGCATGATGGTGAGCGGCAGCCCGCCCCACTGGTCGGTCGGCACGGATTCGAGCCCGAGGATGCCTCCGTGCATGAGCACGAAGAAGAGGACGACGACGACGACCCAGAGCGGCGCCAGCCAAGCCTTCCAGAACCGGCGGATGCAGCTGATGACGAGCAGACCAAGCAGGACCACCGTGGCCACCAGCGGTCGCCATTGCTGATCGAACGGGTAGCGGCCGAAGACGATCAGCCGGTACTTCTCGGCGACAACGCCCCAGCAGGCGCCGCTGCCGCGCGCCGCCTGGCAGGCGTCGGCATCGGGCCTGAACACGGCGTGGACGACGCCCCAGTTGAACAGCGTGAACACGCTTCGCAGCAGGAAGGCGGCGATCGCCAGCGTCACCAGCGTGCTGATCCAGCTGCCGAACAGGTTGGCCCGCACCCACGGAACGAAGCCCTCGGTGTTGACAGGCGCCGGCTGCGGCGGTATCGGCTTGAAGCTCGCGCCGGTGGCGCCTGCAAGGTTGGCCGTCGAGGCGATCGCGTCGCCAGGTATCTCGGCCTCCGTCGACGGGTCGCCGCCGCCACCCCGCGACGACGGGATGTGGTGGGGCCGCGCGTCCGTGCTCACGCGACCTCCTGGATCGCACGAGCTGCAGCAAGGGCATGGACCGGCCGTCGGCGGACGCAGCGCATCACCGCTCCTTGATCGCCGAGCGACGGTTGTACCAGTTCATGAACGCCGACGTGGCGAGCGAGATCGTCAGGTACACCGCCATGATGATGGCGATGCACTCGACGGCGCGCCCGGTCTGGTTGAGCGAGGTGTTGGCAATCGAGACGACATCGGGGTAGCCGATGGCGACCGCGAGCGACGAGTTCTTGGTGATGTTGAGGTACTGGCTGGTGATCGGCGGAATGATCACCCGCAGCGCCTGCGGCAGGACGACGAGCCGCATCGACCGCCCGGTCGACAGGCCGAGGCTGGCGGCGGCCTCGATCTGGCCGCGCGAGACCGAGGCGATGCCGGCCCGCACCACCTCGGCGATGAAGGCCGAGGTGTAGAGAACGAGGCCGACCAGCACGGCCAGGAACTCCGGCGTCGCCGTCAGGCCGCCCTCGAGGGCGAAGCCGTCGAGCTTGGGAATGCTCCACGCCATCGGCGCGCCGCCGATCAGCCAGCCGACCAAAGCGATGCCGACGACCAGGCCGAGCGACGGCAAGAACAGGTGCGGGGGCTTGCCCGTGGCCTCGAAGCGGGCGAGCGCCCAGCGGCGATACACCCAGGCGGCGGCCACCCCGATGACAACGCCGATGAGCGCCAGCGACTGCCCGTTTTCCCACACGGGCACCGGCATCGACAGGCCGTTCTTGCTGATCCGGGCGACGCCGCCGATCGAGATCGCCTCCTGGGCCGGGGGCAGGATATCGGTGAAGAGCAGGTACCAGAGCAGCAGCTGCAGCAGCACCGGCACGTTGCGAAAGGTCTCGACGTAGGCGTAGCAGAGCCCGCGGATGATGGCGTTGCCGGCGAAGCGGCCGACACCGATCAGCGTGCCGAGGAACGTCGCCAGCACGATCCCGACGACCGCGACCCGCAACGTGTTGAGCACGCCGACGAGGAAGGCCTTCCAGTAGGGATCGGCCGAGGCGTACGGAATGAGCGACTCGCCGATGTCGAAACCGGCGGTCTGGCCGAGGAAATCGAAGCCGCTCTGGATCCCCCGCGCCGCCATGTTGGTCAGCGTGTTGTGCGCGAGGTACCAGACCGCGGCGCCGATGACCAGCACCGCCACGATCTGATAGATCACGCCGCGAAAGGCCCGGCTGCGCCAGGACCAGGCCCGGCGTTTCGGCGGTGCGAGCTCGGCCATGGACGACGGTTGCCGGCGGTCGGCGTTCAGCGTGCCGCGAAGCGCCTCGTCGGCGTGCCCGGCAGGTGGCTAGCGGATGGGCGGCGCGTACATGATGCCGCCGTGGTTCCACAGGTTGTTGACGCCGCGCGGCAGGTTCAGCGACGACTTGGCGCCGAGGTTGCGCTCGAACATCTCGCCGTAGTTGCCGGTCGCCTTCAACGCCTTGACCATCCAGTCCTTGTCGAGCCCGAGCAGCTTGCCGGTGTCTTCGGAGGAGCCGACGATGCGCATCACCACCGGATCCTTGCTGTCGCTGACCATCTTGTCGACGTTGGCCTGCGTGATGCCGTATTCCTCGGCCTCGATCAGGCCGAACACGACCCACTTGGCGATCATGTACCACTCGTCGTCGCCACGGCGCACCGACGGCCCGAGCGGCTCCTTGGAGATGAGCTCGGGGAGGATCACGTGTTCCTTGGGATCCCTGGCGTCCTTGTTGCGCACCGAGGCCAGGCCGGAGGCGTCGGTCGTGAAGGAGACGCAGCGGCCGGAAAAGTAGGCACCGGTGGCGGCCTCCTGCTTCTCGAAGACGACCGGCTTGATGTTCAGGTTGTTGGCCCGCGAGAAGTCGGTCAGGTTCTTCTCTGTCGTCGTACCCGACTGCACGCACACGGTCGCGCCCTTCAGCGCCTTCGCGCTCTTCACATTCAACTTGGTCGGCACCATGAACCCTTGGCCGTCGTAGTAGGTGACGCCGGTGAATTCCATGCCGAGGGAGGCATCGCGGGTGAGCGTCCAGGTCGTGTTGCGCGACAGGATGTCGATCTCGCCCGACTGCAGGGCGGTGAAGCGCTGCTGCGCGGTGAGCGGCACCCATTTCACCTTGCTCGCGTCACCAAGCACGGCGGCGGCGATGGCCTTGCACACGTCGACGTCGAGCCCGGACCAGTTGCCGGTGCTGTCAGCTTGGGAAAACCCGGCCAGCCCGGTATTGACGCCGCAGACGAGCTGCCCGCGCGACTTGATCTGGTCGAGCGTCTTGCCGGCCTGGGCGGGCAGCGCGGCCGCCAGCCCGATGCTGGCGAGGATGGACAGCGACAGTGTCCGGGTACGCAGTGACTTCATGGGGGATCCTTTCGTGACGGAGGCGAATTCCGGACTGCACGGCGGCGGTCGCGAAGATGGGAGCTTGGGGCTCGGTCAACCCAACGCAAAATCGGTGCCGCGAGTCCTGAGCCCGGGCCACGAACGAGGCTAACCGAGCCGAACTGATCGCCTGAATGGGAGATACCCGGGCGAAATGACGCCGAAAGAGGCGCACCATGCCCGGGTTGGCCACCCCGGGCGACCACCCTGGGACGCACGCCCCCGATCAGAGCCGACGGCGGGCCGATTCGTAGAGGCAGATGGCTGCGGCGACGGCGACGTTCAGCGACTCCTGCCCGCCGGGCTGGGGAATGCGTAGTGGCGCCGTGCAGCGTGCGTGGAGCCCGGCCGCCACGCCTTCGCCTTCGTTGCCGAACACCCAGGCGCACGGCCACGGCAGCGCGGCATCGGGCAACGCCTGGCCGGCGTGCGAGCTGGTCGTCAGCATCGGCACCGCGAGCGCCGCCAGCGCCGCCTCGTCGTCGCCTTCAACGAGGCGCAGTCTGAAATGGGCACCCATCCCCGCACGCACGACCTTCGGCGACCAGAGCGAGGCCGTGCCCCGCAACGCGATCACCTGCTCGACGCCGAGCGCTGCGGCGCTGCGCAGGATGGAGCCGACGTTGCCGGCGTCCTGGACGCGGTCGAGGACGACGCTCGGCGCAGACGAGAGGACATCAGGTGCCGGCGGCAATGCGACGACGAAGGCGAGCGGCGTCGCCGTCTCGAGCGTGCCGACGCCGGCGAGCACCGCGTCGGCCACCACCGCGATCGACGCCGCCGTGCGCGCCAGCGCGGCCAGGTTGCCGTGCGGCCACGCGGAGGCGACGATCAGCGCCACCTCGGCCCGGAC
>JBBRFB010000185.1:0-5225 GCA_038225015.1 Burkholderiales bacterium
GTTCTTGGTCTCGTACTCGACGTGGGCGGTGTTGATGGTGATCCCGCGCGCCTTCTCCTCGGGCGCCGCGTCGATCTGGTCGTAGGCCTTGGCCTCGCCCCCAAACAGCTTGCTCAGCACCGATGTCAGCGCCGCCGTCAACGTCGTCTTGCCGTGGTCAACGTGACCGATCGTGCCCACGTTCACGTGCGGCTTGGTCCGCTCGAATTTGCTCTTGGCCATGCTTGTCACTCCGAAAAAAGAACGGTGCCCGTGTGCTGTTTAAGGTTTCCGCCGCTCACCTGGTTCGCATGCCACGGGCAGCATGCGAGGGAAACGCGAAGACCATCCTTTGAATCCGAACTGCCCTGCTACTTGCCCCGGGCCGTGATGATGGCGTCGGCGACGTTTCTCGGCGCCTCGCTGTAGTGCTTGAATTCCATCGTGTAGGTCGCCCGGCCCTGGCTCATCGAGCGCAGGGTCGTCGAGTAGCCGAACATCTCCGAGAGCGGAACCTCGGCCTTGATCACCTTGCCGCCACCGCCCGAGATGTCTTCCATGCCCTGGACCATGCCGCGCCGTGACGACAGATCGCCCATGACGTTGCCGGCATAGTCTTCCGGCGTCTCGACCTCGACTGCCATCATCGGCTCGAGGATCACTGGCGAGGCCTTGCGGCAGCCGTCCTTGAAGCCGAACGACGCCGCCATCTTGAACGCGTTCTCGTTCGAGTCGACCTCGTGGTACGAGCCGAAGGTGAGCGTCACCTTGACATCGACCACCGGGTAGCCGGCGAGCACGCCGTTCGGCAGCGAGTCTTCCACACCCTTTCTCACGGCCGGGATGAACTCGCGCGGCACGACGCCGCCCTTGATCGCGTCGACGAACTCGAAGCCCTTGCCCGGCTCCTGCGGCTCGACCGTGAAGACGACGTGGCCGTACTGGCCCTTGCCGCCCGATTGGCGCACGAACTTGCCTTCGACGTCGGTGATCTTCTTGCGAATCGTCTCGCGGTAGGCGACCTGGGGCTTGCCGACGTTGGCCTCGACGCCGAACTCGCGCTTCATGCGGTCGACGATGATCTCGAGGTGGAGCTCGCCCATGCCCGAGATGATGGTCTGGCCGCTCTCCTCGTCGGTCTTCAATCGGAACGAGGGATCTTCCTGGGCCAGACGCCCGAGCGCGATGCCCATCTTCTCCTGGTCGGCCTTGGTCTTCGGCTCGACGGCCTGCGAGATCACGGGCTCCGGGAAGATCATCTTCTCGAGCGTGATGATCGCCGACGGATCGCACAGTGTCTCGCCGGTCGTCACGTCCTTCAGGCCGACGCAGGCAGCGATGTCGCCGGCCAGGATCTCCTTGATCTCCTCGCGTTGGTTGGCGTGCATCTGCAGGATCCGGCCGATGCGCTCCTTCTTGCCACGGATCGGGTTGTAGACCGAATCGCCCGACTTCAGTACGCCGGAATAGACGCGCACGAAGGTGAGCTGGCCGACATAGGGGTCGGTCATGAGCTTGAACGCCAGGGCCGAGAACTTCTCGCTGTCGTCGGCGCGGCGCAGCACGGGCTTGTCGTCCTCGTCGGTGCCGGGCACCGGCGGCACATCGATCGGCGACGGCATGAAGTCGATCACGGCGTCGAGCATGCGCTGCACGCCCTTGTTCTTGAACGCGCTGCCGCACAGCATCGGCTGGATCTCGCCGGCGATCGTGCGCAGGCGGATGCCCTGCGTGATCTCCGCCTGGTTGAGCTGGCCCGACTCGAGGTACTTGTTCATCAGTTCCTCGTTGGCCTCGGCCGCGACCTCGACCATCTTCTCGTGCCACTTGTCGGCCTCGGCGCGCAGCTCGGCGGGAATCTCCTCGTAGGTGAATTTCATCCCTTGGGTCGAATCGTCCCAGTAGATCGCCTTCATCTTGACCAGGTCGACGACGCCCTTGAAGCTGTCCTCGGCGCCGATCGGCAGCGTGATCGGCACCGGGTTGGCCTTCAGCCGGTCGATCATCATCTGGCGCACGCGCAGGAAGTCGGCGCCCACGCGATCCATCTTGTTGACGAACGCGAGACGCGGCACCTTGTACTTGTTGGCCTGGCGCCAGACGGTTTCCGACTGCGGCTGCACGCCGCCCACCGAGTCGTAGACCATCACGGCGCCGTCGAGCACGCGCATCGAGCGCTCGACCTCGATCGTGAAGTCGACGTGGCCCGGGGTGTCGATGATGTTGATGCGGTGCTCGGGGAAGTTGAGCTCCATGCCCTTCCAGAAGCACGTCGTGGCGGCCGAGGTGATCGTGATGCCGCGCTCCTGCTCCTGCTCCATCCAGTCCATGGTCGCGGCGCCGTCGTGCACTTCGCCGATCTTGTGGTTCACGCCCGTATAGAACAGGATGCGCTCGGTCGTCGTGGTCTTGCCGGCGTCGATGTGGGCCGAGATACCGATGTTTCGGTAATGCTCGATGGGGGTCTTGCGGGACATGGTCTGCTCCAATGCGGGCTGCCCGTCCGGGCGGGCCGGGAGGCGGGCGCGGCCCGTCGATTGACGGGCCGGAAAGCTTCAGTTCAGGTGCGGCCTAGAACCTGAAATGCGAGAACGCCTTGTTGGCCTCGGCCATGCGGTGCACCTCGTCGCGCTTCTTCATCGCGCCGCCGCGGCCTTCGACGGCCTCGAGCAACTCGTTCGCGAGGCGCTGGGCCATCGACTTCTCGCCGCGCTTTCTCGCAGATTCCTTCAGCCAGCGCATCGCCAGCGCGACGCGCCGCACCGGCCGCACTTCGACCGGAACCTGGTAGTTGGCACCGCCGACGCGGCGCGACTTCACCTCGACCATCGGCTTGATGTTGTTCAGGGCGACGATGAAGATCTCGAGCGGATCCTTCCCGGACTTCTTCTCGACCTGGTCGAGGGCGCCGTAGATGATGCGCTCGGCGACGGCCTTCTTGCCCGACTCCATGATCACGTTCATGAACTTGGACAGATCGACCGAGCCGAACTTCGGATCGGGGAGGATGTCCCGCTTGGGGACTTCGCGACGACGAGGCATTTCACTTCCTTCTGGTTTCAGTTGGCGGCCGCAACGCGCGGACGCCTCGGGCCGCCATCAGGACGACCCACTTACTTGGCGGCGCAAAGGCGCCGCCGCGCCGGCCGTCAGGCCTTCTTCGGACGCTTCGCGCCGTATTTCGAACGCGACTGCTTGCGGTCCTTCACCCCTTGCAGGTCGAGCGATCCACGCACGATGTGGTAGCGCACACCCGGCAGGTCCTTGACGCGGCCGCCGCGGACGAGCACCACGCTGTGCTCCTGCAGGTTGTGGCCCTCGCCGCCGATGTAGGAAATGATCTCGAAGCCGTTCGTCAGGCGCACCTTCGCGACCTTGCGAAGCGCCGAGTTCGGCTTCTTCGGGGTCGTCGTGTAGACGCGCGTGCAGACGCCGCGCCGTTGCGGGCCACCCTGCAGGGCAGGCGACTTCGACTTGATGGTCTCGGTCTCGCGGCCGTGGCGAACGAGCTGGTTGATCGTGGGCATAAATCTCGATGCGTTGCGAGGCTGTCACGCCTCTGGAGATCGGAAATCGGACCTGGAGGCGTCACCAAAGGCGCCTGCCGGCGAGCGAACCCGTCAAACCGGGGACCGCTGCCTCGCTCGCCAACACCCTCAGGCCTGGCGGCAGATAAGCCGATGATTGTATGCTGGGGAGGAATCACCCGCAAGGCGCTGCCGCGCGCTCGCATCCGCGACGCGGGGAGCACCGCGGGGGTCCACGGGGTCACTCCGGCGCGTTGGACAATTCATCGGCCACAAACTTCGCCAGCGATGTCATTTCCGCCCCGCCTTGTCGAGCCGAATCTCCCGCGCCTCGTGCTCGACACGAACGTCGTCCTCGACCTGTTCTTCTTTCGCGATCCGAAATGCGACGCACTGGCCGGCGCCCTTGCCGCCGGCCACGTCGCATGGCTCGCGAGCGACGAGATGCAAGCCGAACTGGAGCACGTGCTCGAACGGAGCCTGCGCGGCACCGGGCGCGGCGACGCTGCTTCCGTGCGTGACGCCTGGCGGCGCTGGGTGCAGCGCGTCGAGCCCGAGCCCGTGCCCATGCCGATGTCATCGACGCTGCGCTGCACCGATGGCGACGATCAGAAATTCATCGACCTCGCGTTGCAGGTACGCGCGCAGGCGCTGCTCAGCGCGGATCGGGCGGTGCTGAGGTTGGCCCGTCGCGCCGCAGCCCAGGGGCTTTGCATCGCGACGGCTCGCGACTGGCGCCCGCCCCTCCCGGGAGACGCCCGCGCCGTCGCCGCGTAACCCGACGAGGCAACGCGGCTTCCGCTTCTCTCCTCGCCGTCCGCGCCAAGAAAAAGGGCAGCCCGCGGGCTGCCCTTTGCGATGACCGGCCGTCTCCGGCCCGACCCGTCTACTCGCTCGCTGCTGCCGCCGCCGCCGCAGCGTCGGTGGCCGCATCGACCTGCTGCATCTGCACGGCCGCCAGCTCCTCGGCTTCCTGGACGGCGATGGCGCGACGCTCGGCGTCGTCCATCGCCTCCTTGGCCTTCCTCGCCTCGTGGAACGCCATCCCGGTGCCGGCAGGAATCAGCCGGCCGACGATGACGTTTTCCTTCAGCCCGCGAAGCTCGTCGCGCTTGCCCATGATCGCCGCTTCGGTCAACACGCGGGTGGTCTCCTGGAAGGAGGCCGCGCTGATGAAGCTGTCGGTCGAGAGCGACGCCTTGGTGATGCCGAGCAGCACGTCGGAGTGGGTCGCCGGGAGCTTGCCTTCGGCCAGCATCTTGTCGTTCTTGCCGAGCAGCTCGGAACGCTCGACCTGCTCGCCGAGGATGTAGCTCGTGTCGCCAGGGTTCGTGATCTGGACGCGTCGCAGCATCTGGCGAACGATCACCTCGATGTGCTTGTCGTTGATCTTGACACCCTGGAGGCGATAGACGTCCTGCACCTCGTCGACGATGTAGCGCGCCAGCTCCTCCATGCCGAGCAGCCGCAGGATGTCCTGCGGATCGGCCGGACCGTCGACCACCGACTCGCCCTTGTTCACGACCTGGCCTTCGTGGACGACGATGTTCTTCTCCTTCGGCACCAGCTCCTCGTAGACCTTGCCTTCCGGATCGGTGATCTGCAGCCGCACCTTGCCCTTGGTCTCCTTGCCGAACGAGACCGTGCCGGTCATCTCGGCGAGCGTGCCCTTGTCCTTCGGCGTGCGCGCCTCGAAGAGCTCGGCCACGCGCGGCAGGC
>JBBRFB010000186.1:0-5200 GCA_038225015.1 Burkholderiales bacterium
GTCGGTGCTGCCGGCGCGCGCCTCGTGGCCGAGCTCCTGCGCGTCTTCGAGCAGGGCGTGGGAGGAGTCGTTCTGCATGCGGGCGACCCTCGCCGCTCAGACGCCGAGCGCCCGGTTCGCCTGCTCGACGGCCGAGAGGCCGGTGCCTTGCGCCGCCATCTGCCGCTCGCGCTCGAGGTTGCGCTCGAGCTGCTGCTTGGCCGCGCGGTACTGCTTCGGCCATTCGACGTTCGTGTAGCCGATGCGCGCCGATTCCTGCAGGGTCCACGCCGGGTTGGCGAGATGCGGGCGGGCGATGGCGCAGAGGTCGGCGCGGCCGGCGGCGATGATGCTGTTGACGTGATCGGCCTCGCTGATCGCGCCCACCGCCATCGTCGCGATGCCGGCCTCGTTGCGGATGCGATCGGAAAACGGCGTCTGGTACATGCGCCCGTACACCGGCTGCTGCCGCTTGCTCACCTGGCCCGACGAGCAGTCGATGAGGTCGGCGCCGGCGGCCTTGAAGGCGCGCGCGATCTCGACCGCGTCGTCGGGCGTGATGCCGCCCTCGACCCAGTCGTGCGCCGAGATCCGGATCGAGATGGGCAGCGCCTTCGGCCAGACCTCGCGCATCGCGTGAAAGACCGCGAGCGGAAAGCGCAGCCGGTTGGCGAGCGAGCCGCCGTACTCGTCGGTGCGCTGGTTGGTGAGCGGCGAGATGAACGACGACAGCAGGTAGCCGTGCGCGCAGTGCAGCTCGAGCCAGTCGAAGCCGGCTTCGGCGGCGAAGCGCGTCGATTGCACGAACTCGTCGCGCACCGCGTCCATGTCGGCGCACGTCATCGCCCGCGACCAGTTGCTGACGCCGTCGAGGTACTGCTGCGGCGAGGCCGAGACGAGCTCCCAGTTGCCGCTCTCGAGCGGCTGGTCTTCGCCCTCCCAGGGCACTCGGGTCGAGCCCTTGGCGCCCGAGTGGCCGAGCTGCATCGCGATCTTCGCGTCGGAGTTCGCGTGCACGAAGTCGACGATGCGTTTCCAGGCATCGCGCTGCGCGGTGTTCCACAGCCCCGGGCAGGCCGGCGTGATGCGCGCCTCGGGCGAGGGGCAGGTCATCTCGGCCACGACCATGCCGGCGCCGCCCATCGCCCGGGCGCCGAGGTGGACGAGGTGGTAGTCGCCGGCGATGCCGTCGACGGCGGAGTACTGCGCCATCGGCGAGACGACGATGCGGTTCTTCAGGGTGACGCCGCGCAGGCGAAACGGCGTCAGCATCGGCGGGATCGACGCCGCCGGCGCGTCGCGCGCGGCGCCGGCGAGCCCCGCGATCCAGTCTTCGTACGTCTCGACGTAGCCCTTGTCGCGCAGGCGCAGGTTCTCGTGGCTGATGCGCTGGCTGCGCGTCAGCAGCGAATAAGCGAACTGCTCTGGCGGCAGGTTGACGTAGCGGTCGACGTGCTCGAACCACTCGGTCGAATTGCGCGCCGCGTTCTGGATCTTCAGCACCTCGACGCTGCGCACGTCTTCGTAGTGCTGCAGCGCCGCGGCCAGGTCGCCCGGGTGCTTCTCGATCGAGTGCGTGAGCTCGATCGCGTCTTCGAGCGCCAGCTTGGTGCCCGAGCCGATCGAGAAGTGCGCGGTGTGCGCAGCGTCGCCCATCAGGACGACGGGCGTCGTGCCGTCGGCGCCGCCGGCGTGCACCCAGGTCTGGCAGACGACGCGCGGAAAGCGGATCCACTGCGCCGAGCCCTTGAGGTGATTCGCGTTGGAAAGCAGCGCGTGGCCGTCGAGGTACTTCGCGAACAGCTTCTCGCAGAAGGCGATCGACTCCTCCTTGGCCATCGTCTCCAGGCCGGCGGCGCGCCAGACGCGCTCGGGCGCCTCGACGATGAAGGTCGAGGTTTCGTCGTCGAAGCGGTAGGCGTGGGCCTGGAACCAGCCCCACTCGGTTTCCTCGAAGGCGAAGGTGAAGGCGTCGAAGAGCTTCCTCGTGCCGTGCCAGACGAAGCGGCAGTCGCGCACGTCGATGTCGGGCCGGTAGGTCTCGGCGTGCTGGGTGCGGATGCGGCTGTTCAGGCCGTCGCAGGCGATGATCAGGTCGGCGCCGGCGAACTGCGAATCGTCCTGCACGTCGGACTCGAAGACGAGCTCGACGCCGAGCGCCTCGCAGCGGGCCTGCAGGATGTTGAGCAGGCGCTTCCTGCCGATGCCGCAGAAGCCGTGGCCGCTCGAGACGATCTTGTGGCCGCGGATGTTGACCTCGATGTCGTCCCAGTGGTTGAAGGCGTCGAGGATCTGCGCCGCCGTGGTCGGGTCGGCGGACTGCAGGTTGCCGAGCGTCTGGTCGGAGAAGACGACGCCCCAGCCGAAGGTGTCGTACGGGCGATTGCGCTCGACGACCGTGATCTCGTTCGCCGGATCCTGCTGCTTCATCAGGAGCGCGAAGTAGAGGCCGGACGGGCCGCCGCCGATGCAGACGATCTTCATGAGGTCTGAATGGTTTAGTTGTAAAGCAGTTTAGCGCGTCGACGGCAGCCTGGCAAGCGCCGGCGTCGAGGTGGTCACCTCGCCTCGCGTCAGGTCACAGGGCAAGGCTGCCGACGCTGGTGCCGCCGCACACGTAGAGCACCTGGCCGGTGACGAAGCCGGCGTCGGGGCTGGTGAAGAAGGCGACGGCGCGGGCGACGTCGGCTGCCTCGCCGAGCCGCTTCACGGGCACCGAGGCGGCGAGCGCGCGCTCCTTCTCGCTGCCCTCGGCGACGACCTCGAAGAACATGTCGGTGCGCACCGGCCCCGGAGCGACGACGTTGACGGTGATGCCGTCGGCGGCGAGCTCGAGCGCCCACGTGCGCGCCATGCCGAGCATGCCCGCCTTGGTGGCCGAGTAGGCGGTGCGCGTGGCCAGGCCGACCGCGGCACGCGACGACATCAGCACGACGCGGCCGAAGCGCGCCGCGCGCATCGCCGGCAGCACGGCCTGGACGAGCTGGATCGCGCAGCCGAGGTGCAGGTCGACCAGCGCGTCGAGGTCGTCGAGCTTCACGTCGGCGAGCAGCGCCGGGCGGATGACGCCGGCGTTGTGCACCAGCGTCGTCACCTCGAAGCGGCGCGCCAGCTCGCCGGCGGCCTCGGCCGTGGCGGCGCGGTCCATCAGGTCGACCTCGATGCTGTGCAGCTTCGGGTGCGCGAGCGGGCAGGCGCGGCGCGCCAGCGAAACGACCTCGTAGCCGTCGGCGAGCAGCTGGTCGCAGATCGCCAGGCCGATGCCGGCGCTGCCGCCGGTGACGGCGGCGATCGTACGGGCGGGGCGTGCGGCGCCGGGCTCGAGGCGGAGGGTCATGACCCGCATCGTCGCAGATCCGGCGCAGGCGCCGGCGGCTCGTGGGCATGCCGGCACGACGGAACGGGCCTTGCCGCGAAAGCCCTCAAGTGCGCGCGGAGCACGCCGATGAGTCGAGACGATGATCGACGCTCGCCGCCTCGTCCCGTGGGCCGTCGCCCTGGCGATGCTCGCCAGCGCCGGCGTCGCGACGCAGCAATGGCGCTCGGGACACCGCCAGGCGACCGGCCCGGTCGAGGCCCTGCCCCAGCAGACGCCGACCGCTGCGCTGCCCTTCGCCTTCGGCGACCTTCGCCTGGTGCCGCGGGCCGACTACCGGATCGAGGCCAAGCTGCTCTCGAAGGAGCCGTACCGCCTGGGCGATTCGGCGAAGCTCGCACCGTGGGACTTCGCCCTCGGCTGGGGGCCGATGAGCCACGAAGACGTGGTCGCCCGGCTCGGCATCGAGCAGTCGGCGCGGTTCTACTCGTACCGCTGGAAGGACGTGCCGCCAATCCCGGTCGAGCAGATCGTGCGCCACTCGGCGAACATGCATCTCGTCCCGGCGAACAAGCGCATCGAGGCGCAGCTGTCGAACGCCCGGCCCGGCGACCGGGTCGTGCTCGAGGGGCGCCTGGTCGACGCCTTCTGGAGCGACGGCCGGCAGTGGTCGACCTCGCTGACCCGCGACGACAGCGGCCGCGGCGCCTGCGAGCTGATGTACGTCGAGTCGGTCGCCGTCTCGCGTCCCTGAGTCCCGCGTCGGGCCGGGATCAGGCCGGCTCTTCGACCAGCGCCAGCACGCGAAGCGGGCTGCCGCTGCCCTTCTCGATCTTCAGCGGCGGGCAGATCAGCATCGCGCCGGTGGGCGGGAGCAGGTCGAGGTTCGACAGGCACTGCAGGCCGTAGCGGCCGGCGCCATGCATGTAGTAGTGGCAGGGGTAAGGCGGCCTGAGGTGGTAGCCCTGGCCGGCGTCGGTGCCGATCGCCTCCGAGCCGAAGCCGAGCACGCCGCGCTGCTCGACCAGGAACCGCACCGCCTCCGAGCTCGGGCCGGGCGTGTGCTGGCCGGTCTCGTCGAAGTTCTGGTAGGCCTCGGGATCGCGACGCTTCGACCAGTCGGTGCGCATCAGGAACCACGCGCCTTCGGGCACGCGGCCGTGCGCGGCCTCGAAGCGCTCGATGTCGTCGATCGTGAGCAGGTAGTCGGCATCGGCCTTCGCCGCCTCGGCGCAGTCGATCACGCAGGCCGGCGCGACGAAATGCTGCGGCGGGATGGTGTCGACCGAGTTGTTCGCCAGGTCGCGCCCCGAGATCCAGTGGATCGGCGCATCGAAGTGGGTGCCGGTGTGCTCGCCGCAGGAAAAGTTGTTCCAGTACCAGCCCGGCCCGCGCGCGTCGTAGGCCGACACCTCCTCGATCCGGAACGGCCAGCACTGGCCCATCTCGGGCGGGAGCGCGATCTGCGGGAAGTCGGGCGTGAGGGTCTGCGTCAGGTCGACGACACGGATGCGCTTCGAGGCGAGCGCGGCGACGAGTTGGCCGAGGACCGAGGGCTGGGCGGCGGCGACGGGCTTCGGCCTTTTCGTCGCGACGGAGGTCGTTGCTGATGTCATGGATCGGATCGTCGCACGACGCGGTCCTCGCGGCCAGACCGGGTGGTTCATCAGACGCGGTGACGGTCTGCGCGATCCGGTTGCTTGGGACGTCAGCGGCAGTTCCGGCAGGCGCCGTCGCTTGCGGCGCTCTTGAAGATCGACTTTGCTTGACCTGGCGCAACGGACAAGGCTTCGTCCGTTCGGTAGCGCACAGATGCGTGACACGAATCAAATCAAGATTCAGGCAGGGGAGCGAGAGTGCCGTCGGGTGGAGCGCGCGCTTCTGTGGCGATCCAACACCGAGGAG
>JBBRFB010000187.1:0-5173 GCA_038225015.1 Burkholderiales bacterium
CCTTGGTGATCAGCGCCAGTGCCTCGTGGACCCGCGCTGCATCGAAGAACACGGCGTCCGGAAACACTTGCGAGATCTGCAGCTTCAGCCAGGCACCGGCTTCCGGGATATCTTCCAACAGCAAGATGTTTGTCATGGATCTCCTGTGCGACGTTGCCCCGCCGTCCTCCGGAGAAGCAACTGTAGGCAAGCGGTATGCCCATCGGGCTGTCGCCTGCGCGGTTCATGTTCAGCGACGACGGCGACATGGTCGTAACCAAGCGTGTCGTCCACCCGCCGGCGAATGGGCTGACGACCTTCGCAAACCAGGGGGGTCCGCGCCATCCGCCTCTTGGGGGATTTGGATCGTACCGTGCCGCTTCGCCGCGCGTGGACGACTTACATGGCGACCGTGAGAGAAATCACGACGCCCCTGCCAGGCCGGGACTCGACGAGGCACTGGCCGTTCATGCGCTTGGCCCGCCGCTTCATCGTCGACATGCCCTGTCCGCGACTGAGGTCGGCGTCGATACCTCTGCCGTCGTCCTGCACCGTCAGTCTCAAGGTGTCGCCATCGACCGCGCAGCGTACCTCGCACTGTGTCGCGCCGCTGTGCTTGATGACGTTGCTCACGGCTTCGCGCAGGATTCGGGTCAGTTGCATGAAGGTCCGTGCCGAGAGCATCGGCGGGTCGACCACCGCGACGGTGTCCCACCGGCCCTCGATGCTCGCCTGAGACAGCCTTCCGATCACCTCGGCACGCCAATCGGCGATCGCGTCGTCGAGCCGGACGGCCTTGCCGGCCAGGCCCCGCACCGACAGGCGCATTTCGTCGAGGGCCTCGCGTGCGAGTTGCGGAATGCGCGCCGTGTCGCCGGTATGGACGATCGTGAGCAGCTTGGCACCGAGGTCGTCGTGCAGGTCAGACGCGATGCGCTTGCGCTCGAGCTCGGTGAACTCGCCGACCCGAACGGCCGTCAGTTGCTCGACGCGAGCTTCCATTTCCGCCGTGAGGCGGTGCAGCTGGCCGGCGACGCGATTGCGATCTTCTTCGGTCGTTCGCAGCGCCTTCGCGAACATCAGGAAGATCCGCGTGCCGACGCCGATGAACAGCAGCGGCACGACGATCTGCGCGAGCGGGAACGTGGCCGTCTCGATCAGGCCCGCCTGGACGCCGAGCTCCTCGAGAAGGACGGCGCCGCCGGTTGCAACCGTCAGGACCATGGGGCCGAAATCCTGCGGCCGCTGCCGTCGCGTGACGGCGAGGTAGATGCCCATGACGCCCACGAGCTCGATGGCCATGGCCACATACCAGACCCGGGCTGCATCGAACAGGTGATCCGGCCCGACCAGCAGGAGCGAGAGCGGCAGCAGCACCCACTGCAGCGCAATCAGGTTCTCGATGACACGTGAACCGAGGCCTGCGAAGGCGAGGAAGAACTGGACGGCCAGAGCGAGCAGGACGGCCCAGACCGAGCACAACATGAATTCGACGACGTCGCCACGCCAGGGCAGGGTGCCGGCCGACGCCGCGAGCGAATGGAGGACCCAGGCCAGGGAGAGCCAGCCGAGGTACAGGAAATAGGCCTCCCGCTTGTTGAGCCAGCCGACCGCCAGCAACACGCAACCCAGGCCGATCAGGAACAGGCTGCTCGCTTCGACCCAGGTCACGCCCCAGAAGATCCGGGCGGCATGGCGCGAATCGAGTGTCGACTCGAGCCCCAGTTCGATGCGCGAGAGGCCACCGGCCGACTGGCGCGCGGCGACGCGCTCGAGCGCATAGCCATGCACGCGCAGGTCGAGCACGTTGCCCTGGCTGCGCAGGAGCGCCGGGGGCAGGGAAACGAGTTGCGGACTCGCGCAGTTGCGTGAGGCCGGCTCGACCGTGCGGCCGCCCGAATAGATCAGATAGCCGTTGAGCTGCACCTGCAGGACGCTGCAGGCGCGGTCGACGTAGAGGGCGAGCAACTGATCCGGGACGGCGGCGCCACTGAGCCCGAAGACCGTGCGGTACCAGACGCTGCCTTCGTAACCCGGCCGCGAGCGGGCCCAATCGTCGGGAAGCGTGACGGGCACGCCATTGGCGGTGGCTGGAAAGCGAACGCTGGAACTCGCCACCGAGATCGCCCGGTCGATGACGATCAGCTGACCGTCGGACGTCGCCGCGTTGGCGGGGGCCATGGCGACCCACACGAGCAGTGCGCAGCCGAAAAATCGCCAGCCGCGGGCCGGGAGCCAGAAGGCGGCGAGGGACGTACGGCCGAACATCGACGCCGATTGTGCGGGAAGGGGGCGGGCCGGCGGGCGTGTGCCGCCGACGAAAAAAGGCTGACTCGCGTCAGCCTTCTCGCAGGTGCCCGACCTGTCCCGGTCGTTGCACCCCGGGATCGTGTGGCGGCGGCAGCCTGGGCCGCTGCAGTCGTCAGGCGGCGCGGTGCCGGCGAGCTGGCGAGCCCGTCGCGCCGGCGCGACGCCTTGCCACCAGGGTCAGGCCGGTCAGACCCATGACCATGAGCAGGTAGGTCGATGGTTCCGGCACGGCGAAGATCACGTCCTGGTGCAACCTGCTTTCCAGCACCTCGATCGTGGGTCCGGTGCCGGTGCCCAGGCCCGTCAGCCAGTCTGAAGCGATGGTCAGCGCGCCCGATGACGCTGCCGTCCCGCCGCTGAAGGTGGCCGAGCCGGCAGAGAGGCTGTAGGTGGCATCGGTCTCGTAGGCGATCTCCCAGACGGCGATCTGGAACGCCGCTTCGTGCAGCGCATCAGAGACCACGCCGGCCGTGGCATACAGCCGGCCGAGGTCGCCGTAGGCGTCGCCGTTCGCGAACAGGTGCGCCCCGGGGGCTGCGAGGCTGTATTCGGTGTAGGCCGGGGCGCCGAACGCGATGGTCTGGTAGACGTCGACGCAGTAGCTCGTGAACGAGGGGCCACCGTTCAGGCTCGTCAGGAAGCCGCCGGCCGAGACCGTGGCCGTCTTGTCGACGTTCGGCGTGGACAAGGTGAACGTGACCGTCTTGGAGCCGTTCGCAAAGCCGGAAAAGGCGACGTTTTCCGCCTGGGCCGGGAGCGCGGCAGCCGCTGCGAAGGTCGCGGCCGCCAGGGAAAGGATCGTGGTCTTGCGCATGTTGTTCATCCAGGGGAACCGGCCGAATCGGCGCGGCAGGCGGACTTTAGGGACCGGCCTCTTTCCGTGCATCCCGTGAACACGGGGAGCCGGGCGGGCGAACGGACCAACGGTCGTCAGCGCCGCATGAAGTGTTGCGCGCCTACTCGTAAACGTAACGTGCTGTCAGCGCCAGCAGCCAGTTGCGCGGCAGCCCGGGTTCGAAGTAGCGACCGTTCGACTCGTTGACGATCACCGAGCCCACGTACCGGCGGTTGATGGTGTTGTCGAGACGAACGAGCTCGCTGAAGCGCCAGCTTCCGACGGCTTGCGACCAGCCCGCGCGCACGCCGAGAAGGGTTGTCGACGGCGCGGCGTCGCTGTTGGCGTCGTTCACGTAAAGCCGGCCGCGTTGGACCAGCTCGACCGCACCCTCGAAGCCGGCCCAGCCGCCTCGTGGCGTCCAGGCCAGTTCGGCGTACCCGCTCTGGCCGGGGGTACCGGGAAGCCGGTTGCCCGCCGCGACAGTGTTCGTGCCCGCCGCGTTCGCGAATGCATCGCGAAAGCGGGCATCGAGGCGTGAATACGACAAGGTCGCCCGCCAGTCGTCGGCCAGCCGGCCGACGTAGGCCAGCTCGACGCCGCGCCGGCGGGTGCGGCCGGCGTTGCGGAAGGTCGAGCGACCACCATTGTTGGTGTCGACGACGAGCTCGTCCCGCGTCGCGATGTCGAACACGGCGATCTCGAGGCGGTGCTGCGACGTCGGCCGCCACTTGATGCCGGCCTCGGCATGGCGGCTGCGCGACGCCGCCAGGCCGACGTTGAGCCCGGACGCGCCCGGCCGGTAGGCGAGCTCGGTGAAGGTCGGGGTCTCGAAGCCGCGGCCGGCGTTGGCGTAGAGGCTCAGGCTTGGGTGCGGCCGCCAGGCCAGCCCGGCGACCGGGTTGGTGGCGCCGTAGTCGACGCTGCCGCTGTCGTCGGGATTGGTCGCGGTGACGAAGTTGTCGTGCGAGCGAAACACGATTCGGCTACGCCTTGCACCGAGGGTCAGCGTCCAACCCTGTGCCACGTCCCAGGCTGCTTGAGCGAACACGTCGCGATCGCCGACGCGATTGCGCTCGTCGCGCTTCAAGGCGCCTTGATGGCCCGCGTCGTTGAGGTAGCCCTGACGATCCTCGCGCATGACGTCGAGCTCGGCGCCTGCCGTGACGCGCACCGAGCGATCGGCGTCGAGCCGGAAACGCCGGGTGACGGTCAATCCGGTTCCGGCGTAGGTGCGCGCGAACCGGACGATGCCGCCGCTCGACGTCGGCGCCGCCTGGGCCGCGGGCGGAACCGCAAGGGCGTTGACGAGGTGCCGCTCGCCCAGGTAGACGCGGGCGCTCAGCGTGGTCTCGTCATCGAGCCGCCATTCGTTGACGTTGCCGACCTGCGACTGGCGCACCGTCTTGCGCGTGTCCTGCAGGGTGGCCGCAGCCGCCGCCTGCCGCGGATCGGCCTGCCACTGCGCCCGCGTCAGGCCGAGCGGGTCCTGCGCTTCGGGAAGGTCGAGCACGTTGACGACGACGCTGGCGTGCCAGGCGCGGCCGAAGTCGGCCTGCCAGCGGCCGTTCAGCTGGCCGCGACCGGCGGCGCTGTGGTCGCGCCGGCCGTCGGTGCTGAACCAGGAGGCATCGACCGTCAGGCCGTACTCCGGCGTTCGGGTGCTGAAGGTAGTGCCCGTGCGCCACAGTCCCCAGGGGCCCGCGGCCGCCGTCAGCGTCGTGGTCGGACGGGCGGCGTCGTCCTGGGTGAAGACCTGCACGACGCCGCCGGCGGCGTTGCCGTAAAGCTGCGCCAGCGGGCCGCGCAGCACCTCGATCCTGCCCACCGAGCCGAGGGCGACGTTGGACGCCTGTGCCTGCCCGTCGGGCATCGTCGCCGGAATGCCGTCGACGATGAGGCGCACGCCGCGGATGCCGAAAGTCGAGCGCGCGCCGAAACCGCGGATCGAGAGCTGGAGGTCCTGGGCGTAGTTCTGCCGGTCCAGCGCACTGATGCCCGGCACCCCGCGTAGCGCCTCCGACAGGTTGACCTGCGGACCTGCCGCCT
>JBBRFB010000188.1:0-5098 GCA_038225015.1 Burkholderiales bacterium
CTGCATCATCTGGTAGGTGAAGCCCGCGCCTTCTTCGCCGATGCGGTTCGTCTGCGGCACGCGCACGTCGTCGAAGTGGATGAGGCCGGTGTCGCTGGCCATCATGCCGATCTTCCTGATCTTCTTCGCCTTGGTGATGCCGGGCGTCGTCATCGGCACCACGATCAGGCTCTTGTTCTTGTGCGCGGCGCCGTCGGAGGTGTTGGCGAGCAGGCACATCCAGTCGGCCTGCAGGCTGTTGGTGATCCACATCTTGGCGCCGTTGATGACGTAGTCGCCGCCGACCTTCTTCGCCGTCGTCTTGATGCTGGCGACGTCGGAGCCGGCGTCCGGCTCGGAGACGCCGATGCAGCCGACGGCCTCGCCGGCGATCGCCGGAACGAGGAACTCGCGGCAGAGCGCCTCCGAACCGAAGCGGGCGAGGGCCGGCGTGCACATGTCGGTCTGCACGCCGATCGCCATCGGCACCGCGCCGCAGGCGACGTGGCCGAGCGTCTCGGCCATGACGATCGAGTAGGAGTAGTCGAGCGCCATGCCGCCGTACTTCTCCGGCTTGGTGAGGCCCAGCAGGCCGAGCTCGCCGAGGCGCTTGAACACGGTGTGCGCCGGAAACTCCTCGGCGGCTTCCCACGCGTCGATATGCGGGTTGATCTCCTCGTCGATGAAGCGCTTCAGCGTGCGTCGGATCTCCTCGTGCTCGTGATTGATCTGCATGCGGTCTCCTTGCTTGTCGGGTCAGGGGCGGGCGACGCCGAATTGCATCGGCTGCAGTGTGCGCCGCGTCGCTTCGTCGCAGACCGCGAGCGCCAGGGCGACGACGCGGCGGGTGTCGCGCGGATCGATGAGGCCGTCGTCGAGGAGGCGGCCCGAGGTGTAGAAGGCGTCGCTTTGCCGCTCGAAGGTCTCGACGATCTTTGCCGAGAGGGCGGCCAGCCGAACTTCGTCGACGGCCTCGCCCTTGCGGGAAGCGCCTTCGCGCATGACGATGGCCATCGTGCCGGCAGCCTGCTCGGCGCCCATGACCGCCGTCTTCGCGGTCGGCCAGCTGAATACGAAGCGCGGGTGAAAGCCGCGCCCGCACATGCCGTAGTTGCCGGCGCCGAACGAGGCGCCGCACTGGACGGTGATCTGCGGCACCGGCGCGTTCGACAGCGCCTGGATCTGCTTCGAACCGTGCTTGATCATGCCGGCGCGCTCGGCCTCGGTGCCGACGATGAAGCCGGTCGTGTTCTGCAGCCAGACGATGGGAAGCCGCGCCTGCACGCACGACTGGATGAAGTGCGTGGTCTTCGTGCTGCCGGCCGGGTCGAGCGGTCCGTTGTTGGTGACGAGGCCGACGCGAAAGCCGGCGATCGCGGCGAATCCGCAGACCGTGGCCGGCCCGTAGTCGGGCTTGAACTCGAGGAAGTCGGAGTCGTCGACGAGGCGGGCGATGACATGCCGCATCTCGACCGGCTTCTTCATGTCGGCGCCGAAGAGGCCGAGCAGGTCGCCGGCGTCGAAGCGGGGCGGTGCGGCGTCGGGCCACGAGGCGCGCGGCTGCCAGCCGAGCGCGGCGATCAGCTCGCGCGCCGTGGCCAGCGCGCCGGCGTCGTCGTCGGCGACGTACTCGGCGAGCCCGGAGACGCTGGCGTGCATCTCGGCGCCGCCGAGCGCCTCGTCGGTCGCTACCTCGCCGGTCGCCGCCTTCAGGAGCGGCGGCCCAGCGAGGAAGGCGCGGGCGTGGCCGCGCACCATGATCACGTGGTCGGCGAGGCCGGTCATGTAGGCACCCCCGGCCGTCGACGAGCCGTGCACGACCGCGATCACGGGCAACCCGGCGGCCGACAGCCGCGCCAGGTTGTAGAAGAGCGAGCCGCCGTGCACGAACTGCTCGACGCGGTACTTGAGCAGGTTGGCGCCGGCCGATTCGACGAGATGCACGAACGGCAGCCTGTTCTCGAGCGCGATCTGCTGCGCGCGCAGCATCTTCTCGAGCCCCTGCGGCTGCATCGCCCCGGCATCGATGCCGGCGTCGTCGGCGACGAGCATGACGCGCACGCCGCTGACGACGCCGATCCCCGCGATCGAGCCCCCGCCGGCGATCGATGTCTCGGGATCGTCGTTGTCCTGCAGCCAGCCGGCCAGGGTCGACAGCTCGAGAAAGGGAACACCCGGATCGAGCAGGCGGTCGACGCGCTCGCGCGGCAGGAGCTGCCCGCGCTTGTCGAACAAGGCCTCGGCGCGCCGGCTCGCCGCTCGCGTGCGCGCTTCGATCGCTCGCCAGCGCCCGATCAGCGCCAGCGTGCGCTCGCGGTTGGCGACGACGGTTGCGTCGGCTGACTCGAACGGCAGGTTCAGTGCAGGCATGCAGAAACCTCTGCGCGACTTCGGCGGTTCATTCCTGCAGCACCTTCGGCGTGCTCGCGAACTGGAAGCCGTCGAAGGCCGGCGTCGAGCCGCCGCTCCCGACGTCGGGCCAGATTCGCTTGGCATTCGGCGCCGCGCCGTCGACGCGCAGGCACGCGCCCGACACGAAGGCGGCCGCCGGCGAGAGCAGGAAGACGATCGCCGCCGAGACCTCGCTTTCGGTGCCGAGCCGGCGCAGCGGCACGAGCGACTTCATGCCGCGGATCTGCGCCGTCATCGAGGACGGGTACTGGTCCATGCCGCTCGAGGCGATCCAGCCCGGTGCGATGGCATTCACACGCACGGGCGCCCATTCAAGCGCTGCCGTCTCGGTGAGATTGAGCATGCCGGCGCGGGCCGCTCCCGAGTGGCCCATGCCTGGCATCCCGCCCCACATGTCGGCGATGATGTTGACGATGGCACCTCCGCGTTCGCCTTCGGCGCGACCCGGCGCGAGCATCCACTGGTTGACGCATTCGCGCGCCATCAGGAAGCCGCCGGTAAGGTTGGTGCGGACGACCGCGTCCCAGCCCTTCGCGCTGATCGCCCCGAGCGGCGACGGAAACTGGCCGCCGGCGTTGTTCACCAGCGCATCGATCCGGCCGTGCGCGGCGAGCACGGCGGCCACGGTCGCCTGCACGGCGGCCTCGTCGCGGATGTCGCAGGCGTGCGCGCTGCAACGGCCGCCGGCCGCCTCGATCTCGGTGCGCACGGCCTCGACCCTGTCGATCCGACGGCCGACGATGGCCACGGCGGCGCCGAGCCAGGCCAGTTCGTGCGCAGTGCAGCGGCCGATGCCCGAGCCGCCGCCGGTGACCAGGGCGACCTGGCCGGCGAACAGATCGGCGCGAAAGATGGAGCGGTAGTCGGCCATGACGAGCGATGAGATTGGATCGACCCAGCGCTGGTCCGGCGAGGCGTGCGACGAGTGTGCACAGGCCGATAATCGCTTGTCAATGCGGGCAAGCCGGCGCCGCGCGGCGTTCCGCCAGGGAGACGACCATGACCCACGCGATGATCTTCGACGCCGTGCGCACGCCGCGCGGCAAGGGCAAGAAAGACGGCAGCCTGCACGAGGTCAAGCCGGTCGACCTGCTCGCGGGCCTTCTCGTCAAGCTGCAGAAGCGCCACGGCTTCGATCCGGCGGCGCTCGACGACGTGGTGATGGGCGTCGTCTCGCCCGTCGGCGAGCAGGGCTCGGTGATCGCCAAGACGGCGGTATTGAAGGCCGGCTGGGACGTCAAGGTCGCAGGCATGCAGATCAACCGCTTCTGTGCCTCGGGTCTCGAGGCCGTGAACCTTGCGGCGCAGAAGGTGGCGAGCGGCTGGGAAGACCTCGTCGTCGCGGGCGGCGTCGAGAGCATGTCGCGCGTCCCGATCGGCTCCGACGGCGGCGCCTGGGCGGAAGACCCGGCGACCAACATCGCCACCGGCTTCGTGCCGCAGGGCATTGGCGCCGATCTCATCGCGACGCTGGGCGGCTGGGGCCGCGACGACGTCGACCGCTACGCGCTCGTCTCGCAGCAGCGGGCGGCGGCGGCGCAGGCGGCGGGTCATTTCGATCGCTCGATCATGGCGGTCGACGACGAGATCGGCCTGCCGGTGCTCGAGCGCGACGAGTTCATCAAGCCGCGCACCACGCTCGAAGGACTCGGCCAGCTCAAGGTCGCGTTCGCGCAGCTCGGTGCGATGGGCTTTGACGCCGTCGCCCTCGCTCGCTATCCGGCGGTCGAGCGCATCCTGCACGTGCACACGGCGGGCAACTCCTCGGGCATCGTCGACGGCGCCGCCGCCGTGCTCGTCGGCAGCGAGGCGAAGGGTCGCGAACTCGGCCTGGTACCACGTGGGCGCATCGTCGCCACGGCGCTTTCGGGCGCCGATCCAACCATCATGCTGACCGGGCCGATGCCGGCGACGCGCAAGGTGCTCGCCAAGGCCGGCCTCGGCATCGACGACATCGACCTGTTCGAGGTCAACGAGGCCTTCGCCGCGGTGCCGATGCGCTTCATGCGCGAGATGGGCGTGCCGCACGAGAAGGTCAACGTCAACGGCGGCGCGATCGCCATGGGTCATCCGCTCGGCGCCACAGGCGCGATGCTGGTCGGCACCCTGCTCGACGAGCTCGAGCGGCGATCGCTGAAGCGCGGCCTGGTGACGCTTTGCGTCGGCGGCGGCATGGGCATCGCCACCATCGTCGAGCGCGTCTGAGCGGCAGGCGCGCTGTGACGACGATCCGCTACACGCTCGACGCCGATCCCGGCGACGCTCCCGGCGACGGGCGGGCGATCGCGACGCTCACCTTCGACGCCCCCGGCTCGCCGGTGAACACGATGACGCCCGAGTGGCAGCACGACCTCGCGGCGGCGGCGGCCCGCCTCGACGCCGACAAGGCGCGGATCCGCGGCGTCATCCTCGCCTCGGCGAAGAAGACCTTCTTCGCCGGCGCCGCGCTGAAGAGCCTGCTGACGCTGAAGGCGGAAGATGCCGCGCCCGGCTTCGCCGGGATCGAGGCGATGAAGGCCAGCTTTCGTCGCATCGAGACGCTCGGCCGGCCGGTCGTCGCGGTGCTCGCCGGCTCCGCGCTCGGCGGCGGCTGGGAAGTGGCGCTTATCGCGCACGCCCGCTTCGCCGTAGACGATCCGTCGATCCGCTTCGGCACGCCGGAGGTGACGCTCGGGCTCATCCCCGGCGCCACCGGCATCACGAAGAC
>JBBRFB010000189.1:0-4933 GCA_038225015.1 Burkholderiales bacterium
CTGCGGCGGCGACGAGCTGGCGCTGCACGGCTACACCCACCGCGATGACAGCGCCGCGGCCGCTGGCGGCTTCGACCGCCTGCGGCGCTCGCACTACACGCGCGGCGAGGGCGAGTTCTGGGCCCTGCCGCAGGCCGAGGCCCGGGCTCGCCTCGATGCCGGCATCGCCTGGTTCCGCCGCCACGGCTGGCCGCTGCACGGCTTCGTCGCGCCGGCATGGCTGCTCGGGCCGGGCGGCTGGGCGGCGCTCGACGAAGGCGGCTTCGAGTACACGTCGACGCTGCGCCAGCTCGTGCGACTGCCGAGCAAGGAACGCCTCGTCAGCCAGAGCGTCGTCTACAGCACCTCGAGCGACTGGCGGCGGCAGTCGTCGCTGGCCTGGAACGCCCTCGTCGCACGGGCCGAGGCGCGCAACCCGCTGCTGCGCATCGAGCTGCATCCGGGCGACGCCGACCGCGCCGACATCCGCCGTTCCTGGCAGGGCATCCTCGAGCGCGCCCTGCGCGACCGCCAGCCGGCGACCGTCGCCGAGGTCGTGCGCACCGGCGTGCCACTGGCGGCGACTACAACAGGTTGAAGCTGATGGCGGCGGTGACGGCGCCGATCGCGGCGCCGACGATGACGTCGCTCGGAAAGTGCAGGCCGAGGATGATCCGCGAGGCCGCGACGACGATCGTGAACGGCCAGACGAAGATCGCGAACATCGGGTAGTACGCGGTCAGGATGACGCTGAAGGCCACCGAGTGCAGCGTGTGGCCGCTGGGAAAGCTGTATTCGTCGAGGGGCGTGGCGCACTGGCGAATGCCGGGGCAGGAGTGGAACGGCCGCGGCCGGGCGATCCAGCGCTTGACGATTCGGTAGACGACGAGGTTGACGGCGCCGACGGCGACCATCCGCACCGCCACCGACGCGCCGACGGCGCCGTCGCACCACGGCAGGCAGACGATGATCGCGTACCAGAGCCAGCCGTCGCCGACGCGGCTCACCAGCGTCAGGCAGGGCACGACCCACGAGCGCGCCGCCGCGCCGTGCATCCAGAGCGCGACCAGGCGCTCCCGCTCGACCCAGGCGAGCTGCTGCTCAGGCAGCCACGGGTACGCGGGCGGGCGTCGCTTCGAGTTCATCGACGGTGCCTCTGAGATGGGCTTCGAAGCGCGACAGCACCTCGTCCCAGGCGGCGCGGCGGGCCGCGGCGACGGCCGCCACGCACATCGGCGCGAGCGAATCGGGGGCAACCGCGAGCGATTCGACAGCGGCCACGTAACCGGCTTCGTCGCCCGGCGCCACGAGACGGCCGGCGACGCCGTCGGCCACGTGCTCGGCGGCAGCGGCGCAGTCGAACGCGACGACGGGCAAGCCGGAGGCAAGCGCCTCCATGACGACGTTGCCAAAGGTGTCGGTCAGGCTGGGAAAGAGAAAGACATCGGCGGAGGCGTAGTGCGCAGCGAGATCTTCGCCACGCCGCACGCCCGCGAACAACGCCTCGGGATGCGCTGCCTGAAGGCGCCGGCGCGCCGGCCCGTCGCCGACGATGACCAGCCTGGCGTCGCTGCGCCTCTGCCGCGCCGCAGCGAAGGCGCGCAACGCCAGCGCAATGTTCTTCTCGGTGGCGACGCGCCCGACCGAGAGGAAGACCGGCGACTCGCCGCCCGCGCCCCACGCCGCGCGCAGCACGTCGCTTCGGCGCATCGGCGTGAAGCGATCGGTGTCGACGCCGCGGCCGACCACCGTGAGGTGGTGAAAACCGGCAGCCGCGAGCTCGTCGCGGGTAGCGCGCGTCGGCACGAAGGTGCGATCGGTGAGGTTGTGGAAGCGGCGCAGCAGGCCGAGCGCGGCGCCGGCGAGAAAGCCGATGCCGTAGTAGCGGCTGTACTGATGGAAGTTGGTGCGAAAGTCAGAGGTGACCGCGATGCCGCGCGCCCGCGCCGCGGCCAGCGCCGCCCACGCCAGCGGCCCCGGCGTCGCCAGGTGCACGAGCTCGGGGCGGCTTCGCTCGAAGCGGCGCGACAGGGTCGCCATCCGGGCCAGGCCGAAACGCAGCTCCCGGTACATCGGAATGGCACAGCCGGCCGTGCGCAGCTCGTCGGGGCCGTCGAGCCGCGATTCGCCCGGCTGCCGCGGCCGAATCAGCTCGACGGCATGGCCGCGGGCGCGAAGGAACCCGACCGCGCGCTCGACCGTCAGCGAGACGCCGTTCAGCTCGGGAGGCCAGGTTTCGGTGACGTAGGCGATTCGCATCGGGTGCGCCGGAGGATCGGCCCGGCGCTCGCGGCAATCGTCGTGCCCGGACTTGTCCACCGCCGTCAGACCCGGCAGCGCCGGCATCGTTCCTTCAGCATCGTGACGGGCGCGTGACCGCCTCGAAGCAGCGCCGGTGCGTGGGGCCGGAGGCGTCGGCTCACTTGCCTTCCAGGTAGACGCAAACCAGGCGGAGTCGGCGCGAGCGCTTGCAGACCGCCCGCAGCGCGAGGAGCAGCGGCACGGCGATGAAGGCGCCGGCAACGCCCCAGAGCCAGCCCCAGACCAGCACGGAGAGGAAGACGAACACGGGGCTGAGGCGCAGCCGGTGACCCATGATCAGCGGGCTGAGGAAATTGGCCTCGATGCCGTGCAGCACGAGAAACGCTGCCGGCGGACCGAACATCTCGACGCCGGTGCCGAAGGTGACGCTGCCGGCGAGCAGCAGCAGGATCGCCACCAGCAACGGGCCGAGGTAGGGCACGAAGCTGAGTACAGCCGTCGTCGTGCCCCAGAGCACCGGGTTCGGCAGGCCGATCAGCCACAGGGCGATGCCGGTGGCGGCGCCGAGCGCGACGTTGACCAGGCTCATCGTGCTGATGAAACGGCCGATGTCGCGTTGTGCCTGGCGCAGGCCCGACAGCACCAGGGCACGCGTGCGCGGCCGTCGAAACGCCGCCGCCGTCCGCATCACGAACCACTGCTCGGAGGCGAGCATGAAATAGAGCAGGATGACGGTCGCCGCCGTCGACACCGCGAACGAGATCGTGCTGCCGATGGCCAGCCGGGTGAACGTCCAGCCCTCGACGGCGAGCCGCTGGCCGAGCGCGTCGGCCGGCACCGGCAGGCCGGGTGCACGAACCAGCGGTGCCGGCGTCGCATACGGAAAGAGCGCGTCGCGCCAGCGCTGCACCGACTCGACGAGTTCGTGGACGATGAGCGGCGCTCGCGCCCACCAGGCCGCGGCCGGCGCGGCGACGAGCATGGCGAAGAGCACGATCACTCCGAGCACGGCGGCGATGACGAGGCCGGCACCAATGTATTCATGGACGCCGGCGCGGCGCAGCGCCCGCACCGGCGCCGCCAGGACGAGGGTGAAGACGATGGCGATCGTCACCGGCAGCAGGAGCGGCCGGGCGTGCTCGAGCAGGAAGACGACGGCAACGAACAGCAGGCCGCGACCGAGCCACGCGGGAGGCGGCCAGCGACGTGCGGAGTCGATCGGTGTCGGTGCCAAGGTGCGGGCGATGATGGCACGCCCTGCACGCCAGGCCCGGCGATGCCGGTTCCTGACAGCATGGCGGCGCGCGAGTGCTGGTGCCCAGCGACAACGATGCGCGTCGCGCCGTCGCCCGCGTGCCGCCGCCCATCGCGCGAACTGGGTCACGACAGGCCTGCTTCTTGCGGCTTCGCCGCAGCGAAGCCTCGCTACGCTCGAGTCTTCGATCGATCCCTGCACGCCATGAAGCTCCTCGGCATCACCCTGCGCAAGCCCACCTTCTCCGAATTCACGGCGTCGGCCATCATGGCTGTCGGTTGCTGGATCGCCGTTGCCGGCATCGCAAAGGCCAGCGGCCATGCCCTCGACGCCCGCGAAGCCGGCGCGCTGCTGATCGTGATCGCGTGGGGGGCCGTCGGCACCCGGTTCGGCCTTCGTTTCGACGGCGGGCCGCGCCACGCGGCGGCGCACTTCGCAGTCAGCGCCGTCCTGATCGGCATCTATCAGGGCACCCTGGCCCTGAGCCTCGCGTAGGACTGCACCGACGCCGATTCGCGTGCTCGCCCCGATGGCGGTTACACGCGGTCACGGGTAGTCTGCGCGGGTCGCCTGATGCCTATCCGGCCGAAGCGACGGGTACCTCAAACTTGTCGTCGAAAGGATCAGACATGAATTTCATCATTTGGCTCGTCGTCGGCGGTCTCATCGGCTGGGTCGCCAGCATGATCATGAAGACCGACGCGCAACAGGGCGTGATCCTCAACGTCGTGGTCGGCATCGTCGGTGCCTTCCTCGGCGGCTGGCTGCTCTCGCCGATGCTCGGCGCGGGCACCGTCAATTCAGGTGACTTCAGTCTCGCCGGTCTCGGACTCTCCCTGCTCGGCGCCGTCATCCTGCTGGCGATCGTGAACCTGATTCGCCGCGGCAGCGCTCGCTGATCGCGAGCTCCTGCGGCCGGCCGTCGACGACGACAGCCGACCAGGAACGACGAAGGCGCCCACGGGCGCCTTCGTCGTTCCCGCCGCCAAGGTCGTTGGCTGCACGACTGCGACAATCATCGGCCCACCACGAACGATGCCAAGGCGATGATCCAGAAAGAAGTCGCGACGCTGGCCGCTGCGGTCGCCGACGTCCCCGACGGCGCGACGATCATGATCGGCGGCTTCGGCACGGCCGGGCTGCCGAACGAGCTGGTCGGCGCGTTGCTCGAGCAAGGCGCGCGCGGGCTCACGATCGTCAACAACAACGCCGGCAACGGCGACACCGGCCTGGCGGCGCTGATCGCGGCACGCCGCGTCACCAGGATCGTCTGCTCGTTCCCGCGCCAGGCCGACAGCCACCACTTCGACGCCCTGTACCGGCGCGGCGAACTCGAGCTCGAGCTGGTGCCGCAAGGCAACCTCGCCGAGCGGATCCGCGCCGCCGGCGCCGGCATCGGCGGGTTCTTCACGCCGACCGGCTACGGCACCGAGCTCG
>JBBRFB010000190.1:0-4883 GCA_038225015.1 Burkholderiales bacterium
CAGGTCGCGCAGGCCCTCGAGCGCCATGCCGAGCGTGCGCGGGATCGGCGTCGCGGTGAGCGTCAGCACGTCGACCTCGGCGCGCATCGCCTTGATCGCCTCCTTGTGGCGGACGCCGAAGCGGTGCTCCTCGTCGATGACGAGGAGACCGAGGCGCGCGAACTTCACGTCGGCAGAGAGCAGCTTGTGGGTGCCGACGACGATGTCGATCGTGCCGTCGGCGAGCCCGGCGAGCGCCGCCTTGACCTCCTTCGGCGAGCGAAAGCGCGACAGCTCGGCAACCTTGATCGGCCACTTGCCGAAGCGGTCGGCGATGTTCTGGTGGTGCTGCTCGGCGAGCAGCGTCGTCGGCGCCAGGATCGCGACCTGCTTGCCGCCGGTGACGGCGACGAAGGCGGCGCGCAGCGCGACCTCGGTCTTGCCGAAGCCGACGTCGCCGCAGACGAGGCGATCCATCGGCTTCGGCGAGATCATGTCCTGGATGACGGCGTGGATCGCCGCATGCTGGTCGGGCGTCTCCTCGAAGCCGAAGCTGGCGGCGAACGCCTCGTAGTCGTGCGGCTCGAAGCGGAACGCGAAGCCTTCGCGCGCCGACCGCCGGGCGTAGAGATCGAGCAGCTCGGCGGCGGCGTCGCGAACCTGCTCGGCGGCCTTCCGCCGGGCCTTGTCCCACTGTCCCGAGCCGAGCCGGTGCAGCGGCGCTTCGTCGGCGCTGACGCCGGTGTAGCGGGCGATCAGGTGCAGCTGCGCGACCGGCACGTACAGCGTCGCCTTGTCGGCGTACTCGAGGTGCAGGAACTCGCCGGCCTCGTCGTCGGCGCCGAGGGCGAGGCTCTTCAGGCCGAGGTAGCGGCCGATGCCGTGGTTGACGTGGACGACCGGGTCGCCGACCTTCAGTTCGGAGAGGTCCTTGATCAGGGCGTTGAGATCGCTCGTCAGCTCCTGGCGGCGCCGCCGCCGTGCCGCCGGAGTCGAGGCGAAGAGCTCGGTCTCGGTGATGAACTCCATCGTCGGCGCGTCGGCGTCGCCGTGGGCGATGAAGCCGCGCGCCAGCGCCGCGACCGCGATCGCGAGCGGCTCGCTGCCGGCCTGGAATTCGGCCAGCGACGCGACCACCGGCGGATCGATCCGGTTGTCGCGCAACAGCTCGAGCAGGCTCTCTCGCCGGCCTTCGCTCTCGGCCGCGATCAGGACCCGGTTCGGCGTCGCCCGCACATGGGCCTGCAGCCGCTGCAGCGGATCGGGCGCGCCACGCTCGACGCTGAGGTCGGGCAGCGGTTCGGCCCAGTCGACCGCGGCCGAAGGCTCGTCGCGCAACGCCAGCTGCGCGTGCCGATTGCAGAGCTCGAAGAACTGCTCGGGCTTGAGGAAGAGCGCCTCCGGGGCGAGGAGCGGGCGTTCCGGATCGTGCTGCAGGAAGCGGTGCCGCTCGCGGGTGTCGGTCCAGAAGCGCTTCAGCGCCGCATCGACGTCGGCGTGCAGGACGAGCGTCGCGGCCGGGCCGAGGTAGTCGAACAGGGTTGCCGTCTCGTCGAAGAAGAGCGGCAGGTAGTACTCGATGCCGGCCGTCGCGATGCCGGTGCCGACGTCGCGGTAGACCCGGGCCTTGGTCGGATCGCCCTCGATGCGCTCGCGCCAGTGGGTGCGAAAGGCCGCCCGCGCCTGCTCGTCCATCGGGAACTCGCGACCGGGCAGGAGCCGGACCTCGCCGACCGGGTAGAGGCTGCGCTGGCTGTCCGGATCGAAGGTGCGGATCGAGTCGACCTCGTCGCCGAACAGGTCGACCCGGTAGGGCACCGGCGAGCCCATCGGGAAGAGGTCGATCAGGCCGCCGCGCACGGCGTACTCGCCCGGCGAGACGACCTGGCTCACGTGCGAGTAGCCGGCCAGGGTGAGCTGGCTCTTCAGCGCCGCCTCGTCGAGGCGCTGCCGGTGCTTGAAGTGGAACGTGTAGGCGGCGAGAAAGCTCGGCGGCGCGAGCCGCGTCAGCGCCGTCGTCGCCGGCAGCAGGGCGACGTCGACCTCGCTGCTGCGGATCCGCCAGAGCGTGGCCAGCCGCTCGGAGATCAGGTCCTGGTGCGGCGAGAAGGTGTCGTAGGGCAGCGTCTCCCAGTCGGGGAAGACGGCAGTGCGCAGGGTTGGCGCGAAGAAGCCGAGCTCCTCGGCGAGGCGCTGGGCGTCGGCCGGGTCGGCGCTGAACACGGCGACCATCGAGCCGGCCTGGCGGCGCTGCTCGGCGAAGCGGGCGAGCAGCAACGCGTCGGCCGAGCCGGGGGGACGGGGCAGGGTGAAACGCTTGCCTTGGGCGATGTCGGGAAGAAGCATGTTGCTGCGCAGCGCCTGGCGACGCCCGCGCAAAGGGCTCGATTTTAGGGAGGCGGCGTGATTCGCGCCGCCGGCAGGCCATGGCCGACGGGTCATCGCCGGCGCACCTGCCCTTATGCTTGTCGCCGACAGTCCGCCCGCATGCCCGCCACCACGCTTCCCGACACCCGCTGCTTCGCGCTTGTGCCGTGCGCCGGCAGCGGCGCGCGCGCCGGCTCGGCGCTGGCCAAGCAGTACGTCGCTGTCGATGGCCTGCCGATGGTGGCGCACACGCTGCGTGCGCTTGCCGCGGTGCAGCGGCTGGCACTTGTCGTCGTCGCGATCGCGCCGGCCGACCATGCCTTCGAGTCCCTGGTCGAGCTGCCGTCGCCGGAGCGTTTCCGCATCGCCCGCTGCGGCGGCGCGACACGCGCCGAGACTGTCGCCGCCGGCCTCGCCGAGCTCGCCAGGCTCGGCGCCCGGGCCGACGACTGGGTCCTCGTGCACGACGCCGCGCGCTGCCTCGTTCGCCCGGCGCTGGTCGACGCGCTCATCGACGCCTGCGCCGGCGACGCCGTCGGCGGCTTGCTCGCAATGCCGGTTGCCGACACGCTGAAGCGGGCCGACGCCGGACGCGTGGCGCGAACGCTGCCGCGCGTCGATGTCTGGCAGGCGCAGACGCCGCAGATGTTTCGCCTCGGCGCGCTCGCCGAGGCGCTGGCTGCCGCCGGCGCACAGGCGACCGACGAAGCCAGCGCGATCGAGGCAAGCGGCCGCGCACCGCTGCTCGTGCCGGGCGCGAGCGACAACCTGAAGGTGACCGTCGGCGCCGACTTCGCGATCGCCGATGCGATCCTGCGCGGCCGCAGGGCGGCGGCGTCATGAGGCCGCGCGGCACGGTCTGGCGGGTCGGCGAGGGCTGGGACACGCACGCCCTGGTGGTGGGGCGACGGCTCGTGCTCGGCGGCGTCGAGATCGCGCACACGCACGGGCTGGCCGGCCACTCCGATGCCGATGCGCTTTGCCATGCGATTACCGACGCCCTGTTCGGGGCCGCTGCGCTCGGCGACATCGGCCATCATTTTCCGGACACCGACCCCCAGTACCAGGACGCCGACTCGCTGGCGCTGCTCGCCGAAGCGGCGCGCCGTGTCAGGGGCGCCGGCTGGCACATCGGCAATGTCGATGCGACCGTGATCGCGCAGGCGCCGAAGCTGGCGCCGCACATTGCCGCCATGCGCCAGCGGGTGGCCGGCGCACTCGGCGTCGCGCTCGATCAGGTCAGCGTCAAGGCGAAGACCGCCGAAGGCATGGGCTCGGTCGGCCGCGGCGAAGCGATGGAATCGCGCGCCGTCTGCCTCCTCTACCGCCTCTAGAGGGCCTTGCGATCGAGTTCGTCGAAGCGGGAGAAGACTCGGCGAAAGCCTTCGAGTCTGCGAAACAGTCGCTCCACCTCGTTCCTGCGCTTGTCCATCTCGCGGTCGTCCTCCTAACCAAACCTCCGGCGCGGTTCTATGATTTCTTGCGGGCGATGGCCGGGGTCGCCCGGCCACCGAGGCCGCGGGTGCGCAGGGCGTCGCGCAGCAGGTATTCGACCTGCGCGTTCGTGCTGCGCAGCTCTGCGGCGGCGAGGCGTTCGATCTCGGCCCAGACCGCCGCATCGACGCGCAGCAGGAACGATTTCTTGTCGGGGCTCGCCATGCGCGGCGTCGGTGTCTGTTCGCGGGGGCCGGCCTACGTGTAGAGCGTGCCGGTGTTGAGCACGGGTTGCGCATCGTGGTCGGAGCAGAGCACGACCAGCAGGTTGCTCACCATCGCCGCGCGGCGTTCGTCGTCGAGCTGGATCAGGCCGCGCTCGGCCAGCCCGTTGAGGGCGAGTTCGACCATGCCGACCGCACCCTGCACGATCTTCGTCCGCGCCGCGATCACCGCCTCGGCCTGCTGACGGCGGAGCATCGCGCCGGCGATCTCCGGCGCGTAGGCCAGGTGGGTGAGCTTGGCGTCGACGACGACGATGCCGCCCTGGGCGAAGCGGTCCTGCAGCTCCCGGCTCAGCGCCGCCGACACCTCCTCCGTGCCCGAGCGCAGCGTCACTTCGGCGCGCGTCGTCGGGTTCGGGTCGTCGAGATTGTCGTAGGCGTAGCTGAGCGCCAGGTGGCGCAGCGCCGACTCCGTCTGCGTCAGCACGTAGGCCTCGTAGTCCTCGACGTCGAAGATCGCCCGCGCCGTGTCGTCGACGCGCCAGACCACCGTGGCGCCGATCTCGATCGGGTTGCCGCGCAGGTCGTTCACCTTCAGCTTGTCGCTGTTGAAGTTGTGCGCCCGTACCGAGATCTTCGTCTTCGTATAGAACGGGTTGGCCCAGCGCAGGCCCCGGGCACGGTCGGTACCGCGATAGGCGCCGAAAAGTTGCAGGATGCCCGCTTGGTTCGGCTGCAGCATGTACAGGCCGAGCAGGCACCAGAAGACGCCGAGAAGCGCCAGCACGCCGAGGCCGACCGACAGCGGCGAAGGGCGGCCGATGACGGCCAGGGCGCCGAGCGCGAGCAATACCATTCCCGCGACCAGGTAGACGAAGC
>JBBRFB010000191.1:0-4861 GCA_038225015.1 Burkholderiales bacterium
ACCGCTTCGGCGCCGATGCCGGTGGAGAAGGCATCCTCGCCGAACTCATCGAGCTTCGCCTGGTACTGGTCCTCGCTGAGCAGCTGGTGCAGCTTGAGGTCGGTCAGGCCGGGTTCGAGAACCACGTAGCTCTCGAAATACAGGACCTTCTCCAGCTCCTTCAGCGACATGTCGACCATCAGGCCGACGCGGCTGGGCAGCGACTTCATGAACCAGATATGCGCGACCGGCGAGGCGAGCTCGATATGGCCCATACGCTCGCGACGCACCTTGGCGAGCGTGACTTCGACGCCGCACTTCTCACAGATGATGCCGCGGAACTTCATGCGCTTGTACTTGCCGCACAGGCACTCGTAATCCTTGATCGGCCCAAAGATGCGCGCGCAGAAGAGGCCGTCGCGCTCGGGCTTGAAGGTGCGGTAGTTGATGGTCTCCGGCTTCTTGATCTCGCCGAAGGACCAGGAGCGGATCTGCTCCGGGCTCGCGATCGAGATCTTGATCTGGTCGAAGGTCATCGCCTGGCCGGTCTGGCCCAGGATCTTCATCAGTTCATTCATGCCATGCACTCCGTCCGGCACGCCCCGTCGGGCGGCGAATGCGGGGAACCGCGGCGCGCGCCGGCGCCGCGGGTTGGTCTTGTCACCTGGGTCAGGGCTGCCGCGTTTCCAGGTCCACGTTCAGGCCGAGCGACTTCAGTTCCTTCACGAGCACGTTGAAGGATTCCGGAATGCCGGCCTCGAAACTGTCCTGGTCACGCACGATCGCCTCATAGACCTTGGTGCGGCCGGAGACGTCATCGGACTTCACCGTCAGCATTTCCTGCAGCGTATAGGCGGCGCCATAGGCCTCAAGCGCCCAGACCTCCATCTCGCCGAAGCGCTGGCCGCCGAACTGCGCCTTGCCGCCCAGCGGCTGCTGGGTGACGAGCGAGTACGGCCCGATGGAGCGCGCGTGGATCTTGTCGTCCACGAGATGGTGCAGCTTGAGCATGTAGATGTAGCCCACCGTCACCTTGCGCTCGAAGGGCTCGCCGGAGCGGCCATCGACCAGCACCACCTGCCCGGACGAATCCAGGCCGGCCTTGTCGAGCATGCCCTCGATGTCGCTCATCCGCGCACCGTCGAAGACCGGCGTCGCGATCGGGATGCCCTTCTTCAAATTCTCCGACAGCTCGATCAGCTGGTCCTCGTTCATCGGCGCGATCTCCTTGTCGTAGATCTCGTCGCCGTAGATATCCTTGAGCTTGGCCAGCAGCTCGTCGCGCATGCGGCCGCCGCGGCGGTATTCCTCGACCAGCTCGCCGACCTGCTTGCCGAGATTGGCGCAGGCCCAGCCCAGATGCGTCTCGAGAATCTGCCCCACATTCATGCGCGACGGCACGCCGAGCGGGTTCAGCACGAGGTCGACCGAGGTGCCGTCCTCAAGGAACGGCATGTCCTCGATGGGGACCACGCGGCTGACCACGCCCTTGTTGCCATGGCGGCCGGCCATCTTGTCGCCCGGCTGCAGCTTGCGCTTCACCGCCACGAAAACCTTGACCATCTTCATCACGCCAGGCGGCAGCTCATCGCCGCGCTGCAGCTTCTCGACCTTGCCTTCGAAACGCTTCTGCAGCTTCTCGACGGCAGCGTCGAACTCGCGGCGCAGTGCCTCGATCTCGGACATCGACGCCTCGTCCGTGACGCCGATCTGGCGCCAGGTGGCCTTGGCGAACTGGTCCAGCACTTCGTCGGTGACGACCGTGCCGGACTTGATCGGCTTGAAGCCGCCCGAGGCCTTCTTGTTCAGCAGCCGCTCGCGCAGGCGCGAGTAGAAGCTGCGCTCCTGAATGGCCTTTTCGTCGTCGCGGTCCTTGGCCAAGCGCTCGATCTCGGCGCGATCGATCGCCATCGCGCGCTCATCCTTGTCCACGCCACGGCGGGAGAAGACGCGGACGTCGACGATGGTGCCCGTCACACCTGGGGGCAGCTTCAACGAAGTGTCGCGGACATCGGACGCCTTTTCGCCGAAGATGGCGCGGAGCAGCTTCTCCTCCGGCGTCATCGGGCTTTCGCCCTTCGGCGTGACCTTGCCGATGAGAATGTCGCCCGGGTTCACCTCGGCGCCGACATAGACGATTCCCGCCTCGTCGAGGTTGCGCAGCGCTTCCTCACCGACGTTGGGGATGTCGCGGGTGATCTCCTCCTGGCCGAGCTTGGTGTCGCGCGCCATGACCTCGAACTCCTCGATATGGATCGAGGTGAAGACGTCGTCGCGCGCGATGCGCTCGCTGATCAGGATGGAGTCTTCGAAATTGTAACCATTCCACGGCATGAAGGCGCAGAGCGCGTTGCGGCCCAGCGCCAGCTCACCGAGCTCCGTCGAGGGGCCGTCCGCGATGATCTCACCGGCGCGCACCGCATCGCCCACCTTCACCAGCGGGCGCTGGTTGATGCAGGTGGACTGGTTGGAACGCTGGAACTTGCGCAGGCGGTAGATGTCCACACCGCGCGTCGCGCCATCCTCACCGGTCGCGCGCACCACGATGCGGGCGCCGTCGATGCTGTCCACGATGCCCTCGCGGCGGGCGACAATGGTCGCGCCCGAATCCCGCGCAACAGCGGCTTCCATCCCGGTGCCCACCAGCGGCGCGTCGGACTTCACAAGAGGCACCGCCTGACGCTGCATATTCGAGCCCATGAGCGCGCGGTTCGCGTCGTCATTCTCCAGGAACGGGATCAGCGCTGCGGCGACCGAGACGAGCTGCTTCGGCGAGACGTCGATGGCGGTCACGTCCTCAGGCTTCACCAGGCGGAAATCGCCGCCCTGGCGCACCGAGACGAGCTCGGAGAGGAATTGGCCAGTGGCGGCATCCACTTCCGCATCGGCCTGGGCGACGATCAGCTTCTCTTCCTGCATGGCGGAGAGGTAGCGCGGCTCGCCGACGATCTTGCCGTCCTTGACCAGGCGGTAGGGCGTCTCGATGAAGCCGTACTTGTTGACCTTGGCGAAGGTCGCGAGGCTGTTGATCAGCCCGATATTCGGCCCCTCGGGGGTCTCGATCGGGCAGATACGGCCGTAATGCGTCGGGTGCACGTCGCGCACTTCGAAGCCGGCGCGCTCACGCGTCAGCCCCCCCGGCCCAAGCGCCGAAAGGCGGCGCTTATGCGTCACTTCGGAGAGCGGGTTGGTCTGGTCCATGAACTGGGACAGCTGCGAGGAGCCGAAGAATTCGCGCACGGCGGCGGCCGCGGGCTTCGCGTTGATCAGGTCATGCGGCATGACCGTGTCGATATCGACCGAGCCCATCCGCTCCTTGATTGCGCGCTCCATGCGCAGCAGGCCGACGCGATACTGGTTCTCCATCAATTCGCCCACCGAACGCACGCGGCGATTGCCGAGATTGTCGATGTCGTCGATGGAACCGCGGCCATCCTTGAGGTCGATCAGCACCTTCACGGTGGCGATGATGTCCTGCTTGCGCAGCGTGCGCAGCGTGTCCGGCACCGCATCCGCCTCGAAGCCGAGGCGCATGTTCATCTTGACGCGGCCGACCGAGGAGAGGTCGTAGCGCTCCATGTCGAAGAACAGGCCGCGGAACAGGGTCTCGGCCGTGTCGGGCGTCGGCGGCTCGCCGGGGCGCATGACGCGGTAGATGTCCATCAGCGCTTCGTCGCGATTGGAATTCTTATCCACCGCGAGGGTGTTGCGAATCCACGGGCCCACGGATTGATCGATCGCCAGCGTGGGCACCATGTCGATGCCGGCATCTTCCAGCAGAACCAGCTTGTTCTCGCCGAGTTCCTCGCCGGCTTCGGCCCAGATCTCACCGGTCTCCGGGTTCACCAGATCCTCGGCGACGTAGCGGCCGATCAGATCGACGCGACCGACCAGCACTTCTGTCGTGCCGGCCTCGGCGATCTTCTTCGCGGCGCGCGCGGTGAGCTTGGTGTCCTTCTCGACCACGATCTGGCCGGTGCTGGCATCGACCAGCGCCTCGGCGAGCTTCACGCCGCGGAAGCTGTCCGGATCGAAGGGGCGCGACCAGCCCTTGGGGCCGCGCGTGAAGGGTACCTGGCCATAGAAATGGCTGAGGATTTCCTCGGCATCCATGCCGCGCACCTGGCCCGGCTCGATCGTCTCGCCATTGGCGCGGCGGGCTTCGATATGGGCGGATTCCAGCGCATACAGCAGCGTCGTCGCCGGCAGCTTCCGCTTCCGGTCGATGCGCACATAGCAGATATCCTTGGCGTCGAATTCGAAGTCGAGCCAGGAGCCGCGATAGGGGATGACGCGCGCGGCGAACAGATACTTGCCGCTGGAGTGCGTCTTGCCCTTGTCGTGGTCGAAGAACACGCCCGGGCTGCGGTGCATCTGGGAGACGATGACGCGCTCGGTGCCGTTGATGATGAAGGTGCCGTTATCGGTCATGAGCGGCATGTCGCCCATGTAGACATCCTGCTCCTTGATGTCGCGGATGGTGCGGCTGCCGGTATCCTCGTCGATATCCCACACGATCAGGCGCAGGCGCACCTTGAGCGGCGCGGCATAGGTCAGGCCGCGGGAGATGCACTCCTCGACATCGTATTTCGGCTCGTCGAATTCGTACTGGACGAACTCCAGACGGCCACGGCCGGCAAAATCATCGATCGGGAAGACTGACTTGAACACTTCCTGCAGGCCGGTCTGGGTGCGCTTGTCGGGCGTCACCTCGGCCTGGAGGAACACCTCGTAGGAGGCGCGCTGCACGTCGATCAGGTTCGGCATCGGCGCCACTTCCGGCAGACGACCAAAGCTCTTGCGGATGCGCTTCTGACCGGTGAAGGATTTGGTGATCGCGTTCATGCCAATACAGCTTCCTTGTCGCTCCGGCCCGAGCAGC
>JBBRFB010000192.1:0-4827 GCA_038225015.1 Burkholderiales bacterium
GATCGCCTGCGCCAGGTCGGTGACGATGAAGCTGACCCGGGTGCCCTCGCGCTTGACGGTGCCACGCTCGACGAGGCCGCCGATGCGAAACGTGCGCCCGTTCGGCGCCTCGTGCGCCGCCACCTGCGACGGCGAGTAGGCAAAGATGAGGTTGCTCTGAAACGCATTCAGGACGAGCGCCGCGGCGACGCCGACGGCGGCGACGATGGCCGCGGCGATGGCGAGCCGCTTATGGCGTGGTTTCACCGGCGATCCTCGACGACGAGCGCCCGCCTCGCGAGGCGGTGCCGCCGCAGCACGGCGACCGTTTCGGCGGCCAGGCAAGCTGCCGTGACGGCGTAGGCGCCCCAGACGTAGAAGGCGTAGCCGCCCATGGCGAAGAAGTCGTTGGCGTTGTTCCAGGTCATTTCGGGATTCCGGGCGAGGGGCCGGGCGCGGGTGCCATGACGGCCGCCCAGTCGGCGTGATTGTCGCGCTCGAGCGCAATGGCCCTGGTGCGGGTGAAGACGACGGCGAACGCGTAGGCCCAGAAGGCCAGCGTCATCACCAGCATCGCCGCCAGCATGACGCTGGCCATCTTCGGCGCCGACGTGACGCTGACGCTGGCGCCCTGGTGCAGCGTGTTCCACCAGCGGACCGAGAAGTAGATGATCGGCACGTTGACGCTGCCGACGATCGCGACGAGCGCGCCGGCGCGGTCGGCGCGGCGGGTGTCGTCGATCGCCGAGACCAGGGCGAGGTAGCCGGCATAGAGGAAGAGCAGGATCAGTTCGGACGTGAGCCGGGCGTCCCAGACCCACCACGCGCCCCAGGTCGGCCTGCCCCAGAGCGCACCGGTCCACAGCGCAAGGAAGGTGAACACGGCACCGGTCGGAGCGATGGCGCGGGCGAGCATCGAGGCGAGCCGGGCGTTGAAGGCCCAGCCGATGGCGGCCCAGAACGCCATGGCGAGGTAGAGCAGCATCGACATCCAGGCCGCGGGCACGTGGATGAAGATGATCCGGTAGGCGTCGCCCTGCGTGGCGTCGGTCGGGGCCCGGAAGAAGCCGAGGTACAGGCCGGCCACGGCGAGCGCGCCGGCGGCGATCCAGAAGGCTGGCAGGAGCCGGCCGGCGAGGCGATAGAACGTCGCCGGCGAGGCGAAGTGGAAGAAGCGGAGTCGGGCCGTCATCGTGGCGGGGGTGGTCAGTCGGTGGCGATGCGCAGCGCCGCCGCGGTGGCGGGCGGCGCGAGCAGGGCGGTGAAGATGAAGAGTGCGCCGAGCACCGAAAAGTGCCCGTTCGTCGGCCCTCCGGCATCGGCGGCGGCCGCCGCGCCGGCGCCGAACACGAGTGTCGGGATCGTCAGCGGCACGATCAGCAGGATGAGCAAGACCGACCCGCTGCGCAGCCCGAGCGTCAGCGCCGCGCCGAGGCCGCCCAGCAGGCTCAGCACCGGCGTGCCGAGCAGCAGGCTGGCGAACAGCGCGCCGATGGCCTCGCCGCGCATGTCGAGCATCACGCCGAAGAGGGGGGCAGCGACGACCAGCGGCAGCCCCGTGAGCAGCCAGTGCGAGGCGGCCTTCGCGGTCACGACGGCGAGCCGGGAGCCCGGGGCGAGCAGCATCTGCTCGAGCGAGCCGTCGGCCAGGTCGCCGGCGTAGAGCTGGCTTACCGAGAGCATCGCTGCGAGCAGCGCCGACACCCAGACCACTCCCGGCGCGATCTGCCTGAGTGTCTGCGGCTCGGGGCCGACGCCGAGCGGGAACAGGCTGATTGCGACGGTGAAGAAGGCCAGCGGCAGCAGCGCGTCGACCCGACGCCGCGCCGCCAGGCGCACGTCGCGTGCGAGGAGCACGGCGAAGACGCCGCTCATGCGGGCACCGGCTCGCGCAGGTGGACGACGACGGGGGCCGGCTCGGCGATCGACAGCGCGAGGTGACTCGTGAGCACGACCGCGCCACCGCGCCGCGCATGCTCGACGAGGAGGGTGTCGAGGCTCGTGACACCTTCGGCGTCGAGGGCGTCGTACGGCTCGTCGAGCAGCCACAGGCGCGGCTCGGGCAGGGCCGCCAGGCGGGCCAGGGCGACACGGCGGCGCTGGCCCTGCGACAGGGTGCGCACGAAGGCCGCGCGGCGCTGCCGCAGGCCGAAGCGGCCGAGCGCGTCGTCGATCCGGTCGCGACTCGCCGGACGGCCCGCGAGGGCGAGCAGGAAGGCGAGCGACTCGGCGACGGTGAGATCGTCCTTCAGGGCATTGGCGTGCGCGAGGTAGATTGGGCCGGCCGCCTCATCTCCCGACGGCCCGCCGGCGGCGCCGGCGACGGTGCCCGCTTCGGCTGCCGAGAGGCCGGCGAGGGTTCGCAGCAGGGTCGTCTTGCCCTGGCCATTGGCGCCGCGAAGCCAGACGATGGCTCCGGCGCGGACGACGAAGGAGAGCGATTCGAAGAGCAGGCGATCACCGCGTCGGCAGGCGAGGTCGCGCACGCTCAGCATCGCAGCGCCCCCTGCCGCCTGGTCGTCCTGCCGTCTCGATGGGTCCACCACGTCCGCCTTCGCCGTTCCTGTGCGGCGAAGCCCGTGCGGCGTCGCCCCGGCGATTGTCGCGGATCGCCCGGCCCCGCGGCTCGGGCGAGCAGGTCCGGCCCGTACACTCGCCCATCGCAAAAGAGTCGAGGCGGAGGAGGACCATGCTGTTCGGCAAGCTGCTGCCGCGTGAAGGCAACTTCTTCGAGCTGTTCAACCAGCACGGCACGCACATCACCGAAGGCGCCCGGGCCTTCATCCGGCTGATCCAGCACTACGCCGACCCGGCCCTGCGCGAGAAGCACACGATCGAGGTGGGCAATGCCGAGCGCCAGGCCGATCGAATCACCGCCGAGGTGAACCGGCTGCTGCACAAGACCTTCATCACCCCGATCGACCGCGAGCAGATCCACGGCCTCATCAACGCCATGGACGACATCCTCGACCTGCTGCAGGACGCGAGCGAGACCATGACGCTCTACGACGTCAAGGCGATGAACGACGACATCCTTCGTCTCGGCGACCTGAGCGCCAAGTGCTGCGAGCGCGTCCAGCACGCGGTCTCGCTGCTGCCCACGATCAGCCGGCCCGACGTCGCCGAAGCGGCGATCAAGACCTGCGAGGAGATCGACGTCCTCGAATCCGACGCCGACCGGGTCATGCGCTCGGCGATGTCGCGCCTCTTTCGCGAGGAGACCGACGTGCGCGAGCTGATCAAGCTGAAGGCCGTGTACGAGCTGCTCGAGTCGATCTCCGATCGCTGCGAGGACGTTGCCAACCTCATCGAGGGCGTCGTCCTCGAGAACTCGTGACGGACGACGCGTCGGCGCCAGGGGGCCCGGCTTGACGGCGGTCGACCTCTCGCTTTGGGTCGTCGTGCTGCTGGTGGTGCTTGCCGTCGGCTTCGACTTCCTGAACGGCTTCCACGACGCCGCGAACTCGATCGCCACTGTCGTCTCGACCGGTGTGCTGAAGCCGCAGCAGGCCATCGTCTTCGCGGCCTTCTTCAACGTCCTGGCGATCTTCATTTTTCACCTGAGCGTCGCCAGGACGATCGGCAAGGGCATCGTCGAGCCCGGCGTCGTCGATCACCACGTCGTCTTCGGCGCTCTTTTGGGCGCGATCTTCTGGAATCTCGTCACCTGGTGGCGTGGCATCCCGTCGAGCTCGTCGCATGCCCTGATCGGCGGCATCGTCGGAGCGGTGATCGCCAAAGCCGGGTCGGGAGCGCTGGTCTTCGCCGGGATCGGCAAGATCGTGCTCTTCATTTTCCTGTCGCCAGTGCTCGGCTTCCTGCTCGGCTCGCTCCTGATGGTGGCGGTCGCCCATATCTTCCGCCGGGCCTCGCCGCTCAAGGTCGACAACCTGTTCCGCCGCCTTCAGCTCGTCTCGGCCGGCCTGTACAGCCTCGGCCACGGTGGCAACGACGCGCAGAAGACGATCGGGATCATCTGGATGCTGCTCATCGCCTCGGGCTACGCCTCGGCCCAGGCGAACTCGCCGCCGGCCTGGGTGATCTGGTTCTGCTACCTGGCGATCGGACTCGGCACGATGTTCGGCGGCTGGCGCATCGTCAAGACGATGGGGCAGAAGATCACCAAGCTGAAGCCCGTCGGCGGCTTCTGCGCCGAGACCGGCGGCGCGATGACGCTCTTCCTCGCCACCGCGTTCGGCATCCCGGTCTCGACCACGCACACGATTACCGGTGCGATCGTCGGCGTCGGCTCGGTGCGGCGGGCAGCGACGGGGCGCTGGGGGCTGGCCGGCAACATCGTGTGGGCCTGGATCTTCACCATTCCCGCCTCGGCGTTCGTCGCCGGCGTCTTCTACGCGCTCAGCCTGTGGCTGTTCGAGTAGCGGCAGGCGTCTCGGCCGCCAAGCGCCCGAAGTAGCGTTCGGCGCTGAAGGCGATGGTCGCCATGGCGACGATCGCCCCGGCTGCCAGGGCGATGATGACGCCCCCGATCGTCGCCCAGCCGGTCGCCGCGGCCGCGGCGTCGCCGCCGAAGCGGGCGCGCCAGCGCTCGGCTGGCATCAGGCCGTAGACGATCGCCAGCAGCATCGTGCCCGCGACCATCACCCCGAGCAGCGGCACGAGCAGGGCGCCGAGCGAGTCGTCGGTGCCGAGCTCGCGCAGCCGCCAGAAGCCGTAGGCGCCGGCCAGGGTCGGCCCTGGAAACAGCCAGAACCAGCGGTCGCCCAAGCCGTGGAGATAGAGGCGATGCAGGCCGAGGCTGCCGACGAGCAAGGTGAGCCAGGTGGCGACGAGCCGGGAAGGCGCCCGCGGCGCTGCGGCGATCACGTCGCCGCCGCCAGGCCGTCG
>JBBRFB010000193.1:0-4695 GCA_038225015.1 Burkholderiales bacterium
GCTGGTGAGCGACGTGCTGCGAACCAACGAACTTCAGGTCTGGTTCCTGTCGGAACACCTCGTGGCCGCGTCGCCGGTCTGAGGGGCGGACGGGTGGTGCGCCCGGCAGGTATCGAACCTGCAACCCCTGCCTTCGGAGGGCAGTACTCTATCCATTGAGCTACGGGCGCAGCGGTTCAATTCTATCCCGCGTGACTGGAGCCGAAGAGGTCGTGCAGCGAGCGGGCTCTATAATTTAGGGTTCGACGCGAAGCGCTTTTCTCGCGGCCCGCGCCGCTCCTTCGCGTCATCCGACATCGCCTCGAGGACTCGATGACCGACGCGCAAGAACCGAACGAAATCGACGGCCCGCACGAGGGCCCGATCAAGACGCCCCGGCAACTCATCCTCGCAGTCTTCTTCGCCTTCGTGGTGCCCATCATCGTCATCATCCTGCTGGTGATGTACGTGACCACGGAGCACCGCCCGTCGGCCGGCAGCGACGGCCTCGGCGAGGCGGCGGTCGCCGAGCGGCTCCGCCCGGTAGGTTCGATCGAGGTGAAGGACGCGACCGACGTGGCCTCGATGAAGTCAGGCGAGCAGGTCTTCGCCGCCCAGTGCACGGCGTGCCACACGGCCGGCCTGCTCGGGGCGCCGAAGCTCGGCGACGCGTCGGCCTGGGCCCCGCGCATCAAGTCCGGCGTCGACGCCCTGCTCCACTCGGCACTCGCCGGCAAGGGGCAGATGCCGGCCCAGGCCGGCGGCGATTTCAGCGACTTCGAGATCGGCCGCGCGGTCGTCTACATGGCGAACAAGGGCGGTGCCCATTTCAGCGAGCCGGCGGCGCCGAGCGCAGGCGCCTCAGCCGCCATGGCAGACGCCACCTCGGCGCCTGCGGCACCCCCGAACGCCGGCGTGGCCGCCGCAGCGCCGGCCGCCGCGCCCGCCGCATCGGCCACACAGGCCGCGCCCGCGGCACCACCGACTACCCTGGCCAAGGCCGACGCGGGCGCCGTCCCGGCGCTCTACACGCAGGTCTGCGCGGTGTGCCATGGCGTCGGCGTCGCCGGCGCGCCGAAGTTCGGCGACAAGGCGGCGTGGGCGCCGCGCATCGCCCAGGGTATCGATGCGCTGGTGGCCAGCGCCATCCACGGCAAGGGCGCGATGCCGCCGCGCGGTGGCTCGCAGGCGAGCGACGCCGACATCAAGACGGTCGTCACCTACATGGTGAACGCGGTGAAGTAGGACCGAGCCGCTTGCAGGAGAGCCGGCCGCGGGCCGGCTTTTTCATGCCCGCGGTTGCTTCGCCGCAGGCGTCGGGCGAAGGCGAAAGCCGAAGCGGGAAACGAGCGCGCCGAAGGTGACGTCGACCGGCTGCCAGGCGCCGCTCTCGACCGCATTCGCCGCCAGTTCCATGTCGAGCGTGTGCACGATGCCGAGGCCCAGGTCGGTGGCGAGGAACACCCGCCCCTGCTCGTCGACGAACGACTCGCCGGCCGTCGCGGGGCGCCCGGTGTGGCTGGCAACCGCGATCACGTCGCCTTCTGTCTGCAGCCGCCAGACCCAGGGTGCCGCTTCCAGCTCGACGTACACACGCTGCGGCCCGTTCTGGAAAAACCAGCAGCCGGCCTCGTCGACGGCGTAGTTGCGGCCGATGAACTCGAGCAGCTTCTCGTGCTCGATGCGGCTGCCCTTGACGTGAGGGAAGGGGCCCGCGGCCTGGATGCGATCGTCGCGCATGTACCAGTCGCCGCGCGCGTCGAGGGCCAGCCAGCCGTAGCAGTGCGGTACGTTGGGCCACTTGCGCAGTGCCGCTTCGACGAGAGCGTCCATCGCGCGATTCTCGGTCAGAGGTGGGCGGCCAGCCAGTCGACGACACGCGCGGGCACGGTGCCGAGATGCCCCGGCCAGCGCCCGGATGCGAAGCCGACGTGGCCGCCATGCGGCGGCTGCCACAGCGTCACGTGGCGGCCGACCTCGCCGGGCGAAGGCAGCGCCGAGCCGGGCAGGAAGGGATCGTTGCGGGCGTTGAGCACGAGCGCGGGGATGCGTATCGCCGCGAGGGCCGGCCTGGCCGAAGCGCGTGCGTAGTAGTCGGCGGCATCGCGAAAGCCGTGCAGCGGGGCGGTGAAGAGGTCGTCGAACGCGCGCAGGTCGCGCGCCTCGTGCAGGCGCTGCCGATCGAACAGGCCCGGGTGCTGGGCGAGCTTTCGCAGCGCCTTCGGCTTCATCGAGCGGAGGAACATGCGCGTGTACACCTGCCGACCGAAGCCGCGCCCGATCGCGTCGGCGCCGGCAGCGAGGTCGAGCGGCGCCGACACCGCGGCGATGGCCCGCACCGATCGCGATGCGGCCGCCCCCGCCTCCTCGGCGAAGCGCAGCAGGGCGTTGCCGCCGAGCGAGACGCCGACGGCCACGATCGGCCCGTCGTGCCGCGCGCGGCAGCGCGACAGCATCCAGGCAATCTCCTCGTGATCGCCCGAGTGGTAAGCGCGCGGGGCGACGTTCAGCTCGCCCGAGCAGCCGCGAAAGTGCGGTACCGCGAAGCGATAGCCACGCCGCGCAGCCTCGGCGGCGAATGCCTGCGCATAGTGGCTCGACGACGAGCCCTCGAGGCCATGGAAGAGAACGAGCAAGGGCGCGGCGCAATCGGCGCCGAGCCAGTCGATGTCGATGAAGTCGCCGTCCGGCGTTGGCCAGCGCTCGCGCGCGAACGGTGCCGGCCGAGTCTCGAATCGGCGGCTGAAAAAGACCGGCCAGATCGTCTGCGCATGGCCGCCGGGAAGCCATCGGGGCGATCGGAACGAGTCCATCAGCACGCCGTTGCACCGGCTTCGGCAGGCGCGATTCGGGAAGGCGGCAGCAGTGGCATTGGAACGGGCGGGGCTCGGCTTCGCGGCAGCCGGACTTCGGTTAGTCTTCCCCGGCTCGTGATTGTAGGAACCGCGCCTTCCCCGGCTCGCCGTTTGCCCTTCGGCCATGGGCCCGACCCTGTATTCGATCGAAGCGAACCGCACCGAATGGTCAAGAACGTCACCGAGTGGACCGAGCGAAGCCTCGAACTGTCGCGGCTGCTCGCCCGGGCCGGGCTCGGCGATCGTGCGGCATTTGCCACGCTCTACGAGCGCACCAGCTCGCATCTGCTCGCCGTGGTGATGCGTATCAATCGGGACCGGGCGCAGGCAGAAGACGTTCTTCAGGAGGTATACGTCAATGTCTGGCGGGCCGCGAAGAGCTTCGACGCGGCCCAGAGCCAGCCGCTCACCTGGCTGACGAGCATCGCGCGCAATCGCGCCATCGACAGCCTGCGTCGCCTTCAGACCCAGCCGCAGTTCCAGACACAGGCCGCGCCGAGCGGCACCGACCGAGAGGACGACAGCGTGTACGACACCGTGGCCGATGCAGCGCCCGGCCCGCTCGATCTGCTGAGCCGGGCCTCGGAGGCGCGCGCGCTCGCCCGCTGCATGGACGAGCTGTCGACACTGCAGCGGCAAAGCGTGGCGCTCGCGTTTTTCAACGGACTCAGTCACGCCGAAGTGGCGAGCCAGCTGCGGCAGCCGCTCGGCACGGTGAAGTCGTGGGTGCGCCGCGCCTTGCTCACGCTGCGCGGCTGCCTCGACGGCGCCGTCCTGCGCGACGCGGCGCCCGCGGCCTCGGGCGCCGAGAAGAACTGACGCCATGGACTACGGCCGGCCCGAGCTTGCCGATCGCCTCGCCGCCGACTATGCGGTCGGCACGATGCGCGGCGCAGCGCGGCGGCGCTTCGAAAGCCTGCTGCCGGCACATGCGGCGCTGCGCCACGCGACCCTCGACTGGAACGACCGGCTGATGCCGCTCACCGCTGGCCTCACGCCGATCGCACCGTCGACCCAGGTCTGGCGCCGCATCGCCGAGCGCATCGGCATCAGCGACGAGGGACGCGCCGCGTCGTCCGCGGCCGGCGCCCGTCCTCGCCTCGCCTTCTGGCGCGGCCTCGCGGCATTCGCCAGCGTCGCGGCCATCGCCCTGGCGGTTCTCGTGGTGACGCCGCAGGCGGTGCCGCCGCCGATCGTCGTCGTGCTCGCCGCCACCGGCGCCGGCGCGGGCGGCGCCCAGCCGGGCTCCATCGTCGCCAGCATCAGCGGCGACGGCCGCGCGCTCGTCGCCAGGCCGCTCACGCCGGTGTCGGTGCGCGCCGACCGCGCCCTCGAGCTCTGGGCGATCCCGCCGGGCGGCGCACCGCGCTCGCTGGGGGTGATGCCCGGGGCGGGCGGCACGATGGCCTTGCCGGCCGAGGTGCTGAAGGGAACCGACACGCTCGCCGTGACGCTCGAGCCCGCCGGCGGCGCGCCGCACGGCGCACCCACCGGGCCCGTGCTCTACGCCGGAAAGTTCACGATCTAGGCGGCACCAGCACTTTGGCGGCAGAGACCGCCGCCTTCGACGGCAGACTCGTCCGAAACAAGGCGTGCGACTCTCGACAAGTCAAGGAGGCGATGCGCCAGACCGGCTCGTCCCGGTGACCTCGTCGAGGGCGGCCATCACCCGCCCAGGCGCGATGCCCGTCAGGCAGCGCGTGTGGCCAAACCGGCAGCGACGATCGAAGCACGGCGCGCAGTCGAGGCCGAGCTCCTCCTTCAGCCAGAGAACCCGCGCCTTCGGGTTCAGTGGCGGTGTGTGCTCCGGGCTGGTCGAGCCGAAGAGGGCGGCCTGCGGCACGCCGAACGCGGCGGCGAC
>JBBRFB010000194.1:0-4515 GCA_038225015.1 Burkholderiales bacterium
CTTGTGCTCGGTCTTGACCGTCACGAGGTGCTTGCCGCGCGTCTTGTAAAACTGCGCCGCGCCCTTGAGCGCCAGGTTGTCCGACTCGGTCGCTCCCGACGTCCAGATGATCTCGCGTGGGTCGGCGCCGACCAGAGTCGCCACCTCCTCGCGTGCCCTTTCCACCGCCGCTTCCGCTTCCCAGCCCCAGGCGTGGCTGCGCGATGCCGGGTTGCCGAAGTGCTCGCGCAACCACGGGATCATGACGTCAACGACGCGCTGGTCCACCGGCGTCGTCGCGCCGTAGTCCATGTAGATCGGAAAATGCGGGGTCATGTCCATGCGAGCCGAATCAGGCGGATTACTTGGCGAAGGCGGCGCCGAGCGCAAAGACCGAGTTGGGCGCGGTGATCTTGATCGGCTTGACCACCGGTTGCGTCGAGATGGCGCGCTTGACCGGGTGCTCCTCGATCGAGATGCCCTTTGCGATCTGCTCGTCGACCAGCTTCTTGAGCGACACCGAGTCGAGGAACTCGATCATCTTCGAGTTCAGGCTGGCCCAGAGGTCGTGTGTCATGCAGCGGCCAGCGTCGTCGCCCATGCAGTTTTCCTTGCCGCCACAACCGGTCGCGTCGATCGGCTCGTCGACCGCGACGATGATGTCGGCCACTGTGATCTCCTCGGACTTGCGCCCTAGCGAATAGCCGCCTCCGGGACCTCGCGTGCTCTCCACGAGTTCGTGACGTCGCAGCTTGCCGAACAGCTGCTCGAGGTAAGACAGCGAAATCTGCTGCCGGCCGCTGATGGCGGCCAGCGCCACCGGGCCTGAATGCTCTCGCAAAGCGAGGTCAATCATCGCCGTAACCGCGAAACGCCCTTTGGTTGTCAAACGCATGTAAAGCTCCTTGTCAGGTGTCGGAACGCTGTCGCCAGCGGCTCGACTGGGGCTTAGCAAAAGCCATGCCCCCAGCGGGCTTTTTCCTAATCCGAGTGATTTAGTCGAGTATACGGGAAACCTACTGATTTGGTCGAGATTGGGGCGATTAGTTCCCCTGCAAGACGCCCGGGAAATCGTGGCAGCCCGGCCCCGCGAGGCCCGGCAGAGAGGGCTTGCCTCAGGCCCGCCCGGGCAGCGCCACGACGTTGTCGGCGCCGGCGGCGCCGAAGGCCTGCTCGCGCAGGCGGGCCAGCTCGTCGCGCACGCGGGCGGCCTGCTCGAACTCGAGGTTCTTCGCGTGCTCGAGCATCTGCCGCTCGAGCATCTTGATCCGCTTGCCCAGGTCGCGCTCGCTCAACGCCTCGGTAGCGGCCGCGTCACGGGCGGCCTTCAGGTCGTCCTTGGCGCTCTTGTCGCTGTAGACGCCATCGATCATCTCCTTGATGCGCTTGACGATGCTGGTCGGCGTGATTCCCTCGGCGAGGTTGTGCGCCGTCTGCCGGGCGCGCCGGCGATCGGTCTCGCCGATCGCCAGCTTCATCGATTCGGTGACCTGGTCGGCATAGAGGATCGCCTTGCCGTTCAGGTGGCGCGCCGCCCGGCCGATGGTCTGGATCAGGCTTCGCTCCGAACGCAGGAACCCTTCCTTGTCGGCGTCGAGGATGGCGACCAGCGAGACCTCGGGGATGTCGAGGCCCTCGCGCAGCAGGTTGATGCCCACCAGCACGTCGAAGGCGCCGAGGCGCAGGTCACGAAGAATCTCGACCCGCTCGACCGTCTCGATGTCGCTGTGCAGGTAGCGCACCTTGACGCCGTTGTCGGCCAGGTAGTCGGTGAGCTGCTCGGCCATCCGCTTGGTCAGGGTCGTGATGAGGACGCGCTCGTTCACGTCGACCCGCTCCCGGATCTCCTGCAGGACGTCGTCGACCTGGTGCGTCGCAGGCCGCACCTCGACCACCGGATCGATCAACCCGGTCGGCCGCACGAGTTGCTCGACCACCTGGCCGGCATGCGTGTTCTCGTAAGCCGCGGGCGTCGCCGAGACGAACACGACCTGGCGCATCTTGGCCTCGAACTCCTCGAACTTGAGCGGCCGGTTGTCGAGTGCCGAGGGCAGGCGAAAGCCGTAGTCGACGAGCGTCGTCTTGCGGGCACGGTCGCCGTTGTACATGCCGCCGAGCTGGCCGATCATGACGTGGCTCTCGTCGAGGAACATGAGCGCGTCCTTCGGCAGGTAGTCGACCATCGTCGCCGGCGGCTGGCCGGGCGCCGCGCCCGACAGGTGCCGGGTGTAGTTCTCGATCCCCTTGCAGTGGCCGATCTCCTGCAGCATCTCGAGGTCGAAGCGGGTTCTTTGTTCCAGACGCTGCGCCTCCACCAGCTTGCCTACCGCCACCAGCTCGGCGAGGCGCTCGCGCAGTTCGACCTTGATCGTGTCGATCGCGCTGACGATCCGGCCCCGCGGCGTCGCGTAGTGGCTCGCCGGATAGATCACGAATCGCGGGATCTTCTGCCGGATGCGGCCGGTGAGCGGGTCAAACAGTGTCAGCGACTCGAGCTCGTCGTCGAACAGCTCGATGCGCACCGCGAGCTCGCTGTGCTCGGCCGGGAAGACGTCGATCGTGTCGCCACGGACGCGGAAGGTGCCGCGCGAGAAGTCGCTTTCGTTCCTCGAGTACTGCATGCGGATCAGGTGGGCGATGGCGTCGCGCTGGCCGAGCTTGTCGCCGGTGCGCATGATCATCCGCATCTCGGTGTAGTCCTCGGGGGCGCCGATGCCGTAGATCGCGCTCACCGAGGCGACGACGACGACGTCGCGCCGCTCGAGAACGCTCTTCGTCGCCGACAGCCGCATCTGCTCGATGTGCTCGTTGATCGCCGAGTCCTTCTCGATGAAGAGATCGCGCTGCGGCACGTAGGCCTCTGGCTGGTAGTAGTCGTAGTAGCTGACGAAGTACTCGACGGCGTTCTTCGGAAAGAACTCCCGGAACTCGCTGTAGAGCTGCGCCGCCAGCGTCTTGTTCGGCGCGAAGACGATCGCCGGACGGCCGATCTGGGCGATCACGTTGGCCATCGTGAAGGTCTTGCCCGAGCCGGCGATCGCCGGGCTGGTCGCCGGCCGGCGCGTAGGGAAGGAACAACTGGAACGGGGAGCCGGGATACGTGATGAATTCGCCTTCTGCGGATGCTTCGGGCACCTCGGCAAGGGCTGGCTCGGACACTTCGGTCATGGCAGATAAAATGGGCAATGTCGCGGCGATGCGCAGAACCCTTCAGGGTAGCGCAAACCCATCCGCCGGCAAAGGAGCGCTATGCGCCGGTCCCTGTGCAGTTGGCGTCACAGGTCCGAATCCATGCCCATCGCCGTACCCTAAGGACCGTTCGCATGTCTTCGCTCTTCGACGCCGTCGAGATGGCGCCCCGGGATCCGATCCTCGGCCTCAACGAACAGTTCAACGCCGACCCGAACCCGGCCAAGGTCAACCTCGGGGTCGGCGTCTACACCGACGAGAACGGCAAGCTGCCGCTGCTGCGCTGCGTGCGCGCCGCGGAGGAGTCGATGGCCGAGGCGCCGAAGGCGCGTGGCTACCTGCCGATCGACGGCAGCGCCGCCTACGACGCGGTCGCCCAGGCGCTCGTGTTCGGCGACTGCGCCGCTCGGCGCGAGGGCCGCATCGCCACGGTGCAGGCGGTCGGCGGCACCGGCGCCCTCAAGGTCGGCGCCGACCTGTTGAAGCGCATGAGCCCCGCCGCCAAGGTGCTGATCAGCAGCCCGAGCTGGGAAAACCACCGGGCGCTCTTCGAGGGTGCCGGCTTCGAAGTCGACCACTACGCCTACTACGACGCCGCGGCCCAGGGCGTCGACTTCGCGGCGATGCTGGCGTCGCTCAACGGCGCAGCGCCGGGCACCATCGTCGTCCTGCACGCCTGCTGCCACAACCCGACCGGCTGCGACCTCACCCCCGGGCAGTGGGACGAAGTGATCGCCACCTTGGCGGCGCGGCGACTGGTGCCCTTCCTCGACCTCGCCTACCAGGGCCTCGGCGACAGCGTCGTCGAAGACGGGCTGGCCGTGCGCAAGTGCCTCGACGCCGGCCTCGACTGCTTCGTCGCCAGCAGTTTTTCGAAGAGCTTCTCGCTCTACGGCGAGCGCGTCGGCGCACTCAGCGTGGTGTGCAAGAGCCGCGACGAAGCCGCCCGCGTGCTGTCGCAGTTGAAGATCGTCATCCGCAGCAACTACAGCACGCCGCCCACCTTCGGCGCGCAGATCGTGGCCCATGTGCTGACCACACCGGCACTGCGCGCCCTGTGGGAACAGGAACTCGAGGCCATGCGCGAACGCATCCGCGCCATGCGCCAGGCGCTGCTGGCCAAGCTGCATGCGGCGGGTGCGCCTGGAGACCTCGCCTACATCACCCGCCAGAAAGGCATGTTCAGCTATTCCGGCCTGAGCACCCCGCAAATGCAGCGTTTGCGCAGCGAGTGCGGGGTCTATGGTCTGGACTCTGGCCGCATCTGCGTGGCCGCCTTGAACAGCCGCAATCTGGATGCTGTGGTGACCGGCCTGCTGCGGGTGATGTGACTTGCCCCCTCTAACG
>JBBRFB010000195.1:0-4407 GCA_038225015.1 Burkholderiales bacterium
GCGCGCTGGGATCGGCGCAGCCTCGACCATAGCGATATTGGAGAAGCCACGACCATCGTCGAGCTCTCGCGGTCCCTCCGCTAGCCGCGGGCCTGACGGGCAACCGACGCGGGCACCTCGACCGGCATGTCGAGCAGCATCTGCGCCATGCCCTTGCCGAGCGGGTCGAGTCGCGGCGACGCCGGGCCGCCGCCCGCGAGCGCTTCGTGCAGCACGAAGTTGATGGCGTCGATGCCGGGTAGATGGAACCGCTCGACCTCGCCGGCGACGAGATGGGCGAACCACGACTTCACGCGCGCCGTCGTCAGTCGGTCCCACAACAGCGGCAGCCATTCCGGCCGGCGCGCGATGACGCCGATGTTGGAAAGATCGCCCTTGTCGCCGCTGCGCGCCCAGGCCAGTTCGACGAGCGTCAGCGTCGCGGTGCCGCCGTCGGCGTCGAACCCGCCATCGGCATCCGCAGGCATCGGCAATAGCGGCGGCGGTGATGCGATTGTCGCCGGCGCCGCTCGACCTTCATGCAGCGGTACCGCGACCGCGCAGCGCTCGCCGCCGAGAGTGACGCTGCACTCGACGCGGCGCTTGTCGATCAGGAACGACAGCGGACGCACCAGCGGCGAGACGCCGGGCCGGCCGCCGGCGCCGGTCGTCCCCGGCGACCACGACGTGCCGGCCGGTGCGATCTCGCGGGCGAAGATCTCGAGCGCGCGTCTCTCGCCATGGTCGACGACGACGCGCATCATCACTTCGCGACTGGCCGCCGTGCGGGCGTGCGGCCCGTAGCTTGATTCCGCGCCCAGCACCTCGATGTGGACGGCGGCGAAATCGGCCAGGCCGGCATCGCGAAAGAGCGTGCGACAGCGCGCGACGATCGCCTCGGCTGTGCGCCGCGCCTTCTTCGCCGCGTCGATGCCGACGATGACGAGGGTGCCGACGCAGCGAAAGCCGTTCAGCGCCGTCGCCGACACCTTGTAGCGGTCGGTGGGCGCCCTGCCACGCGCGCCGGACACGCGCACGCGCTCGGCCCCGGCCTGCTCGATGCGGACCTCGCGGAAGTCGCAGATCACGTCGGGAAGCACGTAGGCGCCGGGGTCGCCGATCTCGTAGAGCAGCTGCTCGGCGACCGCGGCGCGGGCGACCAGGCCGCCGGTGCCGGCCGGCTTGGTGACGGTGAAGCTGCCGTCGACGCGGCACTCGGCGATCGGGTAGCCGATCGTGGCCCAGTCGGGCACGCTCTCCCAGTCGGTGAAGAGGCCGCCGGTCGCCTGGCAGCCGCATTCGACGATGTGGCCGGCGAGGCTGCCAGCGGCGAGGCGGTCGAAGTCGTCGGCGGCCCAGCCGAACTCGTGCATGAGCGGCCCGAGCGTCACCGCGCTGTCGACGCAACGGCCGGTGACGACGATGTCGGCGCCGGCGGCGAGCGCCTGCGCGATCGGCAGCGCGCCGAGGTAGGCGTTGGCGCTGAGAAGGCCAGCCGGCATGTCGCTGCCGAGCAGATCCGGCATCTGCGCCAGCACGTCGTCGCCCTCGACGACAGCGATCCGCAGGCCGAGGCCGGCGTCGTCGACGAGGCGGGCGAGTGCCTCGGCGCAGCCGCGCGGGTGGATGCCGCCGGCGTTGCTGACCACCTTGATGCCGGCGGCGGCGATCTGCGGCAGCACCGATCGCATCGCGACGTCGACGAAATCGGTGGCGTAGCCGAGCTCGGGCTTCTTCGCCCGCACCGCGGCGAGGAGCGCCATCGTCGTCTCGGCGAGGTAGTCGAAGACGAGGTAGTCGATCTGGCCGGAGCCCACGAGCTGCGGCGCGGCGACGCGGCTGTCACCCCAGAAGCCCGAGGCACCGCCGATGCGAACGACCTGTCGATCCGCCATGAGAACTCTCGTGCGGCGGCGCCGCCTGCACGCATAGCGTAGCAAGGCCGCGAGCCGACGCGTCGCGAAGGCGTGCGCGCAAGTCCCGGTGGCGCGCCCGCCGGCTTCGGGTACAACGCCCGCCATGCCCGCGCGCCGCGACGCCCCCGCCTCCGCTACGACCACCGCCGACGAGGCCGCACGGGCGCCGGCACGCGAGGCGATCCTCGGCGCTGCCCGCGCCGAGTTCGCGGCCAAGGGACTGACCGGCGCCCGAGTTGCTGCCATCGCCGCTCGCGCCGGCGTCAACAAGCAGCTGCTCTACTACTACTTCGGCAGCAAGGAGGCGCTCTACCGCCACGCCCTCGAGGCCGTGTATGTCGAGATCCGCGCCCTCGAGCGCGGCCTCGACCTCGGCGGCCTGCCGCCCGAAGAAGCGATGGCGGCGCTGGTCGGCTTCTCGTTCGACTACCTGGCGCGACACCCCGATTTCATCGGCATGCTCAACCACGAGAACGCCCACGGTGCCGCCCACGTGCGCGCTTCGCCGGCGATCCGCCGCACCAGCTCGCCGCTGGTCGCCCTCATTCGCTCGACGCTCGCGCGCGGGGTTCGGGCCGGCGTCTTTCGACGCGGCATCGATCCGGTCGAGCTCTACATCTCGATCGCCGGCATGGCCTACTTCTTCTTCTCCAACCGGCTGACGCTGTCGTCCCTGTTCGGGCGCGACCTGGAAGAGCCGCGCCGCCGCGCCGCCTATCGCCGGCATGTCCTCGCTCTCACCCTGGCGGGGCTGCGCCCCTGAGGCGCGGCGCATTTCAACCAAACGGTTGACGCTCCCCGGGGCGGCGCCTAAACTGGGTTTTCAACCTGCACCGGCGCGCGTCTCGGCACCGGTCGATGCCGCATGCCTGAGCTGCCTGGTCACCCTGCCGTCACCCCCGGCGCCGTGCTTCTCGATCCGGCGCGGCTGCCGGAGCGCTTCGCCTCCGAGCACGAGCTCGACGAGTTCCTGGCCCGGCCGCGCACGGCGCTGATCCGCGACCTCGCCGGCATCGACGGCGACATCATGATCCTCGGCGTTGCCGGCAAGATGGGCCCGACCCTCGCCCGGCTGGCGAGGAACGCGGTGCCGGGCCGGCGCATCATCGGCGTCGCCCGCTTCAGCGACCCGGCGGCGCGCCAGCGCCTCGACGCGTGGGGCGTCGAGACGATCGCCTGCGACCTCCTCGATCGCGCCGCGATCGACGCCCTGCCCGACGTCGGCAACGTCGTCTTCGCCGCCGGTCACAAGTTTGGCGCCAGCGGCAATCCGTCGATGACGTGGGCGATGAACACGCATGTGCCGGCGCTCGTCGCCGAGCGCTTCCGCGGCTCGCGCATCGTCGCGTTTTCCACCGGCAACGTGTACGCGCTCACCGCGATCGGCCGCCAGGGCGCCGGCGAGTCGACGGCGCCGGCGCCCGTCGGCGAGTACGCGCAGTCCTGCCTCGGCCGCGAGCGCCTGTTCGAGCACTTCTCGATCCGGCATCGCACGCCGGGGCGGATCGTCCGCCTCAACTACGCGATCGACATGCGCTACGGCGTGCTGGTCGACATCGCCACGAAGATCCGCCAGGGTGTGCCGGTCGACGTGACGATGGGCTATGTCAACGTGATCTGGCAGGGCGACGCGAACGCGCAGGTGCTGCGCTGCCTCGCCCATTGCTCGACGCCGACGACGCCGATCAACTGCACCGGCCCGGAGACCATCTCGATCCGCTGGCTCGCGAAGGAGCTCGGTGCGCGGATGGGCCGGCCGGTCGAGATCACGGGGCGCGAAGCCGAAACGGCCCTCCTGTCCGACACCACCGAAGCGGCGCGCCTGTTCGGATACCCGCAGGTACCGCTCGGCCGCATGCTCGACTGGGTCGCCGACTGGGTCGCCCACGACGGGGCGAGCCTCAACAAGCCGACCAAGTTCGAGGTTCGCGATGGCGAGTTCTGACGTGCTCGAGATCGAACGCCTCGGGCAGCGCGACGTCGACGGCGGCCTGGCGCTGTCGGACGCCGTGGGCTGGAACCAGACCGCCGACGACTGGCGGCTCTTCATCGACGCCGGGCAGGCGGTCGGTTGCCGCGACGACGCCGGCGTGCTGGTCGCGACCGCCGCGGCGCTGCCCTACGGCGATCGCGCCGGCTGGGTCTCGATGATTCTCGTCGCCGACCGGTTCCGCCATCGGGGCCTGGCGAGCGCGCTGCTCGCCGAATGCGTCGCCGCGCTCGCCGCCACGAACCGCGTGCCCGTGCTCGACGCGACGCCGGCCGGTGCGCAGGTGTATCGGCACGGCGGCTTCGTCGACGGCTTCGCCTTCGAGCGCTGGGAAGGTGTCGTTTCCGGTACCGGCCCGGCGGCCGCGGCGGCGGCCCACGGCGCCGACCCGGCGCTGACGACGGCCGTCGTCGCGCTCGATGCCGCGGCGACCGGCGTCGACCGCGACGTCGTGCTGCGCGCCTTCCTGGCCCGGCCGGGCACCCAGGCGTTCGTCGCCGCCGGCGCGACCGGCTACGCGCT
>JBBRFB010000196.1:0-4337 GCA_038225015.1 Burkholderiales bacterium
ATGCTCGGCCTGAGCCTCTTCCCGGCCGGCGTGCTGCAGCTCCGCGACGTGGCCGAGCATGGCTACTGGCATGCGCGCAGTCTCGACTACATCGGAAATCCGCGCTCGTTGCTGCTCGAGTGGCTGCGCCTGCCGGGCGACCTGGTGTTCATCACCTTCGGTGCGGTGCCGTTGCTGATCGCGGCCATCAAGGGCTGGCTGGGCGGACGAACTGTCACGGCGACTCCGAGCGCAGCATGAGTCGCCGTTCCGTGTTCACCATCGGCCACTCGACGCGGCCGCTGTCTGAATTCATTCCGATGCTCACGGCGCACGCCGTCTCGGCCCTGGTCGACGTGCGCACCGTGCCGCGTTCGCGCCACAACCCGCAGTTCAATGGCGACGCGTTGCCTGAAGCGCTGGCGGCGTCGGGCATCGCCTACGCGCATGCCCCGGGGCTCGGGGGTTTTCGCCCGACCAGCGCGCAGTCGCCGAACGCAGGCTGGCGCAACAAGTCCTTTCGCGGCTACGCCGACTACATGCAGACGCCGGAGTTCGAAGAGAACCTGTTCTGGATCACGACTCTGGCGAAGGACGAGCAAGTCGTGCTGATGTGCGCCGAGGCGGTGCCCTGGCGTTGCCACCGCTCGCTGATCGCCGACGCGCTGATCGTCCACGGGGTGCCCGCGGAAGAAATTGTCAGCGCGAAACGACTGCAGGCGCATCGATTGACGCCTTTCGCATGCGTCGACGGTTCGAGCATCACCTATCCACCTTATGGGGACGAGACGGCGGATTGACCACCGCCGGCGCCGCGCCGACGGTCAATCTTTCGGCCGATCCACCATCGATTGGAAGTGCGCCGATCGGTCGACCAGGCTCTCCATCTGAGCCGCCGCTTGCAGCGTCAGCGGGTGATGGGTGAAACCCGCCCGTGGCGAGATGTAAGCGGCCATCTCGCGCACTTTGCTGAAGCAGGCCTCGTCGGCTTGCGAAAGCAGGGCGATTGCGATGTTCTCCAGGGCGATGACGCGAATGCGAAGCTGCACGAGCTCGGCGTTCGTCAGCTGCGGATCGTCGGACGGCATGTGGTCGGCGGTAGGGTGATCTTCGGGACAATGCGCCATGGCGCCTCCTTCGTTTTCCCAACGTGACAGCGATTGCATTCGCAGCGTGGACGGCGAGGCTTCCTCTGGCCGCTTCCTGGCCATGACGTTCTGCGAAGGCGCGACATGCCTGTTCAACCACGCTGCCATATTCGCCTGTCCTTCTGGTCGTGGGCGGAAGCCTCAGGAAATCATGTAGGCGGCGGCGCCGCTGGCAAGCAGCCGGCCATCGTCGCCGCCGAAGGTCATGCGCACCGTCGCCACTCGCGAGCCGAGGCGAAGGACCTCGGCTGCGAGATCGAACCGCCGCCCCGAGGCCGGTCGCAGGTAGTCGATGCGGAGGTCGATGGTGCTGAGCTTGGCGAAGCGGGCCATGCGCTGCGCTGGCGGCTCGTCCATGTGGCGGGCGCCGATCGCGCCCATCACCGCGAGGCCGGCCGCCGAGTCGAGGGCGGCGCTGATGACCCCGCCGTGCAGCCGCTGGTGGCCGCCGATCAGCTCGGGCCGCATCTCGAGCCAGCCGGTCATGCCTTCGCCCGAAACGGTGCCGACGTGCAGGCCGATGATGCGGTTGAAGGCGATCTTCTCCTCGAAGAGCGTGCGCAGGGCGGCCAGGAAATCGTCTTCGAAGGGAAGGGGCGGCGTCTTCATCGACATGGCCGATGGTACGGGCTGGCCCGGCACGCCCGCGGCGTCGTCAGAGGGCCATCTCGACCAGCCTCTGCCGTGCCGCCACCTGATCGCCGGCCCGGGTATGGAGGGCGGCGACGACGCCGGCCCGCGGCGCCCGGATCTGATGCTCCATCTTCATCGCCTCGAGGACGACGAGGAGGGCGCCGGCTTTGACCGCCGCCCCCGCGACCACCAGCACCTGGGTGACGCGGCCGTGCATCGGCGCCAGCAGGTCGCCCGGGGCGCCGGTGGCCGCGCCGGCCCGTGCCGCGAGGCGCTCGTCGACGACGACGAGCTCGTGGCCGTCGACGAGCCACCAGCCGGTGTCGCCGGCACGCGCGCACGCCGCCCGGACGCGGCGACCGTCGACCTCGGCCTCGACGTCGTCACCACCGGCCGGCGCCGGATGCGAGGCCAGGCCAACGATGCGGTGGCTGGCGGCTGCGCCGGCGACGAGCACGTCGTCGCGCGTGCCGGTGAGCCGCCAGCGCCGGCGCTCGCCGTCGACCGCAAGCGGCACCGTGCAGTTGATCGCGGGCGACGATGACCAGCCGGTCCAGAGGTCGGGCAGGGGGGCGCGGGGCAGCAGGGCGAGCGCGGCGGCGGCGAGGGCCTCGAGCCAGCCCGGCGCGGCCGGCGCGCGCGCCTCGTCGGTGGCGAAATGGGTGGCGATGAAGCCGGTCGTGACGCCGGCCGCCAGGAAACGCTCGTGCCGCAGCAGGCGGGCCAGGAAGGCGCGGTTCGTCTTCACGCCGAGGCAGACCGTGCGGTCGAGCGCGTCGGCGAGCTGCCCCACCGCTGCGGCACGCGTCGGTGCGTGGGCGATGAGCTTGCCCAGCATCGAGTCGTAGAAGGCGCTGACCTCGCAGCCGCTGGCCAGCGCGTGATCGCAGCGTACGTTCGGCGGCGCCGACCAGCGGACGACGCGGCCGGCCTGCGGCAGGAAGCCGCGCCCCGGGTTCTCGGCGCACAGCCGCGCTTCGACAGCGTGTCCGCCGGCCTCGAAGCGGGCCAGGGCATCGGGCTGCGACAGCGGCAGCGGCTCGCCGGCGGCGACGCGGAGCTGCCACTCGACGAGGTCGACGCCGACCAGCGCCTCGGTGAGCGCGTGCTCGACCTGGAGCCGAGTGTTCATCTCGATGAACCAGAACGCGCCGTCGCCGTCGAGCAGGAACTCGACGGTGCCGGCGCCGCGATAGCCGACGTCGCGCGCGACCGCCACGGCGGCCTCGCCCATGCGCCGGCGCAACGCCGGGTCGACGGCCGGGGAGGGTGCTTCCTCGATGATCTTCTGGTGCCGGCGTTGCATCGAGCAGTCGCGCTCGCCGAGGTGGATGACCGTGCCGGCGGCATCGGCGAAGACCTGGATCTCGACGTGGCGCGGCTCGACGAGGGCGTGCTCGAGCAGCAGGCGCTCGTTGCCGAAGGCGGACGCAGCCTCGGCCGCCGCCGAATCGAGCGCGGCATCGAGCTCGCCCATGTCGGTGACGAGGCGCATGCCGCGACCGCCGCCGCCCGCGGCCGCCTTGACCATGAGCGGCAGGCCGAGCGTCGCGGCCGCCGCGCGCAGCGTCGCCCGGTCTTGCGCGTCGCCGTCGTAGCCCGGCAGCACCGGCACCCCGGCGGCTGCCATGCGGCGACGTGCTGCCGACTTGTCGGCCATCACCCGCATCGCCTCCGGTGGCGGGCCGACCCAGAGCAGCCCGGCGGCGAGCACCGCCGCGGCGAAGTCGGCGTTCTCGCTCAGGAAGCCATAGCCGGGATGGATCGCGCGTGCTCCGCCGGTGAGGGCGGCAGCGATGACGAGGTCGGCTCGCAGGTAGGAGTCGGCAGCACACTCGCCGCCGATCGACACCACGCGGCCGCAGGCCCGCGTGTGCGGCGCGCCGCGGTCGGCCGCGGAGGCGATCGCGACCGTCTCGATGCCGAGTCGCCGCGCCGTCCGCGCGACGCGGACGACGATCTCGCCGCGGTTGGCGATGAGCAGCGGCCCGATCATCCGCCGCGGGCCGGCAGCGTGTGCATGTACTTGGCGATGATGGAGAGCATGACCTCGTCGGCGCCGCCGGCAATCGAGCCGAGCCGGCCGTCGCGGAAGTAGCGCGAGACCGGGTTGTCCCAGGTGTAGCCCATGCCGCCCCAGTACTGCATGCAGGCGTCGGGAACGAGGCGACCGAGCCGGCAGGCCTTCAGCTTGGCCATCGACGCCCACTCGGTGACGTCGGCGCCGGCCACGTACTTCTCGGTCGCCATGTAGACGAGGCCGCGCAGCGCCTCGACCTCGGTCTTCAGCTCGGCGAGCTTGAAGTGGACGACCTGGTTGTCGAGCACGCTCTTGCCGAAGATCTGGCGTTCGCGGGTGTAGTCGATCGTCTGCTCGATGCAGCCGTTCAGCGCCTGGATCGCGTGCGCCGCGGCCCACAGGCGCTCTTCCTGGAACTGCATCATCTGGTAGGTGAAGCCCGCGCCTTCTTCGCCGATGCGGTTCGTCTGCGGCACGCGCACGTCGTCGAAGTGGATGAGGCCGGTGTCGCTGGCCATCATGCCGATCTTCCTGATCTTCTTCGCCTTGGTGATGCC
>JBBRFB010000197.1:0-4308 GCA_038225015.1 Burkholderiales bacterium
GACCTTCGACGGATCCTTGCCCGAGAACGCGCCGCCGCCGTGCGGGCAGGCGCCGCCATAGGTGTCGACGATGATCTTGCGGCCAGTGAGGCCGCAGTCGCCCTGCGGGCCGCCGACGACGAAGCGGCCGGTCGGGTTGACGAGGTAGCGCGTGTCCTTCAGCCATTCCTTCGGCAGCACCGGCTTGATGATCTCCTCGATCACCGCCTCGATGAACGAGGCCTTCATCTTCGTCGGCGTCTCGCTCTGGCTCGGGTCGTGCTGGCTCGAGAGCACCACGGTGTCGATCGAATGCGGCTTGCCGTCGACGTAGCGCATCGTCACCTGGCTCTTCGCGTCCGGCCGCAGGTACGGCATGCGGCCGTCCTTCCTGAGCTGGGCCTGGCGCTCGACCAGCCGGTGCGCGTAGTAGATCGGCGCCGGCATCAGGTCGGGCGTCTCGTCGCAGGCATAGCCGAACATCAGGCCCTGGTCGCCGGCGCCGGTGTTGAGGTGGTCGTCGCTCGCGTGGTCGACGCCCTGGGCGATGTCGTTGCTCTGCTTGTCGTAGGCGACGAGCACCGCGCAGCCCTTGTAGTCGATGCCGTAGTCGGTGTTGTCGTAACCGATGCGCTTGATGGTGTCGCGCGCAACCTGGATGTAGTCGACGTGGGCGTTGGTCGTGATCTCGCCGGCGAGGACGACGAGGCCGGTGTTGCACAGGGTCTCGGCAGCCACGCGCGAGCGCGGGTCCTGCGTGAAGATGGCGTCGAGGATGGCGTCGGACACCTGGTCGGAGACCTTGTCCGGGTGGCCTTCGGAGACGGATTCGGAAGTGAAGAGAAAGTCGGTCGGCACGCTCGGCTCCTGTCGGGATTCAAATGGGCAACATGCGTTGCCGGCCTGAATCTCGGGGCGAGCGGCGAACGCTTTAGCGGAATTTCTCCGTCGCCCCGCAAGTAGTTCAGTAACTCGGCGACTCCGCGATTATAGGAAGCGCAGCGGCCCGCGGCCAGAGCTTTGCCGCTGCGCGCAGGGTCATAGGCCCGCCTGCCGGCGCGAGCGCCGCCGGCGACGCCGCAGCGAACCCGGCCCACCGGGCGGCGGCCCCGATACTCCGGGTTCGTCGGCCGCGCGTTCGCGTCGGCCGCATCGAGGAGGAATTCTGCAACCGTGGGTGCACGTCTTCTGCTGGCCGCTCTGTGGCTCTTCCAGTGGCTGCCGTTGGCCGCGCAGGCGGCCTGCGGCAACGCGTTCGGCCGGCTCGGCTATCGCCTTGTCCGGTCGCGCCGACGAATCGCGCTGCGCAACCTGGCGCTCTGCTTTCCCGAACTCTCGTCCGCCGCGCGCGAGCGTCTGGCGCGCGAGCATTTCCGCTGGCTCGGCCGCAGCCTGTTCGAACGCGGCCTGCTCTGGTATGCGTCGCCCGAGAGGCTGAGGCGGCTGATCCATGTCGAGGGCGACGTCCACCTTGCCGAACGCAGCGACCGGCCGGTGATGTGGCTGGTGCCCCATTTCATGGCGCTCGACGTCGCCGGCGCCGCGGTGCTCCTGTTCCAGAAGCGCAAGGGCATCTCGATCTACCAGGCGCAGAGCGACCCGGTGCTCGACCGGGCGCTGCGGCGAGGGCGCCTGCGCCTCGGCAATGCCGAGATCTTCTCGCGCGACGATGCCGGCAAGAAGCTGATGCGGGCGATCCGTCGCGGCGACGGCTTCTTCAATCTGCCCGACATGGACTTCGGCATCCGCGACGCCGCTTTCGTGCCGTTCTTCGGTGTGCCCGCGGCCACGCTGCTCGCGCCATCGCGCCTGGCGAAGGCGATGGACATGATCGTTCAGCCGGTGGTCGCCGAGATCCTGCCGGGCGGCGAGGGCTATCTCGTTCGCTTCGAGTCTCCGTGGAGCGACTTTCCGACCGACGACGCGGCCGCCGACAGCGCGCGCATCAACCGCTGGATCGAGGCCGAGATCCGCCGCAACCCGGCGCAATACCTGTGGGTGCACCGGCGCTTCAAGACCCGGCCCGCCGGCGAGCTGCCGCTGTACTGAGGCGGCGGCGAGCGGGGCCGGTGCAGGCACCCGGCGGCCGCCAGCGGAGGGGCGCCGATAATCGGCCCATGCACATTCGCTTTACCAAGATGCAGGGGGCCGGCAACGACTTCGTCGTCCTCGACGCGACCCGGGCGCCGCTCGAGTTGAGCCAGGCCCAGATGCAGCGCCTCGCCGACCGCCGCTTCGGCATCGGCGCCGACCAGATCCTCGTCGTCGAGCCCTCGCCCGGCCCGGGCATCGATTTCGGCTACCGCATCTTCAACGGCGGCAGCGGCGACGAGGTCGAGCACTGCGGCAACGGCGCGCGCTGCTTCGTCCGTTTCGTGCGCGACAGGGGCCTGAGCGAGAAGTCGACCCTGGCGGTCGCCACGATGAACCGCCGCCTCGAGTTGCGCCTGCAGGCCGACGGTCGCGTCATGGTCGACATGGGGCCGCCCGATTTCGAGCCGGCGCACGTGCCGTTCGACACCGCCGGCCTCGAGGCGCGCAAGCGCGGCGCGGCGCTGGCCCTGTGGCCGATCGACCTCGGCGCCGGCACCGGCCGCGACGAGCGGGTCCAGGTCGGCGTGCTCTCGATGGGCAACCCGCACGCGGTGCAGATCGTCGCCGACGTCGACGCGGCTCCGGTGGCGCGCCAGGGGCCACTGGTCGAGGCGCACCGGCGCTTCCCCGAGGGCGTCAACGCCGGCTTCATGCAGATCGTCTCGCGCTCGTCGGTGCGCCTGCGCGTTCACGAGCGCGGCGCCGGCGAGACGCTGTCATGCGGCACCGGCGCCTGCGCAGCCGTCGCCCTCGGCGTCGCCCTCGGCCTGCTCGACAGCGTCGTCGACGTCGAGACGCGCGGCGGTTCGCTCACCGTCGGCTGGGCCGGTGGCGACGCGCCGATGTGGATGACGGGTCCGGCCGAGACCGTCTTCGAAGGAGAGATCGACCTATGAGCAGCCAACCATGAGCCGGCCATCGTGAGCATCACACCAGGGGGAACGTCGATGGGCGTGCAGGGCATCACCGAGGCCGACATCGCCAACTACCTGGCCACCAGCCCGGGCTTCTTCGAGCGCCACGCCGAGCTGGTCGGCACGATCCAGCTCACCAGCCCCCACGGGCAGCGCGCCGTCTCGCTGCAGGAGCGGCAGATGGAGATGCTGCGCGAGCGCATCAAGGGCCTCGAGCGGCAGATCGTCGACATGATCCGCCACGGCCAGGACAACGTTGCCATCGCCGACAGGCTGCATCGATGGACGCGGGCGCTCATGCTCACCGCCAACGCCGCCGACCTGCCCGACGTGCTTGTGCGCGAGCTGAAGCACCAGTTCATGATTCCGCAGGCGGCGATCCGGGCCTGGGGTTGCGCCGACGCATTCGCCGCCTTGCCGTTCGCCCGTGACATCGGCGACAACGTGAAGATCTTTGCGGCCAGCCTCGACGTTCCGTACTGCGGCGTCAACACGGGCTTCGAGGCGGTGCGCTGGCTCGACGATCCCGCCACCGCCGCCTCGATCGCGCTGATTCCGCTGCGCCACGAGCAGGCGCCCGGCACCATTGGCCTGCTCGTCCTCGGCTCGCCCGATCCGACGCGCTACACCGCCGACATGGGCACCGACTTCCTCAGCCGCATCGGCGAGATCGCCAGCGCCGCGCTGACGCGGCTCCTGCCCGGCTGAGCATGCGCATGGCGGCCGACGAGCAGGCGGCGGATGTCACGGCCGAGGCCGGCCGCGACGCCGACATCGCCGGCCATCTCGAGCACCTGCGCGTCGAGCGCCGGCTCGCCGCCCGCACCCTCGCGATGTACGGCGAGGCCTTCGTCCGGCTGCAGCGCTTCACGGCGGCGGCGAAGGTGCCGCTGCGGCGGGTGCAGACGCACCACGTCCGCCGCTGGGCGGCGCAGCTGCACGGCCAGGGGCTGGCGCCGCGCAGCATCGCGATCGACCTGTCGGCATGGCGTGGCCTCTACCGCTGGCTCGGCCGTGACGGCCTCGTCGCCGCCAACCCGGTCGACGGCGTGCGCGCGCCGCGCGCCGCCAAGCCGCTGCCGAAGGCGCTGTCGGTCGACCACGCAGTGGCGTTCGCCGCCCATCGCGGCCCGGCCGACAGCACGCTGTCGGCGCGCGACGCCTGCATCGCCGAGCTGCTCTACGGCTGCGGCCTGCGGGTTGGCGAGCTGCTCGGCCTCGACGTCGCGGCAAGCGGCTCGGCGGCCGGCTGGATCGACGCCGCCGATGCCAGCGCCCACGTGCTCGGCAAGGGCAGCAAGCGGCGCAGTGTGCCGGTCGG
>JBBRFB010000198.1:0-4307 GCA_038225015.1 Burkholderiales bacterium
ACCTCGAGTTCCTTCGGATCGTGGCGAAGCTCGTCGCCACGCTTGGACACCTTCTCGAGCTGCTGGCCGTAGATCGCCTGCGGGATCGGCACGCCGGTCTGCTTGACCGCCAGCCAGACCACCGGAATCATGTAGGCGACGCTGAGGATGATGTACTGCGCGACCTGCGTCCACGTGACGGCGCGCATGCCGCCGAGAAACGAGCAGACGAGGATGCCGCCGAGACCGACGAAGATGCCGATCTCGAACGGAATGCCCGACAGCCGCGCCGTGATCACGCCGACGCCGTAGATTTGCGCCACCACGTAGGTGAACGAGCAGAGGATGGCGGCGACGACGCCGAGGAAGCGCGGCAGGTTGCCTTCGTAGCGCGCGCCGAGGAAGTCGGGGATCGTGAACTGGCCAAACTTGCGCAGGAAGGGCGCCAGGAAGAGGGCCACCAGGACGTAGCCGCCGGTCCATCCGAGGATGAACGCGAGGCCGCCGAAGCCGGTCAGGTAGAGCGTTCCCGCCATGCCGATGAACGAGGCGGCGCTCATCCAGTCGGCGCCCGTGGCCATGCCGTTGTACATGGCCGGCACGCGTCGCCCGGCGACGTAGTACTCCGCGGCGTCGGAGGTGCGGCTCATCACGCCGATGCCGGCGTAGAGCAGCACGGTGGCGATCAGGAAGATGATGCCGATCCAGTTTCTCGGCAGGCCCATCTGCTCGAGCGCGGCGAGCACGAGAACGAAGGAGAGGAAGCCGCCGACGTACCAGGTGTAGACCTTGTTCAGCTGCTTCTTGAAGGCACGCTGGCTGGAGTTTGCGGCGAAGACGCCTGTGCCCAGGGCGGTTGCGGTCGGAATGTCGGCCATCTCAGGTCTCCTCGGCTTCGGCGACGCCGTATTCCTGGTCCAGGCGATTCATGTAGCGCGCGTAGAACCAGATGATCAGCACATAGACGACCAGCGCGCCCTGGGCTGCGACCCAGAAGCTGAAGGGCCAGCCGAAGAAGTTGAAAGTCAGGTCGCGTGCGAAATACGCGACGACAAACGTGACGATGAACCAGATGGCCAGCAACACGCCGGTGATCGACAGCGTCCGCCGCCAGTACTCGTGGTGCCTTTGGGTCAGTTGCATGCCTCGCCCTCCCAGGTTTCGGTTGTCGGGGACTCGCCCCGGCGCTCGCACCGTCCCGGCCGGGTCGGTGCCTCCAGGCTGCCGTCGGCAGCCATGAATTCGTTGTCTTTGCCGCGCCGCCCGGCGGTCATGCGCTCAGCCCCGTCTCGCGCTCGAGCTGGGCGGCCACCTTGGGCTCGAAGCCCTTCAGGTGCGCGATGATCCGGACGGCCTGCTCGGTCTCGCGCCGGTCGACGTGGACGCGGGCCAGCTGGTACCAGCCGTACGGGCTCATCGGTTGCAGCTCGGTGTTGCGCTTGAGGGCGACCTTGGCCTCGTCGAGCCGGCCGACCCGGATGAGCGCGAGGGCGAGGCCGTACCAGGCGCGGTCGAGCCGAGGGTCGAGCGTCACCGCCTGGCGAAACGCCGCTTCGACGTCGCCCTGGTCGAGCGCTTCGCGCAGGTAGCCGAGATTGAACCAGTCGGCGGCGCTGCGCTGCGGATGCTCGGCCACCAGGCGCTCGGCATCGGTGAGCGCCGCCTGCCGGTCGCCGAGCTGTGCGCGCAGGTGGGCGCGGCTGGCGAGCCCCCAGGCATCGCCCGGCCAGCGGCTCAGAAGGGCGTCGAGGACGCCGGCGGCCCGACCCTTGCGGCCGAGCACGAGCCAAGCCATCGCCAGCAGCTTCTGGCGCCAGTAGAGCGAGCGCGGCAGGGCTAGCGGCATTGCTCGACGCCGATCTTCAGGCACAGGTCGACCTTGACCGCCGTGACCACGATCCACAGGCTGAGGAGGAGCACGAAGGCGGCCAGCGGCAGGTGCCGGTCGAGGACGACGCGGGGGGCGATCAGGCGCATGCCGCGCAGCACCGGGCTCGTCACCACCTGCAGCACCCGGTAGAAGACGTTGCCATCGCGCCTCCTGCCGGCAAGCAGGCCAAGGACGAATTGTCCCGCCAGCGCCATGAGGGCGATCTCGACGACGAGCTTGATGGCAGAAACCAGAAGCAGCATTGGCATGGGCCGAGAAACTCTGCGTATGTTGCCCGCAAAGACCCTTGGCGAAACAGGGCAACCATTGGGGGAAACCCTTCGCTGCGGCTGTGCTTCAGGCGGCGGTGAACTCGCCGGCGTGTGCATCGCGCAGGACGTTCTTGCGCACCTTGCCCATCGCGTTGCGCGGCAGCTCGTCGACGACGAAGAGCCGCTTGGGCACCTTGAAGTTGGCGATCTTCGCCTTCAGCGCGGCGAGCAGGCCGCCCTCGTCGAGCGAGGCCCCCGTCTTGGCGACGACGACGGCGACGACGGCCTCGCCGAAGTCGGCGTGCGGGACGCCGACGACCGCGCTCTCGGCCACCCCCGGCATCTCGTTGATGACGCTCTCGATCTCGGCCGGATAGACGTTGTAGCCGCCGCTGATGATGAGGTCCTTGTTGCGGCCGACGATGACGACGTAGCCGTCGGCATCGATCCGGCCGACGTCGCCGGTCCGGAACCAGCCGTCGCCGGTGAACTCCTGCGCCGTCTTCTCCGGCATGCGCCAGTAGCCGGCAAAGACGTTCGGGCCGCGCACCTCGATGGCGCCGATGGTTCCGCGCACGACCGGATGGTCGTGCTCGTCGCGCACGCGCAGATCGACGCCGGGCAGCGCAAAGCCGACCGTGCCGCCTCGGCGCTCGCCGTCCTTCGCGTCGTACGGGTTCGAGGTCAGCATCGCCGTCTCGCTCATGCCGTAGCGCTCGAGGATCGTGCAGCCGGTGCGCTCGCGGAATTCGTTGAAGGTCTCGATCAGGAGCGGCGCCGACCCGCTGATGAAGAGCCGCATGTTCCGGCAGGCCTCGCGCGTCAGCCCGGGCTCGGCGAGAAGGCGCACGTAGAGCGTCGGCACGCCCATGAAGACGGTGGCCTCCGGCAGCTTCTCGACGACCCGGCGGCCATCGAAGCGATCGAGCCAGAGCATCTTCGCGCCGGCCAGGAGGGCGCCGTGCGAAGCGACGAAGAGGCCGTGGACGTGGAAGATGGGCAGGGCGTGGATCAGCACGTCGCCGCCCTCGGCGCGGCTCTGCCAGCCCCAGTACCGCTTGAGCGTCAGCGCGTTCGAGCGCAGGTTCTCGTGCGAGAGCATCGCCCCCTTGCTGCGGCCGGTCGTGCCGCTCGTGGAGAGGATGGCGGCGAGGTCGTCGCCACCCCGGACCGCCGGCGCGTGGCGGTCGCCGAATCGGGCCGCCCGCTCGAGCAGGCTGCCGCTCCGATCGGCATCGAGGGTGAAGACCCAGCCCGTGCCCTTCTTGAACGCGAGCTTCGAGAGCCAGCCGAAGTCGCGGCTGGCGCAAACGACGACCGCCGGCTCGGCGTCGCCGATGAAGTACGCCAGCTCGTCGGACTTGTAGGCCGTGTTGAGGGGCAGGTAGACGAGCCCGGCGCGCAGGACCGCGAGGTAGAGCAGCAGCGCCTCGACCGACTTGTCGACCTGCACCGCGACGCGGGCGCCGGCAGGCAGTTCGAGCGAGTCGAGCAAGTTGGCCAGCATCGCGGTGGCGCGCTCGAGGTCGCGCCAGCTGTAGACCAGGGGCTCGTCGCCCACCGTCTCGATCGCCGCCCCGTCCAGAGCCGCCGGAAAGCCGGCGCGTAGCGCCACGAAGAGGTTGTCGTTCGGTCCAGGGTCGTTCATCGGCAGGTCGGCAAGGTGACGGGGTCGCGGCCGCGGGGCCGGGCCGATTCTGCCCCTCGACGGCGGCGCCCGCGCCGACCTTTCGTGTCTAATCCGGGGCTGCCGCGCGGGCGGGCGCCCTGGGGCACCCAGCCGCCGCCACCATGCCACCTGCTTCCGCCACACCGCCGCGCATGTCTGCCGAGGCCGACGACATCGTCGTCGTCAGCCAGGTCAGCAAGACCTATGCGAGCGGCTTCAAGGCGCTCGACCGGGTCGACCTGGCCATCCGCCGCGGCGAGATATTCGCCCTGCTGGGGCCCAACGGCGCCGGCAAGACGACCCTGATCAACATCGTCTGCGGCATCGTCCGGGCGAGCGAAGGCAGCGTCACCGCCGACGGGCACGACATCGTCGACGACTTCCGCGCTGCGCGCTCGAAGATCGGCCTCGTGCCCCAGGAGCTCTCCACCGACGCCTTCGAGACCGTCCGGGCCACCGTCAGCTTCAGCCGCGGCCTGTTCGGCAAGCCGGCGAATCCGGGCCACATCGAGAAGGT
>JBBRFB010000199.1:0-4276 GCA_038225015.1 Burkholderiales bacterium
GAGCTGAACGAGGCCTTCGCGGTGCAGGTGCTGTACTGCGCCGACACGCTGGGCATCCCCATGGATCGGCTGAATGTCAACGGCGGCGCCATCGCCGTCGGCCATCCCTACGGCGTCAGCGGCCAGCGCCTCACCGGCGCAGCGCTCATCGAAGGCAAGCGCCGCGGCGCGAAGAAGGTCGTCGTCACCATGTGCATCGGCGGCGGCATGGGCGCGGCCGGCGTGTTCGAGGTTCTCTGAGCGATCGGCGATCGACCAGGCACCCTGCCCGATGAGCTACCGCGAGACGGTCGACTTCCTCCTCCACGACTGGCTGGGCGTCGCGTCGCTGAGCTCTCGGGAGCGCTTCGCCGAGCACTCGCGCGAGACCTTCGACGCGGTGCTCGACACCTGCGAGCGCATCGCGCGCGAGAAGTTCGCGCCGTTCAACCGCGTGGCCGACACCGAGGAACCCTGGTTCGACGGCGAGAAGGTGCACCTGCCGAAGGCCAGCCACGCCGCCGCGCAGGCGTACTTCGAGACCGGCATGCTCGCCGCGGCGCAGGACTACGCGCTCGGTGGCATGCAGCTGCCGTGCGTCGTCGAGATGGCGGCCAACAGCTTCTTCTCGAAGGCGTCCATCGGCATCGGCGGCGGCGGCATGCTGACCAGCGGCAACGCCAACCTCCTGATGGCGCACGGCACGCCGGCGCAGCAGGAGGTGTTCGCGAAGAACGAGTTCGCCGGGCGCTTCTCCGGAACCATGTGCCTGTCGGAGCCGCAGGCCGGCTCGAGCCTCTCCGACATCGCCACCCGGGCCGTGCCCGACGGGGCCGACTTCGCGACCGATCCGCTCGGCCCGCGCTATCGGCTGCGCGGCAACAAGATGTGGATCTCGAACGGCGAGCATGAGCTCACCGAGAACATCATCCACCTCGTGCTCGCGAAGATCCCGGGCGACGACGGCAAGCTGATCGTCGGGACGCGCGGCATCTCGCTCTTCATCGTGCCGAAGAAGCTGGTCGATCGTTCCGGCTCGCTCACCGGCGAACGCAACGACGTCGCGCTCGCCGGGCTCAACCACAAGCTCGGTTACCGCGGCATTCCGAACACGCTGCTCAATTTCGGCGAAGGCAAGTTCCAGCCGATGGGGCAGGGCGGTGCGGTGGGCTACCGGGTCGGCAAGCCGGGCGAGGGCCTGCGCTGCATGTTCCACATGATGAACGAGGCGCGCATCGCCGTTGGCCTGGGCGCGGCGATGCTCGGCTTCGCCGGCTACGAAGCGTCGCTCGACTACGCGAGGAACCGGCCGCAGGGACGGCCGGTCGGTATCGGCGGGAAGGATGCATCGCAGCCTCCGGTACGCATCATCGAGCACGCCGACGTGAAGCGGATGCTGCTGGCGCAAAAGAGCTACTGCGAAGGGGCGCTCGCGCTCGAACTCTGGTGCGCGCGCCTCGTCGACGAGCTGCACACCGGCGACGACGGCACCTCGCCTGCAAAATCCGGCGGCTCTCAGGCCGGCATCGGCCTGCCGTGCGGGGCGACCGGCCGGGCCCGGGCGCACCAGCTTCTCGAGTTGCTGACGCCGATCGCCAAGAGCTGGCCGAGCGAGTGGTGTCTCGAGGCGAACAGCCTGGCGATCCAGGTGCTCGGAGGCTACGGCTACACGCGCGACTTCCCGGTCGAGCAGTGCTGGCGCGACAACCGCCTGAACATGATCCACGAAGGCACGCACGGCATCCAGGCACTCGACCTGCTCGGCCGCAAGGTCGTCATGGACGGCGGTGCCTGCCTGCTGCTCTGGCGCGAAGTGATCGACGACACCATCGCCCGGGCGATGGCGGCCGAATTGCTGATCGGGCCGGCGAAATCGCTCGCCGTGGCCGCCGACCACCTGGCCGAGGCGACCCGCGCGGCCTGGGCCACGGGCCGGCCCGAAGAAGCCCTGGCCAACGCCACGCCCTACCTGCAGGCCTTCGGCCACGTCGCCATCGCCTGGATCTGGCTCGACGTCGCCGTCCGCGCCGTGCAGGGGACGGCCGACGCGGCGCAGCGGGGCCGCCTGGCGGCCTGCCACTATTTCTTTCGCTACGAACTGCCGAAGGTGCGCGCCTGGCTGGCCGTGGTCGAGACGCGCGACGACACCTGCCGCTCGATGGCCGAGGAATCGTTTTGAAGCTCTCCGCCGCGCGCGCCCAGTCGCTTGTCTGGCCGCTGATCTATGGCGGCCTGGCCGCCGTCAGCCTCGGCTATGCGCTGCAGCGCAACGGTGCCGGCTGGGGCTGGCTGGTCGTGGCCGCCGGCGCCGTCGGCATCGTCGCGGGCGTCGTGCTGATCTGGATCCGTTCGCGCCTGAACGACACGCCCTGAGCCGGGGCGCGGCGACAAACCCACTTGTCGAATCGAGGACGCCATGAGCACACCTGTTCGTCAACTGTTCGATCTCAGCGGCAAGACGGCGCTGATCACCGGCGGCTCGCGCGGCCTCGGCCTGCAGATCGCCGAAGCGCTCGGCGAGGCCGGCGCCCGCGTCATGCTCACTTCGCGCAAGGCGGCCGACCTCGAGGAGTCGGCGGCGCACCTGAAGGGCCTGGGCATCGAGGCGCTCTGGATCGCCGCCGACGCCAGCCAGCCGAGCGAGATCGTGCGCGTCTCGCAGGACGCGATCGCCCGCCTCGGGCAGGTCGACGTCCTGGTCAACAACGCCGGCGCGACCTGGGGCGCGGCCGCCGAGGATCACCCCCTCGAGGCCTGGGACAAGGTGATGAACCTCAACATCCGCTCGATCTTCCTCATGAGCCAGGCGATCGGCAAGCACAGCATGATCCCTCGCCGGCAGGGCCGCATCATCAATGTCGCGTCGATCGCCGGACTGGCCGGCAACAGCGCCGAGATGATGATGGTGGCCTACAACACCAGCAAGGGTGCGGTCGTCAACTTCACCCGCACGCTGGCCGGCGAGTGGGGGCACTACGGCATCAACGTCAACGCGCTGGCGCCCGGGTTTTTCCCGAGTCGCATGACGCAGGGCGTGCTCGCGCAGCATGGCGCCGACAACATGGCGCGCCGCGCGCCGCTGCTGCGCCTCGGCGACGACGATGACCTCAAGGGGGCGGCGCTGCTGTTCGCCTCGCAGGCCGGCAAGCACATCACCGGCCAGATCCTGGCGGTCGACGGTGGCGTGTCCGCGATCATCGCCGCCTAGGGCGATCGCACGGCATTCCCGGTCGACACGGTGCAGATCGCTGCCAACGGCCTCTCGCTGGAGGTCGAGGAACACGGCTCGCCGGTGGGCGAGCCGCTCCTTCTCGTCATGGGCCTCGGCATGCAGCTGCTCGGCTGGGACGAAGGCTTCGTCGCGGCGCTGGTCGGCCGGGGCTTTCGCGTCATCCGCTTCGACAACCGCGACATCGGACTCAGCCAGCGCCTCGACGAGACCGGCGCGCCCAACCTCGTGCTCGAGGCGATCCGCCACGCGCTTGGCCGGCCGGTGCACAGCCCGTACACGCTGGCCGACATGGCGCTCGACTGCGTCGGCATCCTCGACGCGCTCGGCATCGCGCGTGCCCATGTCTGCGGCGCCTCGATGGGCGGGATGATCGGCCAGCACCTGGGCGCGCGCCATGCCCATCGGCTGAAGAGCCTGACCCTGATGATGACGACGACCGGTGCCCGGCGGCTTCCCGGGCCGACGCTGAAGGTGCGCAGCGCACTCATCTCGCGGCCGCGCGATGCCAGCGTCGCCGGCATCGTCGAGCATTACGTGCGCCTGTACCGGCTTATCGGCAGCCCCGGGTATCCGCCGGTCGACGCCGAGCTGCAAGAGCGCTTCACCCGTTCGGTACGCCGCGCCTACCGTCCCGCCGGCCTGGCCCGGCAGATGGTGGCGATCGCCGCCGACGGCGACCGCACGCAGCTCGTCGAGGCCATCCAGGTCCCGACCCACGTCATCCATGGCGACGCCGACGCGCTGGTTCCGCTGCCCGCCGGCCGCGATCTCGCCGCTCGCATCCGCGGGGCGACGATCGACGTCATACGGGGCATGGGCCACGACCTGCCCGAGGCGCTCTGGCCGCGATTCGCGACCGGGATCGAATCCGTGGCGGCCCGCGCCTGACATGCGTCAGCGCAGGCGCTGGCGCTTCGCCGTGCCCTAGCAGGCTGTTGAATTTGGACGCGATGAGCCAGCCGAATCGATCGACGCGAGCTGCGCCGAGGCGCGCAGTTGCATTCGGGCTGCGTTCAGGCAGTCTCGAACTGCGGTTTGCGGCGCTTTCGGCTCGTTCTTCGTCGT
>JBBRFB010000200.1:0-4219 GCA_038225015.1 Burkholderiales bacterium
GCCAAGCCGCTGCCGAAGGCGCTGTCGGTCGACCACGCAGTGGCGTTCGCCGCCCATCGCGGCCCGGCCGACAGCAGGCTGTCGGCACGCGACGCCTGCATCGCCGAACTGCTCTACGGCTGCGGCCTGCGGGTCGGCGAGCTGCTCGGCCTCGACGTCGCGGCGAGCGGCTCGGCGGCCGGCTGGATCGACGCCGCCGATGCCAGCGCGCACGTGCTCGGCAAGGGCAGCAAGCGGCGCAGCGTGCCGGTCGGCCGGCCGGCGCTGCTCGCGCTGGCGCAGTGGCTCGCGGTTCGCGACCGGTTGGCCGGGCCCGGCGAGGCGGCGCTCTTCGTCAGCAACCGCGGTACCCGGCTCACGCCGAGCCAGGTGCGCTCGCGGCTGAAGGCGCAGGCCATCGCCGCCGGCGTTCCGGCGCACGTGCACCCGCACATGCTGCGTCATTCGTTCGCCAGCCACGTGCTGCAGTCGAGCGGCGACCTGCGCGCGGTGCAGGAGCTGCTCGGTCACGCCAGCATCACGACGACGCAGGTCTACACCAAGCTCGACTTCGGCCACCTCTCGAAGGTCTACGACGCCGCGCATCCGCGCGCGCGCCGCAAGGTCGCGCCTTGAGGGCCGCGGCGCGGCGATGACCGGGACCGCGATTCCGCACGACGCCGGCGCCAGGGCGATCTGCCGCCGCAGGGCTGACGCCACGACGGGCCCGTGAAGAGCGTCCGACTGCGCCCCGGCAAGGAGCGCTCGCTGCTGCGCCGCCACCCGTGGGTGTTCGAGGGCAGCGTCGACCGCGGCAAGGCCGACGCCGGCGAGACGGTGCGCGTCGAGTCAAGCGACGGCCGCTTTCTCGCCTGGGCCGCCTACAGCCCGCAGTCGCTGATCCGCCTGCGCGCCTGGAGCTTCGACGAGGCCGAGCGCATCGACGCCGGCTTTTTCGCCCGCCGTCTCGCGGCAGCGATCGACGTGCGCCGCCGGCTGTCGATCGCCAGCGACGGCGTTCGCCTCGTCCACGGCGAGGCCGACGGCCTGCCGGGGCTCGTCGTCGACCGCTACGCCGACGTGCTCTCGGCGCAGTTCCTGTCGGCCGGTGCCGAGCGCTGGAAGGACGCGATCGCCGACGCCTTGCTGCCGGCGAGCGGTGCGGCTCGCCTCTACGAGCGCAGCGACACCTCGGCGCGGCAGCGCGAGGGCCTCGCCGCGGCCACCGGCTGGCTGCGCGGCAGCATGCCCGGCGACGCCGCACCGACGGAAGCGACGATCCGCGAGCACGACTGGCGCTTCGTCGTCGATGTCGCCAGCGGCCACAAGACGGGCTTCTACCTCGACCAGCGCGACAACCGCCGCCACTTCGCCGACACCGTGCGTCGGCTCGGCCTGGCGCACGTGCTGAACTGCTACTGCTACACCGGCGGCTTCAGCGTCGCGGCACTGGCGGCCTGCGCGGCCCAATAAACAGCCCGCGACGCCTCGGCGCCGGCCCACTACCCAACAGAGTCCCACGGGGCGCCGACCGGCAACGACGCCGCGCGCCACGAGGCGCTCGATGCCGACGTGAACCGTACGCTGCGCGCGATGCTCGAGGCTGGCCGCACGTTCGACGCCATCGTGCTCGACCCGCCGAAGCTGGCGCCGACGGCCGCGCACGCCGAACGCGCTGCGCGCGCCTACAAGGACATCAACCGTCTCGCCCTGCAGTTGCTGCGGCCGGGCGGCGTGCTCTACACGTTCTCCTGCTCGGGCGGCATCGGCGGCGAACTCTTCCACAAGATCGTGGCCGGGGCCGGCATCGACGCCGGCGTCGACGGCTTCATCGTCGCCCGCCTCGGCGCCGCGCCCGACCACGCGATGACGGTGAACTTCCCCGAAGGCGAGTACCTGAAGGGCCTGGTCGTCCTGAAGCGCTGACGGCCGCCGCGGCTCAGGCCGCGTCGGGCAGGGCGATCCGGGTCTCGAACTTGGCGCGGTGGACGCTGAAGAATGCCTTCACGTTGCGCACGTTGGCGTCGGCCGTGAAGAGGCGCTGCACGAGGGCGTGGTAGGCGGCCATGTCGGCGAGCTGCACCGTCAGCACGAAGTCGGGCCCCGGCGTGACACGGTGGCATTGCCGCACCGCGCCGTCGCCGACGGCGCGCGCCTCGAAGGCCGCGAGCGCCTCGGCCGATTGGCGGTCGAGGGTGACCTCGACGATGGCAGTGAGACCGTGGCCGAGCCGCTCGGGCGAGAGGAGGGCGACCCGGCGTTCGATGACACCGGCCGCCTCGAGCCGCTTGACGCGTCTGAGGCAGGTCGCGGCCGAGGTGTGGACGAGGGCCGCCAGCGCCTGGTTGGTCGGCGATGCGTCGGTCTGTAGGGCGTCCAGGATGCGCAGGTCGGTGGCATCAAGGGCCGGATTTGTAGTGGATAAATTCATATGCAGACTAATTATGAACAATAACGATGTCTACACCAAGATATGCGATATCTAAGCAGAATTGGTAAGAAAATGACTGAAATAGCCTATCTGGCTCTCCTACATTCCCCACTCCCTTTGCCACCCTGAGGCAGTGCCATGTGCGGAATCGTCGGTGCGGTCAGCACTCGTGACATCGTCCCCGTCCTCGTCGAGGGCCTGCGCCGGCTCGAGTACCGGGGCTACGACTCTTGCGGCGTCGCCTTGCACCAGGGTGGCCGGCTGCGCCGCGCGCGCAGCACCGCCCGGGTCGCCGAGCTGAGCGCGTCGGTCGCCGCCGATCACCTCGCGGGTGGCACCGGCATCGCCCACACCCGCTGGGCGACGCACGGCGCGCCACTCGTGCACAACGCCCACCCGCACTTCTCGCACGGGCCCGGCGCCGCCCCCGAAGTCGACGACGCCGGCGTCGCCGCAACCGGCCGCATCGGCCTCGTCCACAACGGGATCATCGAGAACCACGACGAGCTTCGCGCCGAGCTCACGGGCAAAGGCTACGTCTTCGTCACCCAGACCGACACCGAGGTCATCGCCCACCTCGTCGACGCCGGCTACGACGGTGACCTGCTCGAGGCCGTGCAGCGTGCCGTGCCGCGGCTGCGCGGCGCCTACGCCATCGCCGTCTTCTGCCGCGACGAGCCGCACCGCGTGATCGGTGCCAGAAACGGCTCGCCGCTGGTGCTCGGCGTCGGCGGCGCGCCCGGTGTCGACGAAAACTTCCTCGCTTCCGATGCGATGGCGCTGGCCGGCGTCACCGACCAGATCGTCTACCTCGAGGACGGCGACATCGTCGACCTGCAGCTCGGCAAGTACTGGATCGTCCACCCGGACGACCGGGGCGATTTCCGTGCCGTGGAGCGCCCGGTGCGCACCGTCGTCGCGCACACCGGCGCCGCCGAGCTGGGCCCTTACCGCCACTACATGCAGAAGGAGATCTTCGAGCAACCGAAGGCGATCGCCGATACGCTCGACGCCGTGCCCGGGGTGTCGCCGGAGTTGTTCGGCGACGGCGCCTACCGCGTCTTCAAGGACGTGAAGCAGGTGCTCATCCTCGCCTGCGGCACGAGCTACTACAGCGGCTCGGTGGCCAAGTACTGGCTCGAGGCCATCGCCGGGATCCCGACCGCTGTCGAGGTGGCGAGCGAATACCGCTACCGACAGAGCGTGCCCGATCCGAAGACGCTCGTCGTCACCATCTCGCAGAGCGGCGAGACCGCCGACACGCTCGCCGCGCTGAAGCACGCGCGCTCGCTCGGCATGGCGCACACGCTGACCATCTGCAACGTGGCGACGAGCGCCATGGTGCGCGAATGCGCGATGGCCTACGTGACACGCGCCGGCGTCGAGATCGGCGTCGCCTCGACCAAGGCCTTCACGACCCAGCTCGTCGGCCTCTTCCTGCTCGCCCTGGCGCTCGCCCAGGTGCGCGGGCGCCTCGCCGACGACGCCGAGGCGGCGCACCTGAAGGCGCTGCGCCACCTGCCGGTGGCGGTGCAGTCGGTGCTCGCGCTCGAGCCGCAGGTGATCGCCTGGAGCGAGGCCTTCGCGAAGAAGGAGAACGCGCTCTTCCTCGGCCGCGGCATGCACTACCCGGTGGCGCTCGAAGGCGCGCTGAAGCTGAAGGAGATCAGCTACATCCACGCCGAGGCCTACCCGGCGGGCGAGCTCAAGCACGGCCCGCTCGCCCTCGTGACCGCGCAGATGCCGGTGGTGGCGATCGCGCCGAACGACGCCCTGTTCGAAAAGCTCGAGAGCAACCTGCACGAGGTG
>JBBRFB010000201.1:0-4157 GCA_038225015.1 Burkholderiales bacterium
GCCACGGCGCTGGCGCTCGGCCTGGCACGGCTCGGCGTCGGATGCGGCGACCGCGTCCTCGTGTATCTGCCGAACGGTGTCGAGTTCGTGCAGTCGCTCTACGCCGGCTTCGCCCTCGGCGCCATCGTCGTGCCGGTGAACACGCGCATGACGGCGAAGGAGCTGGCCTACTTCGCGAGCGACAGCCGGCCCTCGGTATTCATCCACCACACCGAGGCGATCGAGGCACTGGCCGGCATCGAGGCGCAGCTAGCCGGCCTGAAGCGTGTCGTCGTCGGCGCCGGCTCGCTGGCCGCGCTGCCGGGCGCGCACCGCTTCGACGACGTCGCCCGCCGCTGCGATGAGTCGCTGCCGCACCTGCCGCTCGGCCACGACGACTGCCTGATCATGTACACGTCGGGCACTACCGGCCAGCCCAAGGGCGCGGTGATCACGCACGCCAACATGGTCGTGCAGCACGGCTTCATCAATCCGGTCGACTGGCGCATCACGTCCGACGACGTGTTCCTGGTGACGACGCCGCTCGCGCATCGCACCGGCATGGCCCGCATGCTCAACGCCCTCTGCCTCGGCGGCACGCTGGTCGTGATGGAGCGTTTCGACGGCGAGACGGCGCTCTCGCTGATCGAGGGCGAACGGGTCAGCGCGCTCGGCATGGTGCCGACGGTCGCGCGCATGCTGCTGCCGGCGCTCGAGCGCGGTGCCGGCCGCTGCGGCAGCCTGCGCCACATCATCGTCACCGGCGAGGCCTTCCCGGTCGAGGTGAAGCGTCGCCTCATCGAGCTGCTGCCGCAAGTCCGCCAGCATTCGTTCTTCGCCATGACCGAGGTCGGTTCGGTCACCGGCCTCGAGCACGAGGAGCAGTTCACCCATCCGACGTCGGTGGGCCGCGTGACGCCGGGCATCGAGGTCAAGCTCGTCGACGATCGCGGCCACGAGGTCGCCGTCGGCGAGCCCGGCGAGCTGCTCGTGCGCGCCGGCATCCCCGGCCGCTTCACCACCATGCGCGGCTACTTCGAGCGCCCCGAGGAGACGGCGGCAACGATCGTCGACGGCTGGGTGAAGACCGGCGACATGGCGCGCTTCGACGTCGACGGCTATCTCTACATCGTCGATCGCAAGAAGGACATGGTCCTGAGCGGCGGCTTCAACATCTACACCAAGGAGGTCGAGCAGATGCTGCAGGAGCATCCGGCGATCGGCGATGCCGCCGTCATCGGCGTGCCCGATCCGCTGTTCGGCGAGGCCGTGGCCGCGTTCATCGAACTGAAACCCGGGCGGGCGCTCGGCGCCGACGAGGTGCTGGAGCACAGCCGGGCGCGGCTGGCGAGCTACAAGAAGCCGAAGCACGTGTTCTTCGTCGACGCCCTGCCGCGCAACGCGATGGGCAAGGTGATGAAGAACGAGTTGCGCGCGCGTGTCGCCATCGAGCTGAGCACCGAGGGGGTGGCGACATGACGCTGGCGCCCGAGGACCGCACTGCGCGCCACCGGATCGGCGGCGAGTGGCACGACGACGCCGGTTCGGGCCGGTTCGAGTCGGTGGCGCCGGCCACCGGCGAGCTGCTCGGCACGGCGCCGCGCGGCGGCCGCGACGAGGCCGTCGCGGCCATCGCCGCGGCCCGGCGCATCTTCGAGACGACGCCGTGGCGAGACAGTCCGCGCGTGCGCGCGGCGGCGCTGCTCGACCTGGCGGCAAGGCTCGAGTCCGATGCCGGGCCGCTGGCCGCGCTCCTCAATGCCGAGAACGGCAAGCTGCTGCGCGAATGCGCCGGCGAGGTCGAGGGCGCGGTCTCGGAACTGCGCTACTACGCCGGCCTCGCCCGCCTCGGAGCCGGCCGCGTCATCGAGCCGGCACCGGGCGTGCGCTCGCTGATCACCCACGAGGCGGCCGGCGTGGCGGCGATCATCGTGCCGTGGAACGCGCCGCTGGTGCTGTTCGTGCGTTCGCTGGCGCCGGCGCTTGCCGCCGGCTGCACGGTGGTCGTCAAGGCCGCGCCGCAGACGGCGCTCTTCATGCACCGGGTCGCCGGGCACCTCGCCGCCGTCGCCGCGCTGCCGGGTGGCGCCTTCAACATGGTGTTCGAGGACGGCCACGCCGCGGCACAGGAATTCGTGCGCTCGCCCAGGGTCGACGTGCTGAGCTACACCGGCAGCACGGCGGTCGGCAAGAAGATCATGGTCGACGCCGCGCCGACGCTGAAGCGCCTGTCGCTCGAGCTTGGCGGCAAGGCGCCATGCCTCGTCTGCGACGACGCCGACCTCGCGGTCGCGGTGCCGCAGATCCTCGCCGCGGCCACCATCCTCTCCGGCCAGCAGTGCACGGCCGCCACGCGCATCCTGGTGCAGCGTTGCATCCTCGACGACGTCCGGCAGGCGATGAGCGCGGCGATGCGGGCGTTTCGCGTCGGCCCGGGGCACCTGCCGACGAGCGACATGGGCGCCGTCATCGACATCGCCAACCGCGACCGCATCCTCGGCCTGGTCGACGAACTGGCGGCCGAGCACCGGGTCGTCGTGCGCGGCGCGCCGGTGCCCGGCCTCGCCGCCGGTGGCGCCTTCGTCTCGCCGACGCTGGTCGAGATCGACGATCCGCAGAGCGCGGCCGTACAGAACGAGCATTTCGCGCCGATCCTGACGCTCGAGGTGTTCGACAGCGATCGCGACGGCGTGGCACTGGCCAACGCGACCCGTTTCGGCCTCGGCGCCAGCGTCTGGACACGCGACCATGCGCGGGCGCAGCGCATCGCCCGCGAGATTCGCGCCGGCACCGTCTGGATCAACGCCCACAACAAGCTCTTCGCCGAGGCCGAGACCGGCGGCTATGGCGAGAGCGGCTTCGGCCGCCTGCATGGCCTCGAGGGGCTGCGCGACTTTCTCGAGACCAAGCACGTGTACGCGAAGATCGGCCGCCTCTGAACGTGCTCGCCCCCCCATGATCCGGACCGAGTCCGACATCGAGGCGGCGTTTCGCGCCGAGGTGCGCGGCTGGCTTGCGGCACACGTGCCGGCGGCGTTGCGCCACCAGACGTTTCGGCCTCCGCCTGCCGAAGGCATGCCGTGGTATCGCCTGCTTTCTCGGCGCGGCTGGATTGCGCCGCACTGGCCGCGCACCCATGGCGGTATGGCCGCGAGCCCGGTGCAGCAGGTCATCCTGATGGAAGAGCTGGCCCGCGCCGGCGCGCCCGACATCCCGACCCAGGGCCTCAACCACATCGGCCCGCTGCTCATCGCCCGTGGCACGCCCGAGCAGCAGCAGCGGCACTTGCCGGGCATCCTGAGCGGCGAGACGATCTGGTGCCAGGGCTACTCGGAGCCGGGCGCGGGCTCCGACCTGGCCAGCCTGCGCACGCGCGCCGAGCGGCGCGGCGACACGTTGCTGATCAACGGGCACAAGATCTGGACCACCTGGGGCCATCACGCCGACTGGATGTTCGCGCTCGTGCGCACGTCGAGCGGTGACAAGCCACAGCACGGCATCACCTTCGTGCTCGTCGACCTGACGAGCGCCGGTATCCGCCGGCGGCCGATCCGCACGATTGCCGGCGACGACGAGTTCGCCGAGGTCTTCTTCGACGACCTGGTCGTGCCGCTCGACAACGTCGTCGGCGAGATCGACCGCGGCTGGCAGGTCGCCACCGCGGTGCTGGCGGAAGAGCGCCTGCGCATCGGTTCACCGGCCCTGGCCCTGAAGGCGTTCGAGCGGCTGCGCATGATGCGGCGCGCGCGGCCGGCGGGCGCGGCGCTTCAGGCGCAGGTGGCCGATGCGGAGATCGCCGTGGAGACGCTGGTGGCGGCGTTTCTGGAAGCCGCCGAGGCGGCGGAAGCGGGCACCGCCGCCGACAGCTCCTACCTGAAGATCCTCGCCACCGAGACCGTTCACCAGGTGCTCGACGTCTGCCGCGAGCTCGCCGGCCCCGCGGCGGCGCTGCGCGAGCCCGAGCGACGCGGCGACGACCTGCTCGACTTCTCCGAGATGTTCCTGCAGTCGCGACGGCTGACGATCTACGGCGGCAGCAACGAGATCCAGCGCAACCTCATCGCCACCCGCGTACTGGGCCTGCCGGTGGCGGGCCGGGCGCGGTGAGCGCCGTGCTGGCCGACGACGACCGGCGTCTCGTCGCCGAGAGCGCGGCCGCCTTTGTCGCCGACCACGGC
>JBBRFB010000202.1:0-4139 GCA_038225015.1 Burkholderiales bacterium
CGGCCGACTTCAAGAAGCCGATGATCGGCGTCGCCAACGGCCACTCGACCATCACGCCGTGCAACTCGGGCCTGCAGAAGCTCGCCGACGCCGCGGTCGCCGGCATCGAGGAGGCCGGCGGCAATGCCCAGATCTTCGGCACGCCGACCATCTCCGACGGCATGGCGATGGGCACCGAAGGCATGAAGTACAGCCTGGTGTCGCGCGAGGTCATCGCCGACTGCATCGAGACCTGCGTCGGCGGCCAGTGGATGGACGGCGTGCTCGTCGTCGGCGGCTGCGACAAGAACATGCCCGGCGGAATGATGGGGATCCTGCGCGCCAACGTGCCGGCGATCTATGTCTACGGCGGCACCATCCTGCCCGGCCACTACAAGGGCCAGGACCTGAACATCGTCAGCGTCTTCGAGGCGGTCGGCCAGTTCACCGCCGGGACGATGAGCGAAGACGACTTCACCCAGATCGAGCGGCGGGCGATCCCGGGCAGCGGTTCGTGCGGCGGCATGTACACCGCCAACACCATGAGCTCGGCCTTCGAGGCGCTCGGCATGAGCCTGCCGTTCTCGAGCACGATGGCCAACGTGCACGACGAGATCACCACCAGCGCGAAGGCGGCGGCCAGGGTGCTCGTCGAGGCCGTGCGCAACGACCTGAAGCCGCGCGACATCGTCACCCGAAAGAGCATCGAGAACGCCGTCGCCGTCATCATGGCCACCGGCGGCTCGACCAACGCCGTGCTCCATTTCCTCGCGATCGCCCACGCCGGCTGCGTCGAATGGACGATCGACGACTTCGAGCGCGTGCGCCAGAAGGTGCCGGTGCTGTGCGACCTCAAGCCCTCCGGCAAGTACCTGGCGGTCGACCTGCATCGGGCTGGCGGCATCCCGCAGGTGATGAAGATGCTGCTCGAGGCCGGTCTTCTGCACGGCGACTGCCTCACCATCACCGGCAAGACGATCGCCGAAACGCTGGCCGAGCTGCCGGTGGCGCCGCGCACCGACCAGGACGTGATCCGCACCATCGACAAGCCGATGTACGACCACGGCCACCTGGCGATCTTGAAGGGCAACCTGTCGCCCGAAGGCGCGGTGGCCAAGATCACCGGCCTGAAGAACCCCGTGATGACCGGCCCCGCCCGCGTCTTCGACGACGAGCAGTCGGCCATGGCCGCCATCATGGAGCGGCGCATCAAGCCGGGCGACGTGATGGTGCTGCGCTACCTCGGCCCCAAGGGCGCGCCCGGCATGCCGGAGATGCTGGCGCCGACCAGCGCCCTCATCGGCCAGGGGCTCGGCGAACCGGTCGGCCTCGTCACCGACGGGCGCTTCTCCGGCGGCACCTGGGGCATGGTTGTCGGCCACGTCGCACCCGAGGCGTATGCCGGCGGCACGATCGCGCTCGTCCGCGAGGGCGACCCGATCACGATCGACGCCCATCGGCTGCTCCTGCAGCTCGACCTGCCCGACGACGAGATCGCCCGCCGTCGCGCCGCCTGGCGGGCGCCGGCGCCGCGCTACACGCGGGGCGTGCTGGCCAAGTTCGCGAAGAATGCCGCGAGCGCGAGCCGCGGGGCGGTGCTGGACGCCGATTAGGCCTCGCCGCCCGGAGGCGCCAGCCCTAGCGGTTCTGCTGCTTTTGCGCCTTGCGGCGGTTCCGCGTGTCCATGCCGAGGGCGGCGAGGTTTTCCTGCCGGCGGTCCTTCTTCTTCTTTTCCATCCGGTCCATCTCGCGGCGCTTGTTGAGGCCCGACACGTCCGAGTACACCCACCAGATCACGGCGAAGATGAAGGGTACGGTGAACTTCCACAGGTCGCCGAAGAACTCCCAGTTCCAGGCTCCGAACGGGCCGACGTCAAAGAGGTTCAAAAGGATCAGCAGGACGCCGATGACGACAAACAGCATGACGATCTCCCGGCTCGCGGTTCGGTGCATCGGCCGCGGCCTCGCACCCTCCTCCGCTATCCTAGCCCACGGGGTGCCGTACGGAACCCGAGGATCAGCATGAAATCGCACATTGCCGCCGCCTTCGTCGGTGCAGCGCTCGTCGTCGCGGGGCCGGCCTGCGCCAGTCCGGAGCTGGCGCAGAAGAAGAACTGCCTGGCCTGCCATCAGGTCGGCAAGAAGCTGCTCGGGCCGCCGTACAAGGCGGTCGCCGCCAAGTACGCCGGCCAGCCCGATGCCGTCGACAAGCTTGCGCAGAAGGTGATCAAGGGTGGCGCCGGGGTCTGGGGCGCGGTGCCGATGCCGGCCAACCCCCAGGTCAGCGAGGCGGAGGCGAAGCAGCTGGTGCAATGGATCCTGTCGCTGAAGTAGCGAGCCGCCGCATCAGGGTCTCGCGGACCGGGCCGGCGATGGCGAAGCGCTCGCCCGCCACCTCGGCGAGATTTTCCGCGTTGGCGAGGAAGCGTTCCAGGCCTTCGGCGGCGATGAACTGCAACGCACCGCCCGTCCAGGCCGGAAAGCCGATGCCGAAGATCGAGCCGATGTTCGCTTCCGCGACGCTCGTGAGCACGCCCTCGCTGAGGCAGCGCGCCGTCTCGATCGACTGGCGATAGAGGAAGCGGCGCTTCAGCCGCTCGATGTCGGCGGCCGCCGCGTTGCTCGCCGCCGCCCTCTCGAACAGCGGCTTCAGCTGCGGCCAGAGGCGCTTCGGCTCGCCATCGGGGTAGTCGTAGAAGCCGCCTCCGCCGGCGCGCCCGGGGCGCTTCAGCTCCTTGACCATGCGCTCGACGAGCGCTTCGCCCGCCGACGGCGTCAGTGAACGGCCCTCGGTGGCGAGGTCGGCGCGAGTCTGCTCCATCACGTGCACCGACAGGGCGAGCGAGGTCTCGTCGAGCACGGCCAGCGGACCGACCGGCATCCCCGCAGCAAGCGCGGCGTGCTCGATGAGCGGCGCAGCGATGCCTTCGGCCAGCATCTCGGCGCCTTCCATGACGAAGGTGCCGAACACGCGGCTGGTGAAGAAGCCGCGCGAGTCGTTGACGACGATCGGTGTCTTGCCGAGCGCGAGCACGTAGTCGTAGGCGCGGGCAATGGTCTCGTCGCTCGTCGCCTCGCCGCGGATGATCTCGACGAGGCGCATGCGATGCACCGGCGAGAAGAAGTGCAGCCCGACAAAGCGCTCCGGCGCCGCGCTGGCGGCGGCCAGCCCGGTGATCGGCAGTGTCGAGGTGTTGCTCGCGAAGACGCCGCCGGCGGCGAGCATCGGCTCGGCCTCGCGCGTCACGGCGGCCTTCAGGTCGCGCTTCTCGAACACCGCCTCGATGATGAGATCGCAGCCCCGGAGGGCTGCCGTGCCGGCCGCCGGCGTGATCAGGGCCAGCATCCTCGCTTCGCGCGCGTCGTCGAGGCGGCCCTTGTCGACGTCGCGCGAGGTGATCGCGCGCACCGATGCGAGCGCGGCCTCGGCCTTGACCAGCGTGACGTCCTCGAGCACGCAGGCGATGCCGCGCGCGGCGTTGGCGTGAGCGATGCCGGCGCCCATCATGCCGGCTCCCAGGATGCCGACCTTCGCCGGCCGCCACGTCGCCATGCCGGCCGGCCGCGACTGGCCGGACCGGATCGCGTTCAGGTCGAAGAAGAAGGCGCTGATCATGTTCTTCGCCGTCTGCCCGACCATGATCTTGGCGAGCCGGCGGCTCTCGATACGGGTCGCGGTGTCGTAGTCGACGTGGGCGCCCTCGACCATGGTCGCGAGGATCGCCTCGGCGGCCGGGTAGAGGCCGCGCGTCTTCTGCAGCAGCATGGCCGGCGCGACGGCGAGCGCCGCGGCGACCTTCGGGTTCGACGGCGTGCCGCCGGGCATCCGGTAGTCGCGCCTGTCCCACGGCTGCACGGCGTCGGGGTGGGCGTCGATCCAGGCCACGGCGTCGGCGCGAAGCGCCTCGGCCGACGCACCGAAGCCGTCGATCCAGCCGAGCGTCGCCGCCTCGCGCGGATCGAACAGCCGGCCTTCGAGCAGGTAGGGCTGGGCCGCCACGAGGCCGAGCTTTCGCACCGTCTTCGTGATGCCGGTGGCGCCGGGGATGAGCCCGAGCGTCACCTCCGGCGTGCCGAAGCGGATCGACGGATCGTCTACGGCGAAGCGGGCGTGCGCGATAAGCGCCACTTCCCAGCCGCCGCCGAGCGCGGAGCCGGCG
>JBBRFB010000203.1:0-3903 GCA_038225015.1 Burkholderiales bacterium
CTCGTCGAGCAGAAGCTCACCATCGCCCTGCAGATCTCGAAGCGCTGCTACGTCATGGGCCACGGCGCCATCGTCTTCGAGGGGACACCGGCCGACCTCCGCGCCGACGCCGAGGTCCGCAAGGAGTGGCTCGAGGTCTAGGGCCTGTCAATGCGGTGACAGCCGCTTGCCGGGCCCGCGTCGCGTTCCGGTTGCCCCTTCCGACCTGTCGCCGCAGGGACAGGCCGACATGGACACGGGCCTAGAATTTCACAGCCAGCCTGACACGTCACGAGGATCGAAGCATGAGCGCCACGTATGAAACCCGCAACGACGTTGCCGTCATCGCGCTGGACAACCCGCCCGTCAACGGCCTCGGCTTCGAGACCCGCCGCGGCATCGCCGAGGGCCTCGGGCGCGCGCTCGCCGACGCGGCGATCAAGGCGATCGTCGTCACCGGCAGCGGCAAGGCGTTTTCGGGCGGCGCCGACATCCGCGAGTTCGGCTCGTCGAAGGCGGGCGCCGAACCCAACCTGCTCTCGCTCATCGCGGCGCTGGAGTCGAGTGCCAAGCCCGTCGTCGCCGCCATCAACGGCGTGGCAATGGGCGGCGGGCTCGAGCTCGCGCTCGGCTGCCACTACCGGGTCGCCGCGGCGGGCGTGCCGATTGCGCTGCCGGAAGTGAAGATCGGGCTCATTCCCGGCGCCGGTGGCACGCAGCGGCTGCCGCGCGTGCTCGGCGTCGAGACGGCGCTCAACATGATCGTCAGCGGCGAGCCGGTGAAGAGCGAACTTCTCGCCAAGGTGCCCGGGCAGAAGCTGTTCGACCGGGTCGTCGACGGTGACGTGCTCGACGCCGCGGTCGCCCTGGCCCGCGAGAAGGCGGATGTCCGGCCGCTGACGCTGGTGCGCGACCTGAAGATCGACTATCCGAACGCCGACGCCTACTTCCAGTTCGCACGCAACACGGTCGGCGCGATGGCGAAGAACTTCCCGGCGCCGCTGAAGTGCGTCGACGCCGTGGCCGCGTCGACGAAGATGAAGTTCGACGACGGCATGAAATACGAGCGCGAGCTCTTCATGGGCCTGATGCTGACGCCCGAGTCGAACGCCTTGCGCCACGCCTTCATGGCCGAGCGGGCCGCCAGCAAGATCGCCGACGTGCCGGCCGACACGCCGCTGCGCGAGGTCAAGAAGGTCGCGGTGATCGGGGCCGGAACGATGGGTGGCGGCATCGCCATGAATTTCCTCAACGCCGGCATCCCCGTCGTCATGCTCGAGATGAAGCAGGAGGCGCTCGACAAGGGCACCGGTGTGATGCGCAAGAACTACGAGGCGCAGGTCAAGAAGGGCAAGCTGAAGCAGGACAAGCTCGACGAGCGGATGGCGCTGCTGACGACCACCCTCAAGTACGACGACCTGAAGGGCGCCGATCTCGTCATCGAGGCGGTGTTCGAGGACATGGGCGTGAAGGAGCAGGTCTTCAAGACGCTCGACGAGGTGATGAAGCCCGGCGCCATCCTCGCCAGCAACACCTCGACGCTCGACCTGAACAGGATCGCCGCGTTCACCAGGCGCCCGCAGGACGTGATCGGGATGCACTTCTTCAGCCCGGCCAATGTGATGAAGCTGCTCGAGGTCGTGCGTGGCGGCAAGACCGCCAAGGACGTGCTCGCCACGGTGATGGCGCTCGGCAAGAAGATCAGGAAGACGTGTGTCGTCTCCGGCGTCACCGACGGCTTCATCGGCAACCGCATGATCGAGCAGTATTCGCGCCAGGCCGGCTTCCTCCTCGAGGAGGGCGCGACGCCGCAGCAGGTCGACAAGGCGATGGAGAAATTCGGCATGGCGATGGGGCCGTTTCGCATGGGCGACCTCGCCGGCAACGACGTCGGCTGGTACATCAGGAAGCGCCGCTACGTCGAAAAGCCCGACATCCGCTATTCGAAGACAGCCGACCTGCTTTGCGAGCTCGGGCGCTTCGGCCAGAAGACAGGCGCCGGTTGGTACGACTACGTCACCGGCAAGCGCGACGCCATCCCCAGCCAGCTCGTCGTCGACATGATCGACAAGCACCGCGCCAGCCTCGGCATCGCGCCGCGCAAGATCGGCGACGAGGAGATCGTGCATCGGCTCGTCTATGCGCTCGTCAACGAAGGCGCAAAGATCCTCGAGGAGGGCATCGCCCAGCGGGCGAGCGACATCGACATGGTCTACCTCACCGGCTACGGCTTCCCGCTGCACCGCGGCGGGCCGATGAACTTCGCCGACCAGCGGGGGCTCTTCAACGTCGTCCAGGCGATGAAGCGCTTTGCCGCCAATCCGCACGACGATGCCGGATTCTGGACGCCGGCACCCCTGCTCGCCCGGCTCGCCGCCGATGGCAAGACCTTCAACTGATTTGCCAGGAGCACCCGCCATGACCAGCGCCGTGATCGTTTCCACCGCCCGAACCCCGCTTGCCAAGAGCTGGAAGGGCGCCTTCAACATGACGCACGGCGCCACCCTCGGCGGCCACGCCGTGAAGGCGGCCGTGGCGCGCGCCGGCATCGAGGCCGCGGAGGTCGACGACGTCATCATGGGCTGCGCCACCCCCGAAGGCGCGACCGGCAGCAACATCGCCCGTCAGATCGCGTTGCGCGCCGGCCTGCCGATCACCACCAGCGGCATGACGGTGAACCGCTTCTGCTCGAGCGGGCTGCAGACGATCGCCATGGCGGCCCAGCGCATCGTTGCCGGCGAGAACGACGTCGTCGTGGCTGGCGGCGTGGAGAGCATCTCCTGCGTCCAGAACGAGGCCAACAAGCACATGATCGCCGACTCGTGGCTGGTCGAGCACAAGCCGACGATCTACTGGAACATGCTGCAGACGGCCGAGCAGGTCGCCAAGCGCTACAAGATCGAGCGCGAGCGCATGGACCGCTACGGCGCCGCCAGCCAGCAGAAGGCGACCGCGGCGCGCGACGCCGGCAAGTTCGAGGACGAGATCGAGCCGATCACCGTGCTCGCCGGCGTGGCCGATGCGGTGATGGGCCTGCGCACGAAGGAAGTGACGGTCAGCGCCGACGAAGGCATCCGCCCGGGGACGACCTACGAAGGCATCAAGGACATCAAGCCGGCGGTGCCCGGCGGCGTCATCTCGGCCGGCAACGCCAGCCAGTTCAGCGACGGTGCGGGCGCCTGCGTCGTCATGAACGAGAAGCTGGCCGAGCAGCGCGGCCTGAAGCCGATCGGCCGCTTCCTCGGCTTCGCCGTCGCCGGCTGCGAGCCCGACGAGATGGGCATCGGCCCGGTGTTCGCGGTGCCGAAGGTGCTGAAGCGTCTCGGCCTGACGGTGGCCGACATCGATCTCTGGGAGCTGAACGAGGCCTTCGCGGTGCAGGTGCTGTACTGCGCCGACACGCTGGGCATCCCCATGGACAGGCTCAACGTCAACGGCGGCGCCATCGCCGTCGGCCACCCCTACGGCGTCAGCGGCCAGCGTCTCACCGGCGCAGCGCTCATCGAAGGCAAGCGCCGCGGCGCGAAGAAGGTCGTCGTCACCATGTGCATCGGCGGCGGCATGGGCGCGGCCGGCGTGTTCGAGGTTCTCTGAGCGATCGGCGATCGGCGATCGACCAGGCACCCTGCCCGATGAGCTACCGCGAGACGGTCGACTTCCTCCTCCACGACTGGCTGGGCGTCGGCTCGCTGAGTTCGAGGGAGCGCTTCGCCGAGCACTCGCGAGAGACCTTCGACGCGGTGCTCGACACCTGCGAGCGCATCGCTCGCGAGAAGTTCGCGCCGTTCAACCGCGTCGCCGACACCGAGGAACCCTGGTTCGACGGCGAGAAGGTGCACCTGCCGAAGGCCAGCCACGCCGCCGCGCAGGCGTACTTCGAGACCGGCATGCTCGCCGCGGCGCAGGACTACGCGCTCGGTGGCA
>JBBRFB010000204.1:0-3836 GCA_038225015.1 Burkholderiales bacterium
AACGCCCACATTCCGTACAAGGTGTACGGCGGGCTGCGCTTCTTCGAGCGTGCCGAGGTGAAGCACGCGCTGTCGTACCTTCGCCTGATCGAGAACCCGGACGACGACACCAGCTTCCTGCGCGTCGTCAACTTTCCGGCGCGCGGCATCGGCGGGCGCACGATCGAGCAGCTGCAGGACGCGGCGCGGGCGAGCGGGCGCAGCCTCTGGCAGAGCATCGGTGCGGTCGGCGCCAAGGGCGGCGCCAACCTGGCGGCCTTCGCCGCCCGCATCGACGCGATGCGCACCGCCACCCGCGGTTCGACGCTGCGCGAGATCATCGTCCACGTGCTCGACGCCTCCGGGCTGGTCGAGTTCTACAAGACCGACCGCGAAGGCAAGGACCGACTCGAGAACCTGGAGGAGCTCGTCAACGCCGCCGAGGCGTTCGTGACCCAGGAGGGCTTCGGCAAGGATGCGGTGGCGTTGCCGGTCGACGAGGTCGCGCAGCGCAGCGGCTTCCCTGCCTTCGGTGGCGCGGCAGGCAAGGCTGAGTTCAACCTTCCGCCCGATACGCAGGTCAGCGACGACGGGCGCGCGATCGCGCGCCTCCCCGCCCTCGCGGAGGGCGGGGCAGCGGGTGGGAGCAGTCGTGTCACCGGCTTGCCGGTGTCGGGATCGGGCGCTCCGCCCGACCCGGACACCGGCGAGATCATGTCGCCGCTGGCGGCGTTTCTCACCCATGCCTCGCTCGAAGCCGGCGACAACCAGGCGCAGGCCGGGCAGGACGCGATCCAGCTGATGACCATCCACTCGGCGAAGGGGCTGGAGTTCGACTGCGTCTTCATCAGCGGCCTCGAGGAGGGCCTCTTCCCGCACGAGAACTCGGCCAGCGACCTCGACGGCCTCGAGGAGGAACGGCGCCTGATGTACGTCGCCATCACGCGGGCGAGGCAGCGCCTCTACCTCAGCTTCTCGCAGACGCGCATGCTGCACGGGCAGACGCGCTACAACGTGAAGAGTCGCTTCCTCGACGAGCTGCCCGAGGCAGCGCTGCGCTGGATCACGCCGAAGAACCAGGGCTTCGGCTCCGGCTATGCCCGTGAGTACAGCAATGCCTGGGCGCGCGGCTCGGGCCTGCATTCGATCGTCGGAACGGGCCGCGTCGAGCCGCGCGGCGCGCCGGCCCCGATCGCGCCACGGTCGCCTTCGCACGGCCTGCGCTCGGGGCAGGGCGTCTTCCACACGAAGTTCGGCGAAGGCGTGATCCTCACCCTCGAGGGCAGCGGCGACGATGCCCGGGCCCAGGTCAACTTCGGCCGGCATGGCCTGAAATGGCTGGCCTTGTCGATCGCCAAGCTGACGCCCGTCGACTGAATCGCCGACGGGCGGCCGCTCGGCACCCCGCGGCCCGGCGCCCATCGCGTCGGCGAGCGCCCGCCGCCGCTGTAGGAACTTCGCGCGTTCGACGGCGACGGTTCCGGTCGGGGCCCGCCCGGCCTTACGCTCGGGCATCGCGCGGCGTCGGATGCCCGGCCGCCGCGTCGCAGTGAGCACTCCAGGAATCGCTCTGTATTTTCAACCCGACGCGCGGCGCCGCGGGTCGTCGCCGTCGCCGTCGCAGGGGTCGCGGCGCTTGTCGGCTGCGCCTCGACGCCGCAGCTCGACGCCCAGTGGAACGATTCGCAGCTCAGCCCCACCTACCTGCGTGGCGCCCGCGTCTTCGTCGCCTGCGACGCCTACGATCTCGTCATCCGCCGCATTTGTCAGGACCAGCTGGCGAGCGAGGTCGTCGCCCGCGGCGCCACGCCGGTATTCCCGCCCCAGGACACGACGCTCGCCACCGATCGGTCGGTCGACAGCCAGTTGCTGCCTGCGGCGCGCGACGCCGGCGCGAAGGCGCTGATGGTGATGACCGTCGCGGTGGCCGCCAACGACGTCAGCCCGGGCTTTTCCATCGGCATCGGCGGCTTCGGCTTCGGCCGCGGCAGTGCCGTCGGCGCCAGCGTCGCGGCGCCGATCGGCGGCGGCCGGGTCACGACGGGCTACTCGGCCAACGCTCGCGTGACCGATGTCGCCAGCGGCAAGCTGGTCTGGACGGCGCGTGCGACGACACCGCCGTCGAGCGACGTCGGCGCCCAGGTCACCGAGCTGTCGAAGACGGTGGTCGGCGCGGCCGACAAGGCCGGGCTGTTCTAGTCCCACGCTGCCGGCATCTGCCGGTCGTTGCCGTCGCGGTCAGGCGTCGACCGGTCCGGGACGGCGGGCGTCGACGACGAAGCTGGCCACTGTCGTGATGCTGCTGGCCGGGTCGATCGGGCGATCGACTGTCTCGAGACGGACCTGCAGGCGTTTCTCGTCGAGCTCGAAGCTGCCGTAGCCGCGCTGGTCGGAGCGGCCGAAATGGATGTGCGGGTTGTATGCCCGGGCAGCGTCGAGGCGCGACTGCGCGATCGACAGGCTGGAGATCGAGGTGCCGCAGAACTCGCTGGCGACGACAGGCGAGCGGGGGTCGTCGAAGTCGGCCTTGAGATCGGCAACGTAGTTGCTGTGCACGTCGCCGCCGAGCACGACCACGCCGGGCACCTTCTTCGCCTCGACGACGCCAAGCAGGCGGTTGCGCGCCGGCGAATAGCCGTCCCATCCGTCGGTCCAGTAGGTGCCGGCGCCCCGGGCGGGGTCGGACCAGGAAAACCGGGCCATGAGCGTCTGCTGGGCCAACAGGTTCCAGGGCCGCTGCAGGTCCCAGCCGTCGCCCAGCCAGCGCTCCTGCTCAAAGCCGAGCAACGTGCGGCGCGGGTCGGCGAGGGCGGCGCAGGTCGGCGCACCGACCGTGTTCGTGCCGCCGCGTCCCGGCTTCGGGCACGCCTGGGTGTCGCGGTACTGGCGATCGTCGAGCAGGTGGATGCGGGCGAGGCGGCCCCAGTCGAGGCGGCCCACGATGCGCATGTCGGCGCCGCCAGGCCGCACCGCCTTGGCGAACGGCATGTGCTCCCAGTAAGCCCGGTAGGCAGCGGCACGGCGCGTCGCGAAATCGGGATCGAGGTCCTGCGACTGCAGGTTGGCGTAGTCGTTGGCGACCTCGTGGTCGTCCCAGACCATGAGCCAGGGCGCCGCCGCGTGCGCCGCCTGCAGCAGCGGGTCGCTCTTGTAGGTGGCGTAACGGGCCCGGTACTGATCGAGCGAGCGGGCGACGGCGCCTTCGTGGCGGCGGATCGCGTCGATGCGCGAGCTCGACTCGTAGATGTAGTCGCCGAGGAAGAAGACGACGTCGAACGGCTGGCTGGCGATGTGCCGCCAGGCCGCGTAGTGGCCGGTGTCGTAGCGCTGGCAGCTCGTCACGGCGAAGCGCAGCGTCGCTGCCGCGTCGGCGGCCGGGGCCGTCCGCGTGCGCCCCGCAGCGCTCTGCTGGCCGAGGGCGGTGATCCGGTACCAGTACCAGCGGCCGGGCTCGAGACCGACGGGCTCGGCGTGAACGCTGTGCGCCCAGGCCGCTTCGGCGGCCTCGTCGCCGCTCGCGACGACGCGGGTGAACCGCTCGTCGCTCGCCAGCTCCCAGTGCACCGGCACCCGCGCGGGCAGGCCGTCGCCGGTGAGGCGGGTCCACAGGACCATGCCATCCGGACGCGGCTGGCCTGAGGCGATGCCGAGCGAAAAGCGTTCGACGTCGGCGGCGCGCGGTGAGCACGCCAACCAGGGTGTCGCGATGACGGCTGCCGCGCCCCGAAGGAAGCGGCGCCGTGCCGGCCGTGGCGTCAAACGCCGACCTCGTCGAGCTCGCGATAAGCGTCGCGCAGCCACATCTTGACCCGCTGGCGGTCCATCAGGCCGAGGCCGCTCGGGTCGCGCTCGGCCGA
>JBBRFB010000205.1:0-3674 GCA_038225015.1 Burkholderiales bacterium
GAGGATCGTGATGTTGACGACACGGCCGACGAAGTAGACGAGAAGGCCGAAGACGAAGATCGGCCAGCCCCAGCCGGGCGCAGGCTCGTTCGGCGCCGCGGCGATCGGCCCGCGCAGGCCCCAGAAGAGCCACACCATCACGAGCAGGATGAGGGCGCCGTGCGCCTGCTCGTCGGACTGCCAGATGCCGTTCGCAGCCCACCAGTACACCGGCACGTACATGGCCGCGAAGCCCAATGCGGCAATGAGCAAGGGCGCGCTCAGCGCCGACCGCAGGCTGCCCCGGTCGAGCGGCGATCCCGGGGTAAGAGAGCTCACTTCCCCTTCTTCTTGGCCAGCGACGCTTCGTTCAAGACCGAGCCGATCACGGCCACGCCGGCATCCATCAGCCCCTGCACCAGGTCGGCATAAGCGGCCACGCGCGTCGAGCCGGCCCGAGCCACCGCCAGCGCAGCACCCGTACGCACGGCGATCATCGCGGCGTCTTCACCTATCGTCATGGCCGGCGTGTCGACGATGATCACGTCGTAAGCGGCCTTCACCTGGATCATGAATTCGTCGAAGTTCAGCCGATTCAGCAGCTCGAGCGGGTTCGGCGGCGTCGGCCCCGCAGGCAGCACCGAAAGACCCGCGAGGTCGGGAATGCGCACGATCGCCTCTTCCCTCGAACGGCCGGCCAACAACGTCGACAAGCCGATCTGGTTCTCGAGATGGAACAGGAAATGCTGCCGCGGTTCGCGCATGTCGGCATCGACCAGAAGCGTGCGCTCGCCGAGTTGCGAGAACACGATCGCCAGGTTGGCCGCCAGGTAGGAGCGCCCCTCGCCCCGCTCGGCGCCGACGATGGTCAGCACCTGGCGCTCCTCGGCGCGGTCGAACCAGCGAAGCATCAGCTGGCTGCGAATCGCTCGTAGCTGTTCGACGCGGGCACTGAAAGGCTGGTACGCGGCGACGAGCTCGTCGCTCAGCGCGCGCGCTTCGCCGGGCACGCGCCGCAGATACGCGTAGGCGAACTGGCGCGACAGGGCGAACTGGATGTCGGCCTCGCTGATGAGGCCCAGGCGCATGGCGGCCTCGCCGAAGCGCAGGTTCTTTTCCTTCTGGTAGTGGATGACGCGTTCGGCGTCTTCGGGCTTGAGCTGCCCACCATCGATCAGGATGGCGCCGAGCGAGCGGGTCGCCCGGGGCGGGCCGCTCAGGGTGGCGACGCCGTTCTTCACGAGCGCACCCCCGGCCCCATCAACGCCGGCCGGCCGGCGGGCGGGCGCCCGACCATCAGGAGGCGCCTGAACACCGGGCGTTTCGACCCCGGCCTGCGAAGGACGCCGATCACCGGCACGCCGGCAACGACCAGGAGATCTTCCGGAATGCGCACTCGCCTGTCGATCATCTCGAGCAGGAGCGCAAGAACGATGCCGGCGGCCAGGCCGCCGAGGAGCGAGCCGACGATGCCGAGCAGCACCTTCGGGCGCGACGGAATGAGAGGTTCCACGGCCGGGCTGAGAAGCCGCGTATTCGCCTGGTTGTTCTGACCCTCGAGGTTGAGCAGGCCAAGGCGCTGCGCGACGGCGTCGTAGGCACGCTGCGCCGCCTCGACATCGCGTTGATAGACGGCGATCTGGTCGCGGTCGGATCGGAGCGCGAGCACCTGCTTCTTCTGCGCGTCGACCATCGACTGCAGTTCTGCGACCTTCTGGGAGCTGCCGCGGTTGATCACCGTGGCACCGCCGGCGACCCGCCTCGTTTCCGCGGCGAGCTGCTGCTTCAGTTCGCGGATCTGGGCTTCGAGCTGCTGGCGCGCCGGGTGGTTGCGCCCGACGATGCTGCTGATCTCGGTCAGCTTGGTCTCGGCCGCGCCGAGCTGCCCCTTGAGCGACTGCACCGCCGCACTGCCGAGAACGTCGGGTGACGATTCGCCCCCCGTATTGCGCTGCCGCGTCGCCGTCTCGATGCGTTCGGCCTGCGCCATCGCCAGTTGCGTCACGAGCGTGTTGTAGCGCGTGGTTTCCTGGTCGAGCCTCTCGTCGGTGACGACGATGCCCTTCGCCTGCTGGAACTTCGAGAGCTTCGCCTGCGCGTCTTCCACATTCGCCCGCAAGGCCTTCGTTTGTTCATCGAGAAAGGTCGCCGACTGGCGGGCCGGTGCGATGCGCAATTCAACCGAGACGTCCATGTAGGCCCTGGCGAAGGCATTCGCCGCTGCCTGGGCGAAGATCGGATCCTGCGCTGAAAAACTCAGATTCAGCAGGTTGCTTCCGCGAGACGGCTCGATGGAAAGGCCTTTGCCGAGCACGTCGGCGAAGTAACGCTCGAGCGGAATCTTGGCCTTGGTTTCCTCGCGCCACTGCGCCACCGCGGCGGGAGACCGCTCGACGCCGAGCAGCTTGACGGCACGCGAAGCCACACGCTCGCTCTTCAGGATCTCGACCTGCGTCGCCATGTAGCTGGGCGCCGCGAGGGCCGGAGCGAGGGCTCCGAGCGCCGGGTCGATGCGCATCTCGACGATGAGCGACGTCTCGGCGGTGTACTGGCGCGGCAGATAAAAGGTGACGGCAACGCCTACCGCGGCGACGAGGACGAACACCCCCAGCACGAGCCATTTGCGGGCCCAGACGATTCGAAGGTATTGGCTCAGCGACACCTGCACGCCCTCAGAAGATCGATTCGCGGACGTAGACCACGTCGTTCGGCTCGACGGGATCATTCATCTTGATCTCGAGGGTCTGGAGCACGCCGTTGGCGTCGCGCCGATTGACACGGACGCCGCGTTCGGTGCCGCGTGGGCTCAGGCCGCCGGCGGCCGCCAGCGCCTGCATGAGCGTCATGCCGCGCTCGATGCGCTGTTGCCCCGGGCGTTGCACCTCGCCGTAGATGTAGAGGGTCGGTGCGCGGTCGACGTAGATGATGTCACCGGTGTCGACGACGACATCGAGATCGGCACGGCCGGCCTGCAGGATCGCCGGGAGGTCGATGTCGAGCTTGATGGGCTTGCCGTCGCGGGTTCCGACGAGCGTGACGACGTCGGCCCCACCGGGAAGCACACCGCCAGCCGTGGCGATCATTTCCGAGACCTTGCTGCCGACGATGTCGATCGGGTAGCGCCCGGGCTTGGCCACCTGGCCGAGGATCGATATCTGGCTGCTGCGAATCTGCAGCGTCTGGATCGTCACCTGCGGCTTGAGCACGAACGCCCCGTCTCGCAAGAGCTTCTCGATGCGCTCCTGCGCGGCGGCGACGGTGAGGCCGCCGACCTTGACGGCGCCGATCAAGGGCACGTTGATCTGGCCGTTCTCGGAGATCCGGGCCTCGACGCTGAGATCCGGGTTCTGATACACCGACATTCGGATGACGTCGCCCACGCCGAGCACCGGTACGGCAGCAGCATTGCCCGACTGCGCAAAGGCAGCCGTCGAGGCGAAGAAGATCGCGAGAACGCAGGCGAGGAGAGACCGCATGGTCGTGCCGAGTCGCGTGATGGACGGAATCACTTGAATCCCTTGAGTCCCTTGTCGAGCGTCGACCCGCTGGGCATCGATGCAGGCCCTGTCTCGATGGGCGCGACGTTGACCTGGGGCGCTGCCGTCACCGCCGGCTCCGACGATGGCGGAGCAATGCTCGTCAGCGGCGGAAGCTCCGGCGCCGAGGGCGCCTGGTACGGCGACCTTGCCGCATCC
>JBBRFB010000206.1:0-3629 GCA_038225015.1 Burkholderiales bacterium
CGACGGCCGGGCGCGGCCGACGCTCGACCTGACGATCGCCGGCAACCACGTGAGCGGTCAGGGCCAGGTCGCCGCCAAGGGCAGCGTGCGCGACGAGTGGCGGCTCGCCATCGATGCGCCGGCGCTGGCGGCGCTGGCGCCGCTCTGGGCGCAGCCGGGGCGGGCGACGAAGGCGCCGGCCCTCGCCGGCTCGCTCACCGCCAAGGCGCGCGTCGACGGCCGCTGGCCCGAGCTCACGAGCGAAGGCGAGCTGCACGCCAGCGGCCTTCGCTACGACACCGTCACCGTCGCCCGCGCCGAGGGGAAGTGGCAGCTCGCCAGTGCCGGCGACGCCAAGGTCGATGCCACCCTGGCGATCGACGGCGTGGCCTCGGCGGGCCGCACCATCGGCACCGTGCGCGGCCGGCTCAGCGGCACGGCACGCGCCCATCGTGCAGAGCTCCGAATCGAATCGCAGGCGCTGCCGCCGGAGTGGGTCGACGGCCTGGTGGCCGCCGCCGCGGCGAGCGGCGTCTCGCTGGCCGCGTCGGGGGTTTCGTCAGCCGCCTCGGGAATCTCGCCGGCCGCCTCCAGCGTCACGCCGGGAGCCTCAGGTATTTCGCCGGCTGCCTCGGGCGTCGCACCGGCCGCGACGACCGGCCGCAGCGAGGTACTGCTCAGCGCCGAGGGCGGCCTCGTCGACGTCAACGGCCAGCGCGCCGCCGGCTGGCGTGGCCGGCTCATCGAACTGGTGGCGCACAGCCTCGAGGCGCCGCGGCGCACCTGGCTGCAGGCGCGCGACGTGCGCGGCAGCGCGATCTGGGGCGCCGGCCCGCTACGCATCGATGTCGAGCCCGGGCGGGCCGAAGCGCTCGGCGCCACGCTGCGCTGGAGCCGCGTCGCCTACCAGGGCGCGGCCGATGGCCGAGGCGCCGCCGGCAAGGCATCGGCCGCCCGACTCGACCTGCAGGCGACGATCGACCCGCTGCCGGTGGCGCCGATCCTCGCCCGCCTGCAGCCCGGCTTCGGCTGGGCGGGCGACCTCGCCGTCGGCGCCCGCATCGAGGTGCACAGCACACCGGCCATCACGGCCAGCATCGTCGTCGAGCGGGCTGGCGGCGACCTGGTCGTGCAGCAGGATTTCGACAAACAGTCGCTCGGCCTCAGCGACCTGCGCTTCGGCATCGCGGCCGAGGGCGGCGTCTGGCACTTCACGGTGGCGCTGGCCGGCAGCACGCTCGGCGTCGCCTCGGGCGCCGTCACGGCGCGAACCAGCAGCCCCACCGCCTGGCCCGACGCCGCGACGCCGATCGAGGGCGTGCTCGAGCTGCAGGTGGCCGACCTCGGCACCTGGGGCGCGTGGGTTCCGGCCGGCTGGCGGCTCGGCGGCAAGCTGCACGCCAGCGCCAGCATCGGCGGCCGCCTCGGCGCGCCGGAATACACCGGCCGGCTCGAAGGCTCGGGGCTTTCGGCGCGCAACTTCCTGCAGGGCGTGAACGTGACCGACGGCGAGCTCGCCATCGCGCTCGAAGGCGAAACGGCGCGCATCGAGCGCTTCACCGCGCGCGGCGGCAAGGGCACGGCCAAGCTCGCCGGCGAGGCGCAGCTCGGCGCCAAGCCCTCGGCGAACCTGAAGCTCGTGGCCGACGCCTTCCAGCTGCTCGGCCGCGTCGACCGCCGCATCGTCGCCAGCGCCAACGCGACGATGCGGCTCGACGCCGAGACGATCGGGCTGCAGGGCAAGTTCAAGGTCGACGAAGGGCTGATCGACTTCACGCGTGCCGACGCGCCCACGCTCGGCGACGACGTCGAGGTGGTTCGGCGGCCACGCAACGGCGCCTCTCCCGCCGCGGAAACGAAGGCACTGGTCGCCACGCCCGTCGAGCCCCAGGTTGGCCGCAAGGTCGACCTCGACCTGCGCATCGACATGGGAGAGAAGCTGCGCATTCGCGGCCGTGGCCTCGACGCCACCTTGCGCGGCGAGCTGCACCTCACATCGCCGAACGGACGGCTCGCCGCCGAGGGCTCGATCCGCGCTGTCGACGGCACCTACCAGGCCTACGGCCAGAAGCTGGCGATCAACCGCGCCGTCATCACCTTCGTCGGGCCGATCAACAACCCGCGCCTCGACATCGAGGCGACGCGGCCCGACCTCGACGTGCGCGTGGGCGTCGTGGTTGCCGGCACCGTGCTCAACCCGCGCATCCGCCTCTTCTCGCAGCCCGACATGTCGGACGTCGACAAGCTCAGCTGGCTCGTGCTCGGCAAGGCGAGCACGAGCGCCGGCGGCACCGAGAGCGCCCTGCTCCAGCGCGCCGCGCTCGCCCTGCTCTCGGGCGAAGGCCCGAGCACCACCGACAAGGTCACCAAGGCGCTCGGCCTCGACGAGTTCTCGGTGCGCTCGGGCGAAGGCGGCGTGAAGGACACCATCGTCAGCGTCGGCAAGCAGATCTCGAAGCGCTGGTACGTAGGCTATGAGCGCGGCCTCAACTCCACCACCGGCAGCTGGCAGCTGATCTACCGCATTGCCCAGCGCTTCACGGTGAAGGCGCAGGCGGGAGGCGACACCGCCGTCGACGTGAACTGGACGCTGCGCTGGAAGTAGGCTGACCGCGCTGCGGCGCGAAGAGGAAGTAACGGCGCTAAGCGGGGGGCGGCTGCCGCCGCTCAGGGCGCCTTGTCCCAGTCGGCCTTCTCGATGTGGTTGCAGAGAAAGGCGTCGACCGCTTCGGCGGCGTCGAGCTTGCCGGGGTCGAAGTCGAATTCGCCCTCGTGCGAATCGCCGCCGTCGAAGGTGGCCTTGAAGTGGATCGCCGTGCCCGTGACCTCGTACTCGGCGCGGTAGCGCACCTCGCGCCCGCTCGACTTCTGGGAATGCGTGCCTTCGACGACGTTCATAGCGTGCTCCGCTGCGTGCCCCACGGGCCTAGCCGAGTATCGGCCTCCGGACAACGGGAGCCCCCGTTTTACACTGCGGGCCCCGAAGCGCCTTCCCCAGGCGCCGACTCGCCGTAGTTCAATGGATAGAACGGCCGCCTCCTAAGCGGCAAATACAGGTTCGATTCCTGTCGGCGGGACCAGTGACGGTTTTCCAGGACATTCCAGAAGATCCCAGGAATTCCGCCAAACCTAGCATCCATGCGGGTTTCAGGCCGATTTCTTGTCCGAAACCGGTTCGCGGCGTATGCTTCGGTCGGACTCAAAAAGTGGGCAGAAACGGGGGCATTCAAAAGCGCCTCCGGTACCTGCCCCCATTTTCATGTTGACCGACGCAGCCATCAGATCCGCGGCTCCAAGCAGCACGCGGCGCTGGTCGGCCGCAAGATGCAAATCGAGCTGGTGTGAAGCAACGGACGTTGCAGCTCGGATCACCGGCGATTCGTCGAGCGGCTTGCCGTTAGCCAACAAAGCCGCACCTGAGTACTCTGGCGCTGCACTTTGAGACAATCGCGCCATCCGGAGCACGCACCATGGGTAGCATTAAGTCGATCGAGAAAGCCGTGGAAGCCCTGCCTCCTGCGGAGCTTGCCGAATTCAGGCACTGGTTCGCCGAGTTCGACGCCCAAGCGTGGGACCGCCAGCTCGAGCGCGATGCCGCGGCGGGAAAGCTCGATGACCTAGCGGCGGAAGCTCTTGCAGACCACCAGGTC
>JBBRFB010000207.1:0-3387 GCA_038225015.1 Burkholderiales bacterium
GACCTCGGGGAACCACTGGTCATAGCAGATCGAGACGCCGAAGCGGCCGACGTCGGGCACGTCGAAGACGAACGGCGCCGTGCCGTGGCTCACTCCCGCCTCGTACGGCAGGAACGGGTAGATCTTGCGGTAGCGCCCCACGACCTCGCCGCTCGGGTCGATGACGCTGGCCGTGTTGTAGATGCGCTCACCGTCACGCTCGTACAGCGAGCCCGGCACCAGCCAGATCCCGAGCTTGCGCGCCAGCGCCCGGTATCGGTCCTCGGTGGGTCCGGGCAGCGGTTCGGCGGCGGCCAGCGTCGGCCCGAACGAGGCCAGCTCCGGCAGCACGATCATCTCGACCCAGGGGAAGCGCTGTGTCGCCTGTGTCACGGCCCGCTCGATGTGCTCGCGGTTGTCCGCCGTGCCCAGCGCGAGTTGCAGGCCGGCGATGGAGAACTTCTTCATGGGGCTGTTCCTTGGACTGCGTTCGGGCGTGGCGATCCGTCAGGCGATCGCCTGCAGCAGCGTCCGGCTGTAGGCGTGGTCCGGCTGCTCGTAGAACTTTCGCGCCGCAGCGACCTCGACGAATTCGCCGCGCCGCATGACGGCGATCCGGTGGGCGACGTAGCGCGTTGCCGCCAGGTCGTGCGAGATGAAGAGGGCGGCAAAACCATGCTGCTGCTGCAACGCGAGGATCAGGTTGAGGACCTGGCTCTGCACCGAGACATCGAGTGCACTCGCCGCCTCGTCGAAGACGATGAAGCGCGGCTGGGTGACCAGCGCCCGTGCAATCGCCATGCGCTGGCGCTGGCCGCCGGAGAGCTCTCCCGGATAGCGCCGCGCCAGTTCTGCGTCGAGGCCGACCGCGGCAAGCATCGTCTCGACCCGCTCGCGGCATTCGGGCCGTCCGACACCGCGGATGCGCAACGGCTCGGCGATCGAGGCGCCGCAACGCAGGCGCGGATTGAGGGCCCATTCGGGATGCTGGAAGACGACGCCGAGCGCGCCCTCGCCACGCAAGGCGGTGTCGAAGGGCCGGCCTTCGAACAGGAACGCCCCGCTCGTCGGCCTGACGAGGCCCAGCATCACGCGCCCGAGCGTCGTTTTGCCCGACCCCGACTCGCCGACGAGGCCGAGGGTCTCGCCGGCGGCGATGCAGAGGTCGACCTGGCGCACCGCCGGCACCAGGACCGGCCGCCACACGCCCCCCTTGCGGTAGGTGACGCCGAGCCCGCGCAGCTCGATCGTCGGCACGGCTGCGGCGGTCACTGCGGCGGTCACGGCGCGCGCTCCGACGCTGCCGAGAGCGTCAAACCGCCGGCGGCGAAGTGGCAGGCGACGATGCGGCCGTCGACCGGCACTTCGGCCGGCCGTTCGGCCCGGCAGATCGGTTGCGCGTAGGGACAGCGCGGCGCGAACGCGCAGTCCTGGGATCGTTGACGCAGCACCGGCGGCACGCCGGGAATCGGCTCGAGCCGCCCGCCGTGGCCCTCGTTGCCGGCCGCGGCGCGCACCAGGGCACGGGTATAGGGGTGAAGCGGGGCGGCGAAGACCGCGTCGCTCGTGCCAGATTCGACCACGCGGCCGCCGTACATCACGACGATGCGCGCGCAGCGACTGGCGATCATGCGCAGGTCGTGGCTCATGATCAGCAGGCTCGCGCCCGTTTCCCGGCCGAGCGTCATCAGCAGTTCCAGGATCACGCCCTTGATCGAGGCGTCGAGCGAGGCCGTCGGCTCGTCGGCGATGACGATGGCGGGCTTGCGCGCGAGTGCCAGGGCGATGACGACCCGTTGCGCCATGCCGCCGGAGAGCTCGTGCGGAAAACTTCGCGCGGCGCCGGCCGCGTCGTCCAGCCCGGCCTTGCGCAGGAGGGCATCGACCGCGACAGCATCGACTCGGCCGCCGAGCGCCAGCGCCACCTGCCGCCCGACCCGCATGGTCGGGTCGAGCGCCGTCATCGGGTTCTGGAAGACGAAGCCCAGGCGCTCGCGACGCAGCGCCCGCAGAGCGGCCGGCTTGCAGCCGAGGACATCGATGCCCTCGACGATGATGTCCCCGCCTTCGATCGCGGCGTTCGGCGCCAGCAACTTGCCGATCGCCATGCCGAGGGTGGTCTTGCCGGAGCCGCTCTCGCCGACGATGCCGATGGTGTCGCCGTCGCCGACCGTGAGGCTGACGCCGTCGAGCGCATACGACTTGAGCCGCTCCGAGGCGTACGAGACCACGAGGTCGCGGACGACCGCGCGCGCGCTCATGTCAGCGGGCGCCCGCGCAACGGCTCGAGCGCGTCGCGCAGCGAGTCGCCGACGAGGTTGACCGACATGATCGCGATCGCCAGCGCCGCGCCCGGGATCAGCACCAGCCAGGGTGCCACGTTAAGGTAGACGCTGCCTAGGCGCAGCAGTGAGCCGAGCGATGCGTCAGGGGGCTGCACGCCCAGGCCGAGGAAACTCAGGCCGCTTTCGATCAGCATGCCGATCGACAGCGCGTAGGTGAGCTGGATGATCGCCGCGCCGAGGATGTTGGGCAGGATGTGCACGCCCATCACGCGCAGTGTCGAAGCCCCGGCGACGATGGAGGAGATGACGAACTCGCGCTCGGCCACCGACAGCGACACGGAGCGGATGACGCGGATGAACAGCGGCAGGGTCGCAACGGAGATCACGACGATCGCCGAGGTGTTGCCTGGGCCCATCACGGCCGCGGCGAGGAGGCCGAAGAGGAGGGCGGGGAAGGCGAACAGGACGTCGGCGCAGCGCGCCACGATGCCGTCCACATAGCCCTTGAGGTAGCCCGCGGCGATGCCGAGGAAGGTGCCGAGCGCCGCGGTGATGACCACCGCCACCGAGGACAGCAGGAAGGTCGCGCCGATGCCCTGGACCACGCGCGGCAGGTAGTTCCTGCCGAGTTCGTCGGTGCCGAAGGGGAAGGCCAGGCTCGGGCCACCGAGCCGAGGTCCCGCGCCGATGGCAGTCGGGTCGCCGAACGGAAGGTAGGCGCCGAACGCACCGAGGAAGATCAGCACCGCGAGCACGACCACGGCGACGAGGCCGAGGGGGTCGGCGGCGGCCCGCCGACGAGCGCCAGCGATTGTGCGGTGGATCATGTCGCCGACCGCCTCGCGCCGATGCGCGGATCGATGAACGCATAGGCCACGTCGGCGAGCATGCTGAGCGTGACGAAGGTGAACGACACCAGCAGCACGCCCGCCTGGACGACCGCGTAGTCGCGGCCTTCGAGCGAGCTGAAGACGTAATAGCCGACGCCGGGGATCGAGAACAGGATTTCCGCGATCACCGCGCCGCCCAGCAGAAAACCGAAGTAGGTGGCCGCCACGGTGACGATGGGGATCGAGGCGTTGCGCAGGATGTGGTGGCGCACGATCCGGTAGGGCGACTCGCC
>JBBRFB010000208.1:0-3307 GCA_038225015.1 Burkholderiales bacterium
TGACGCTCGACCACGCCAGCTTCACGGCCGCCGGCTCCGGGCTCGGCTCGGGCGGGATGATCGTGATCGCCGAAGGCACGTGCATGGTCCGGCTGCTGCAGGTGCTGCTGCGCTTCTACCACCACGAATCGTGCGGCCAGTGCACGCCGTGCCGCGACGGCATGGGCTGGATGCACGCCATCATCGACCGGATCGTCGCCGGTAGCGGCGAGGCCACCGACATCGATCGGCTCGTCGCCATCTCGAACGCCAACGACGGCACGACGATCTGCGGCATGGGCGACGCTGCCGGCTACGCCACCGTCGGCATCATCGCCAAGTACCGCGACGAGCTCGAACACTGGATCGTTCACGGTCGCTCGCGCCACGACGGCCGCCTCGAGGTCGGCGATGCCGAACCGGCACGTGAGGCCGCGCTCCATGGTTGAGATCTTCATCGACGGCGAGCGCATCGAGGCCGACGACGGCCACACCGTGATGCAGGCGGCGCGTGCGAGCGGCCACGAGATTCCGTACTTCTGCTGGCACCCGGAACTCTCGGTTCCCGGCAACTGCCGCGTCTGCATGGTCGAGATCGAGAACGACGGCGGCGCCGCCGGCTGGCTCGACATCGCCTGCAACATGCCGGTCGTCAAGGGAATGCGCGTACGCACTGACTCCGAGCGCGTGCGCGCACGCCGCAAGGAGGTCCTGCAGTTCCTGACGCTCAACCACCCGGTCGACTGCGGCATCTGCGACAAGGCCGGCGAGTGCAAGCTGCAGGACTACCACTACGACTACAACGGCGCCGCGTCGGTGTCGCGCGAGGTCAAGGTCCACGCCACCAAGCATCACCTGCTCTCGGAACGCATCGTCCTCGACAACGAGCGCTGCATCCTCTGCTCGCGGTGCGTTCGCTTCACCCACGAGATCTCGAAGTCGCACGGCCTGGGCATCCAGAACCGCGGCGACCACTCGCTCGTGCGCGCCGTCGAGGACGGCGCCTTCGAGCGCGATCCGTATTCCGACAACGTGATCGACATCTGTCCGGTCGGCGCCCTGCTGCCGCTGCAGCACCTGCACCAGGCGCGCGTCTGGTACCTCGAGCCGACCGCCTCGATCTGCCCTGGCTGCGAGCGCGGCTGCAATATCGACATCTGGCACCGCCGCGCCGACTGGAAGCTGAACCGGCTCGACCCGGCCGCGAACGCCCGCATCGACCGCGTCACGCCGCGCGAGAACCCGGCCGTCAACGGCCCGTGGACGTGCAACAAGGCGCGCGACCTCGCCAAGATCTTCGGGCGGGCGCGCGCGACCGCGGCGCTGCATCGAGGTCGCGTCGTCGGCCTGGATGAAGCGGTCGAGCGCGCGCGCGTGCTCATCGCCGCCGCGCAGCGCCCGGTCGCCCTGGTGTCGACGTGGGCCTCCAACGAGGAGCTCGGCGCGTTCCATGCCGCCCTCGGCCATCGCATCGACTGCTACGTCAAGACCGACTGGCTGCCGCTGCCGGGCGAGCCGATCGAAGACGACATCCTGATCAAGCGCGACAAGAACCCGAACCGCGCTGCCGCCGAGGCGCTGTATCCGCCGCTGCCGCTCGATGTACGCGCGGCCCTGGGCGGGAGTGACCTGGTGATCGTCTGGGGCGAAGGCTGCGACTTCGCGCAGCTGCCCGCCGCGGCGAAGGTCGTCCAGCTCGACGCGTGGCTCGAGTCGCAGCACGGCGCGGCCGAGGTCTTCATTCCGATCAGCATCCAGACCGAGCGGAGCGGCCACTACACCAACTTCGCCGGCGTCGTCAGTCGCTTCGACGCGTGCTTTGCCAAGCCGACGGGCGTCGTCGAAGCGCAGCTGCTCTTCGCCGCGCTGGCCCTCTCGCCGCCGGTGACCGCGTCGTGACGCAGGACCTCGTCGTCTCGCTCGTCTTCATCGTCTACGCGATGGCGATGCTGATCACTTTCGGCACGGTGCTCACCTGGGTCGAGCGCAAGCAGGCGGCGGTAATGTCGGACAGGATCGGTGCCAACCGCGCGTACATCCGCATTCCGTTCACACAAGTGAAGCTCGTCTGGTGGGGTCTCTTCCACGGCATCGCCGACGGCCTGAAGATGCTCCTGAAGGAGAACTTCAAGCCGCGCACCTACGACCAGCTCGCCTATGCGATCGCGCCGTGGGTCGTCTTCACGCCGGTGCTGCTGGTCTTCGCGGTGATCCCGTTCGGCGGCGTCATCGATCCGGGGCGGATCTTTCCGCCGCTGGCCCACTGGTTCGGCGGCCGCACCTACCCGATGCAGATCGCCCGCCTCGACGCCGGGCTGCTCGTCGTCTTCGCCTTCGGCGGCCTGACGATCATTGGCACGATGCTCGCCGGCTGGTCGTCGGCGAACAAATTCTCTCTCCTCGGCGGCCTGCGCGCCGGCTCGCAGATGATCTCGTACGAGCTCGTCATGGGCCTGACGGTGCTCGGCCTGATCCTGATCTTCGGCAGCATCGACCTCGGCGCAATCGTGAATCGGCAATCGGGCGTCGTGCTCGGCTTCCTGCCCGCCTGGGGCGTCGTCTACCAGCCGTTCGGCGCCGTCCTCTTCATGACCGCGGCCATCGCCGAGAACAAGCGCATCCCGTTCGACCTGCCCGAGGCCGAGTCGGAGCTCATCGCCGGCTACTACACCGAGTACACCTCGATGAAGATGGGCCTCTTCATGTTTGCCGAGTTCATCGAGATCGCGATCGTCGGCGCGCTCTTCACCACGCTCTTTCTCGGTGGCTACAACCTGCCCTACATGAACGACGCAGGCTTCGCGTTTCCCGGCGGCGCAACGGTCGCCCTCAGCCACGGCGCCGTCGTCGTGGTCCAGCTCGTCACCTTCCTGCTCAAAGTGCTCCTGGTGTGCAGCTTCCAGATCCTGGTGCGCTGGTCGCTGCCACGCTTTCGCTACGACCAGGTCCTGTCCTTCGCCTGGAAGTTCATGCTGCCCCTGGCGCTCGCCAACCTCGCCGTCACCGCCGTGCTGCTGTGGCTCGTAGAAGGGGGCGTCCGTTGAAGGTCTCGTATCCGCGCAAGAAGTACTGGAACGCGCCGACGCTGACGCGCTGGGAACGCGCGTACCTGCCCGAGATCCTGCGCGGCCTGGGAATCACCAGCATGGTCTTCCTGCGCAACATGGGCCGCTGGGTGACCGGCCGCAAAGGCGCGCTCACCACCTACTACCCCGAGGAGACACGCTTCGACTACGCGCCGCGCAACCGCGGCAAGCACGTCCTGACGCAGCGGCCCGACGGCAAGCCGCAGTGCATCGCCTGCAACATGTGCGCGACGGTGTGCCCG
>JBBRFB010000209.1:0-3297 GCA_038225015.1 Burkholderiales bacterium
CGCAACGGCGGCCAGATCGTGCACAGCTTCTCCCGCGATCTCGACGTCATCGAGCGCCGTTACGGTGCAGCGCAGGCGCAAGCCCTCGGCGCGATGGCCTTCGAGGGCGCCGAGGTGCTGCGCGGGCTGGTCGCCGATCACGGGATCGATTGCGACCTCAAGCGCGGCACCGTCTTCGCCGCTCTCACCGAGCGGCAGGCCGCAGGCCTCGGCGAGCACCAGCGTCTGTGGGAGCGCTATGGCCATCGCCAGCTGACGCTGCTCGATGCCGCCGCCACGCGCGAGATCATCGGCACCCACCGCTACCGCGCCGCCCTGCTCGACGCCAGCGGCGGCCACTTCCATCCGCTGAAGCTGGCGCAAGGCGAGGCGCGCGCGCTCTGCGCGATCGGCGGCGAGGTCTACGAGAACTCGCGGGTGCTGCGCATCGAGCGCGGCAACGCGCCGCGCGTTCACGTCGAGGGCGGCCTGGTGCAGGCGCGCTTCGTGGTCGTTGCCTGCAACGCCTACCTCGACGGCCTGGAGCCCGCGCTCGCCGCGCGCTCGATGCCGTGCGGCACGCAGATCATCGCGACCGAGCCGCTCGGCGATCGCTGGCGCGACGTGCTGCCCTCCGACCATTGCGTGGAAGACTGCAACTACCTGCTCGACTACTACCGGCTCTCGGCCGACAAGCGCCTGCTCTACGGCGGCGGCGTCGTCTACGGCGCACGCGACCCGGCGCACATCGAGTCGATCGTCCGGCCGCGCATGCTGAAGACGTTTCCGCAACTGGGCTCGGTGCGCATCGACTACGCCTGGAGCGGCAACTTCCTGCTCACGCTGTCGCGCCTGCCCGACGTCGGCCGGCTTGCCGAGAACATCCTCTACTCGCAGGGCTGCTCGGGCCATGGTGTCACCTTCACGCACCTGATCGGTCGTGTGCTCTCCGAAGCCATCCTCGGCCGACCGGAACGCATGGCCGCCTTCGAGAGCCTGCCGCACTATCCCTTTCCCGGCGGCCAGCTCTTTCGCGTGCCCCTCACGGCGCTCGGCGCCAGGTACTACGACCTGCGTGACCGGCTCGGCATCTGAACGGGAGCCGTGGACGAGAATCGGTGCATGAGTTCTGGAGTCCGCTCCATCGCGGTGGTCGGTGCCGGAGCCGTCGGCAGCTTTTTCGGTGCCATGCTGGCGCGGGCCGGGCATCGCGTCACCCTGATCGGCCGCGAGGCGCACGTGCAAGCGATCGAGCGCGACGGCCTGCGCCTGGAACGCGCCGGCGCGGTCGAGCGCGTTCGCCTGCGGGCGAGCACCGGCCTCGACGCCGTCCGGGGTGCCGACCTGGTGCTGTTCTGCGTCAAGTCCACCGACACCGCGGCGGTGGCGCTTGAGATGGCGCCCCACCTCGACGACGGCTCGCTGGTGCTGAGCCTGCAGAACGGCGTCGAGAACGCCGCCGCCATCGCCGCGGGCGTCGGTCGCAACGTGGTGCCCGCCGTCGTCTACGTGGCGACCTCGATGCCGGAGCCCGGCCTGGTGAGACACCACGGCCGCGGCGACCTCGTCATCGGCCCGCTCGATTCGGCGGCCGCGACCGAGCCGGCGACGGCATCGCGATTGCAGGATCTGGTCGACCTCTTTGCCACGGCCGACGTGCCGGTGCGCGTGTCGGGCGACGTGATCGCCGAGCTCTGGTCGAAGCTGATGGTGAACTGCGCCTACAACGCCGTCTCCGGCCTCGCCCAGGCCAGCTATTCCCGGATGGCGGCGCTGCCGGCGGTGCGCGAGCTGCAGCATGCGGTCGTCGCCGAGGCCGTCGCGGTGGCCGCCGCCGAAGGCGTGAGCCTGTCGCTGCCGGCCTCGCTCGAGGCCATGGAGCGCATCGCCGTCGCCATGCCCGATCAGCTGTCGTCGACGGCGCAGGACATGGCACGCGGCAAGCCGAGCGAGATCGACCACCTGAACGGCTTCGTCGCCCGGCGCGGTCGCGAGCTCGGTGTGCCCACGCCGGCCAACCAGGCGTTGTACGCGCTGGTCAAGCTGGCCGAAGCGATCGGCAGCGGGCGATGACGACCCTGGCGACCGCAGCGGTTCCGGTTCCGGTCGAGTTCGCCGACGCCCTGCGCGCGCTCGGCCTGGCCGGGCCCGGGCCTCTGTCCGGCGCGCCGCTGACCGGGGGCGTGTCGTCGGACATCTGGCGCATCGACACCGAGCGCGGCCCGGTCTGCGCCAAGCGCGCCTTGGCGAAGCTTCGCGTCGCCGCCGACTGGCGAGCGCCGATCGAGCGCAATCGCTACGAGGCGCGCTGGATGCAGGTGGCCGGCGAGGCGGCGCCCGGCTGTACGCCGACCGTCCTCGGCCAGCATCCGGGTCTCGGCGTGCTGGTCATGAGCTACCTGCCGCCGGAGCGCTTCACGCTGTGGAAGTCTGCCCTGCGCGACGGCCACGCCGACCCCGCGACGGCTCGCGAAGTCGGCCGCGTGCTCGGCCGGATCCACAGCTATTCGGCGGCGCGTCCGCGACTGAAGTCGCAGTTCGACACCGACCGGATCTTCTACGACATCCGCCTCGAGCCCTACCTCGTGGCGGCGTCGAGGCGGCACCCGGACCTCGCGCCCGTGCTCCATTCGCTGGTGGCGGCGACGCAGGCGAGTGCGGTGGCGCTGGTGCACGGCGACGTCAGCCCGAAGAACATCCTCGTCGGCGTCGACGGGCCGGTGATCGTCGACGCCGAATGCGCCTGGTGGGGCGATCCGGCGTTCGACATCGCCTTCTGCCTGAACCACCTGCTGCTCAAATGTCTGTGGAATCCCTCGGCGCGCGATGCTTTCCTCGCCAGCTTCGATGCGTTGGCAGAGTCCTATCTCGACGCCGTCGACTGGGAGCCGCGCGCCTCGCTCGAGCGCCGCACCGCGGCGCTGCTGCCCGGTCTCCTGCTGGCGCGCGTCGACGGCAAGTCGCCGGTCGAGTACCTCAAAGGCGAGGTGGATCGCGACATCGTGCGCCGCGCCGCGCGCGGCTTGCTGCAGCGACCGGTCGATCGCTTGCAGTCTGTCGCCGCTGCCTGGCGCGAGGAGCTCGTGCGATGAACGATCCGGTCATTCGCTCGGTGCGGGCGCGGCGAGTCTGGGACAGCCGGGGCCGACCGACGGTCGAGGCCGAGGTCACCCTCGACGACGGCGCGCTCGGGCAGGCCATCAGCCCGGCGGGCGCATCGAAGGGCAGCCGCGAGGCGCACGAGCTGCGCGATGGCGGCAGCGCCTTCGGCGGGCTGGACGTGACGGCCGCGGTCGGCCACGTCAACGGCGAGATCGC
>JBBRFB010000210.1:0-3286 GCA_038225015.1 Burkholderiales bacterium
GCTCGTCTTCCCCGGCCCCCATCTGCATCCCGACGACCTGCTCGACCTGATCGCGGCCGAGCCGCCGACGCTCTCGATCGGCGTGCCGACGATCTGGCTCGGCCTGATCCAGCGCTTCGAGCGTGCCGCGGCGGAGGAGCCCGGCCGCTGGCGTCTGCCCGAGGGCATGCGCTCGATGGTCGGCGGCGCCGCGGTGCCCGAGTCGCTGATCCGTGCCTTCGACCGGCACGGCGTCTGGCTGGTCCAGGGCTGGGGCATGACCGAGACGTCGCCGCTGGCGACCGTGTCGGCCAGGCTCGAAGGCGGCGACGACGACGAGCGCTTTCGCCGTGCCGCGATGGCCGGCATGCCCGTGCCGCTGGTCGACGTGCGCATCCGCACCGACGACGGTGCCGATGCGCCGTGGGACGGGCAGACGATGGGCGAGATCCAGGTCCGCGGCCCCTTCATCACCGGCTCGTACCACGGTGTTCCGGTGAGCGACGACAAGTTCACCGCTGACGCGTGGTTGCGCACCGGCGACGTCGCCGTCATGGACGAGCGAGGCTACGTGCGCATCACCGATCGCACCAAGGACCTCATCAAGTCGGGTGGCGAGTGGATCTCCTCGGTCGACCTCGAGAACGCGCTGATGGGCCACCCGGCGATCGTCGAGGCCGCCGTGATCGCCATTGCCGACGAGAAATGGAGCGAGCGGCCCATCGCCTGCATCGTCATCAAGCCGGGCAGCGAGATCGACCGCCACCGGCCCGGCGACATGCTCGGTGCCTACCTGCTCGGCCACGGCTTTGCCAAGTGGCAGCTCCCCGATCGCTACGAGGTGATCGACGCCGTGCCGCGCACGTCGACCGGCAAGTTCTGGAAGCTGAAGCTGCGCGAGCGGTTTCCGCGCTGACGCCATCGCCGTCGCCGGCGAGGCCCTAGCCGGGCGTTCCGGCGCCGTGCGTCGCCGCGTCGCCGAGGGCGATGTCGACCATCATTTCGTTGGCGACCACGGCGACGGCGTGCTCGAGGTCGGCGGTCGTGAGCGAGTTCGGCACCAGCAGGTGCGCGTTCACCCGGAAAGTCTGCGTCGGCGCCGACGCGCCCTGGACCACTTCGGTATGGATCTGCTCGATGCTGATGCCGCGCTCGGCGAGGATGCGCGTCAGGTGGCTGACGATGCCGAGCCGGTCGTCGCCGACGAGCTCCAGCGTGACGCCGCGCAGGCCGGCCGGCGCCTGGCTGCCCTCGCTCCTGGCGATGGCCACCTGCAGGCCCGACGACTCGAGGCCGCGCAGGGCGTCGGCGAGGGCATGGGCGTTGTCGGGCGGGACCTCGAAGTGGACCATGCCGGCGAACTCGCCCGCCAAGCGCGACAGTCGGCTGGACGTCCAGCTGGCACCGTGGCGGCTGGCGCGGTCGGAGAGCAGGCTGACGATGCCAGGCCGGTCATGTCCCATCACGGTGACGACGAGCGAAGTCGTCGTCGCCGGTTTGTCGTCCTTCAGGACCATCGAGCGGCGGATCATCGGCGCCCGCGTTGCGAAGCGCTCGTCCTGGCGATGCGCCGGCAGCTCGCCGTGGTCGCGGGCGTGGCGCACGACCCGGCCCAGCAGGTCGATTCCCATCGGCGCCAGCGCGCGCTCCCAGAGCTCGCGAGCGGTTTCGCCTTTGCCGACGAAGCACCAGTCCTGCAGGGCGATGGCGCCGGCGTCCCAGCCGTCGGCGAGGTGATAGACCGAGCCGCCGGCGATGGCGTCACCTTCGAGGATGGTCCATTCGACGGCGGCGATGCCGCGGTGGCGCGGCAGCAGCGACGGGTGGAAACCGACACCGCCGAGCCGCGACCGGGCCAGCGCCTCGTTGCTCACGCGTGCATGCGTGTGGGCGGCGACGATGAGCTCCGTGCCTTCGGCGATCGCCTCGGCCGGCACGACCTTCGGGTTCGCGAGCACGTGCACGGGCAGCCCGGCCGCCTGCGCTGCCAGCGCGAGCCGATCGTCGGCCGCCGGCACGACGACGCTCGTGAACTCGACGCCGGCTTCCTTGCGCAACGCGTCGAACACCGTGGCCCCGAAATAGCGGGAGCCGACCAGGGCGCATTTCATCGCGACGTTCCTCCTTGGGGCGGCCGGCGATGGCTGACGCGGGCCCGGGCCGGGATTGTGCCGCCTCGCGTCATCGGGCATCGGCGAGAATTTCCCGGCTGCGCGACCCCGTCGATACCGCCACCGACCGCGTTTCTTCTTCCCGAATCCTTCTCCCCGTGACTCCCGACCTCTTCGATACCGCACCGTCCGACGCCGCCGACGACGCCACGGCCCTGGCCGGCTACGCCGAGCGGGCCTATCTGGAATACGCCCTTTCGGTCGTCAAGGGCCGGGCGCTGCCCGACGTCAGCGACGGCCAGAAGCCGGTGCAGCGCCGCATCCTCTACGCCATGGCCCGGATGGGCCTGGCGTTCACCACGGCCGCCGGACCGAAGGCGGTGAAGAGTGCCCGTGTCGTCGGCGACGTGCTCGGTCGCTTTCATCCGCACAGCGACCAGGCCGCCTACGACGCGCTGGTGCGAATGGCCCAGGACTTCGCCCAGCGCTATCCGCTCATCGACGGCCAGGGCAACTTCGGATCGCGCGACGGCGACGGCGCCGCGGCGATGCGCTACACCGAGGCGCGGCTGGCGCCGATCTCCCGGCTGCTGCTCGACGAGATCGACGAGGGCACGGTCGAGTTCGTGCCGAACTACGACGGCTCGACCGAGGAGCCTCGGCTGCTGCCGGCGCGGCTGCCTTTCGTTCTGCTCAACGGCGCCAGCGGCATCGCCGTCGGGCTGGCGACCGAGATCCCGAGCCACAACCTGCGCGAGGTCGCCGCGGCTGCGGTGGCGGTGATTCGCGACGAGCAGCTGAGCGACGACGACATCGCGCGCCTGGTTCCGGGACCCGACTACCCGGGCGGCGGCCAGATCATCAGCACCGGCGACGAGATCCGTGCCGCCTACGCCACCGGGCGCGGCTCGCTCAAGGTGCGGGCGCGCTGGAAGATCGAGGAGCTGGCGCGCGGCCAGTGACAGCTCGTCGTCACCGAGCTGCCGCCGGGCGCGAGCGCGCAGAAGGTGCTCGAGGAGATCGAGGAGCTCACCAACCCGAAGCTGCGCGCCGGTAAGAAGACGCTGGCCGCCGAGCAGCTGCAGCTGCGCGCGGCGGTGCTCGCGGTGCTCGACGCGGTGCGCGACGAGTCGACCCGCGACGCGCCGGTGCGCCTCGTCTTCGAGCCGAAGACGGGCCGGACGCCGCAGGCCGAA
>JBBRFB010000211.1:0-3264 GCA_038225015.1 Burkholderiales bacterium
CAGCTGGCCCTGGCAGGCGAGGTCGACGCCGGGGCCGAGCTCGAGGTCGACGCCGGTGTAGTCGCAGTCCTCGAACAGCTCGCGCACCGAGCCGTTGATGTCGAGCGAGCCGACCTCGAGCACGCGCGCCCCCTTGAAGGACGCCGGGTAGTGCGTGCGGACGCCGGAAAAGAACTCTGCCTGCTCGGGATGCGCCATGGGCCGTCCGTGGGATCTGGGGCTCGCTCAGGGCGCTGGCGCCGGGGCGCTGGCGGGCTTGCGGGCGATGAAGGTGACGAGCGCGGGATTGTGCGCGTCGCGAACGAGCTCGACCTCGAATCCCGCCGCGCCGCAGCGCGCCGTGAAGTCGGCGCCGAACTCGTTGAAGACGAGGAAATCGGCCTTCGCGTCGGCCGCTGCGCCGTGGTAGCTCGGCGGCAGGAGATGGACGAGCTTGCCGTGGTCGACGCGCACCCGCTGGCGGGTCGGCCGGTCCCAGACGACGGGAACCGAGAACACGTGCGCGCCGCCGGGCCGGAGCACGCGGCAGGTCTCGCGCAGGGCGCGGTCGACGTCGGGCAGGTGCTCCAGCGTGTCGGAGGTGATCACCATGTCGAAGGCGGCGTCGGCATAGGAGAGCGCCATCAGGTCTTCCGAGGCGACGCCGGGCGTGTGCGAGCCGTACTCCGAGTGCCTGAGGCCGCGGCAGCGGGCCAGATACCGGTGCAGGTTGCCGGCGGAGTTGACCTCGGCGATCGCCAGCCGTCGCGCCTGCCCATCGCGAAAGAGCTGGCTCAGGTGGCTGGCGCGGCTGCCTGCGCGCCGGTTCGCGACCATGACGATGGCGCGCGCCAGCTGGCCGCTGCGCAAGCTTGAGCCGCACCAGGCGCAGCGGCTGCCTTCGCGGGCATTCATCCAGCGCGCCCACTCGGCATCGAGCGCCCACTCGTCGATCAGCCCCGGCCAGAGAACGTCTCGATGCAGGGGCCGGCCGGCGAAGCCGCAGGTGCCGCAGGCGGCGCCGCCGGTCCAACTGCTGCCGACGATTTCGCGCGCGCGCCGGCCACCGCGCCGCAATCGCCAGAGCACGCCTGCCATGGTCTCAGTGCCGTCCTGATCAGTTCGACTTCACGAGCAGGCCCTGGCCCGTGGGCAGCGAGGCGATTCGCGCATCGACCTCGGCCGCGGCGGCATCCATCGCCGCCTTCTGCGACTCGAAGCCCTTGTAGGCGTAGTCGTCGAGGAGAACGAAGGCGCCGGGCACGAGGCGGCTCCAGAAATGCCGGAATGCGGCGACTTCGGGGGGAGCGCAGTTCATGTCGAGGTGCAGGTAGGCGATTTGCGGCGAATCGACCGCGGCCAGCGTGTCAGGAATCGCCCCCGCGACGATGCGCGCGTTCTTCCATTCGGCGAAGTTTTTGCGCACCGATTCGAGGTTGGTCGTGTAGAACTCGCTGTGGTTGCGCTCGAGGATGCCCGCCGCGCGCTCGTCGTCGGTGATGTAGCGCTCGTCAATGCCGGTGAAGGTATCCATCAGCCAGAAGGTCTTTCCGAGGGCGTCCCAGTCGAGGTCCTTCATGATCGCCGAGCTGAGGAAGCCGCGGTTGACGCCGCACTCGACGAAGTCGCCGGGCAGCCGGCTGGCGTTGAAGGCGACCCACAGTCCGATGTGGACGCGCCAGTGCCATTGGTAGTCGTCGTCGGCCGCGACGACGCCGCGCTGGTAGGCGCGCAGGAACGCCGGGTCGACCATGAAGTCGTGGTTGTGCGGCGTGCTCAGGTTGTCCTGCTCGTAGGCTTCGGGCCTGATCTTCGCCACCGTCCAGCCGCTCTTCTCGAACAGTCTGCGGATGAGTTTTTTCTTCTTCAGCATTCACGTTCCTCGAGATCCGTGCGCTTCGATCAGGGACCGGACCAACGCGAGCAGGGCGTCGACGTGCGGTGCAACGCCGGGATCGTAGGCGAGCAGCGACGCCGGCCGTTCGAGACGGTGCCGGTCCTGGCGCCAGCGCTCGGTGGCGGCCGCCACGGCGGCACCGAGCGAGGCGGGTTCGGTCAACGAGAACGGGAGCAGGGCGGGCTCGCGGATCACCTCGGCGCAGCCGGCGCCCTCGGCCACGAGCACCGGCGTGCCGGACAGCACCGACTCGACGCTGACCAGCCCGAACGGCTCGTAGAGCGACGCGAGGACGGTGAAGTCGACCGCGCGGTAAACGTCTTCCATGTCGTGTCGATAGCCGAGGAAGGCGACGTTCGGCACGCTGCGTTGCATCGGCCTTCCGGCGACGACGAGGGTCGCCGGCAGCGCGGTGGCGGCGAAGAACGCGGCCGCCTGGTCGAGCCCCTTGCGCCGGTGGCCGGTCGAGGCGAGCAGGAAGACGGCGCGGTCGGCCGGCAGGCCGAGCCGCTGGCGCAAGGCCGCGCGCGCCGGCTCGTCGACCGGCGAGAAGCGGGCGCCGTCGACCGGCGGGTAGAGCAGGGTGATCTTCGCCGGGTCGATGTCGTGGTGGCGAACGGCCTCGGCCTTCATGCGCGCCGAGTGGGCGACGACGATCGCCGCGTTGGCGAGATGGGCGCGCTCGAGGGCGATCTTCATCCGGTCGACGCCGCCGGCCCGCTCACCCATTGCCTCGAGGTAGCCGGGGTGGGTGCTGCCGCAGATGGCGATGTCGGACCAGCGCGTCTGGTTGCAGCCGATCAGCGGGAACAGGTCGAGCCGGCGCTTGGCCCGGCCGATGCGCCAGTCGAAGAACAGGTCGCGCAGCTTTCCCGGGACGCCGCTCACGCCGGCATGCACCGGCTCGACCCAGCCGTATTCCGGCAACTGCCGGTCGAAGGCCTTGGCGATGAGCCACGGCCGGACGCCGCGCTCGTGCAGCCCGCGCACCAGCGTCAGCGCGTAGCGCTCGATGCCGCCGCTCAGGCGCAGCGCGTGGTTGCTGATCGCCAGGCGGGTCGGCGCGTCGGCGCTGGTCGCGTTCATCCGCGCGGGCGGGCCGCGGTCATCGGCCCGCGGGCGAGCCGTCGTCATCGGCTCGAGTCGGCCGAGAACGCGACGGCGGGCTTGAAGGCGAGCGCCAGCCGCGCCCGTCGTCGCGCCTTCGCGAGCCGCGACTCGTCGGCCTCGTCGAGGCGGCGACCGGCCAGGGCCGCCTCGAGCCCGGCCGGCTCGCCGCGGTGCAGGCAGCTGCGGTCGTAGTCGTTCTGGCTGATGCCCCACTGGTGCAGGAACTGGAGGCGACCGTCGTTCTTGACGATGCGCTGCTTCGAGACGCAGGCGAAGTG
>JBBRFB010000212.1:0-3071 GCA_038225015.1 Burkholderiales bacterium
GTGCCGCACGGCATCGAGCGCGCGGCGAGCGCGGGCTCCAGGCCGTCGAGGTAGGCGTTGCAGGCAACGACCACGAAGCGCGCCTGCACCAGGCCGCCCTCGACGTGAACGCGCGGCGCGTTGCCGCGCTCGATGCGAATCACGCGAGACTGCTCGTAGACCTCGCCCCCGATCGCGCAGAGCGCGCGCGCCTCGCCTTGCGCCAGCTTCAGCGGATGGAAGTGGCCGCCGCTGGCGTCGAGCAGGGCGGCGCGGTAGCGGTGCGTGCCGATGATCTCGCGCGTGGCGGCGGCATCGAGCAGTGTCAATTGGCGATGGCCGTAGCGCTCCCACAGATGCTGATGCTCACGCAGGCTGGCCGCCTGCCGCCCGGAGAGGGCGGCAAAGACCGTGCCGCGCTTGAGGTCGCAATCGATCCCGTGATCGGCGACCAGCCCGCGCAGCACCTCGGCGCCCTCGAAGGCCATCGCGCCGAGGGCTTGCGCCTGCGCTGCACCGTAACGGCGCTCGATGACGTCGAGGTCGCGGGAGAAGCTGTGCACGATCTGGCCGCCGTTGCGGCCGGAGGCGCCGAAGCCGACCCGCGCCGCCTCGACCACCACCACCTTGAGGCCGGCGCGGGCGAGGTGCAGGCCGGTCGCGAGGCCCGTGTAGCCGGCGCCGACGATGCACACGTCGGCGTCGACCCGGCCCTGCAGGCGCGGATAGTCGACGCCCGGCGACGAGGCGGCGTAGTACGAGGCCGGGTGTGCCGGCGCCGGCGGCAGCGAGGAGTCGCTGGCCATCGGGCTCAGACGTGCAGCAGCAGGTGCTCGCGCTCCCACGGCGAGATCACGGTCATGAACTCGGCGTGCTCGATCTCCTTCACCTCGGTGTAGACGGTGACGAAGTCTTCGCCCAGCACCTCCGCCAGCTCCTTGGCACCGCGCAGCAAGGTCAGCGCCTCGCTCAGGCTGCGCGGCAGCTGGTAGGCGCCGAGGTAGGCGTCGCCCAGGCATTCGGCCATCGGCTCGACGCGGTTCTTGATCCCGAGGTAGCCGCAGGCCAGGGTGGCGGCGAGCGCGACGTATGGATTCGCGTCGGAGCCGATCACCCGGTTCTCGACCCGCCGCGACGGGCCATTGGCCAGCGGCGCCCGGATGCCGACCGTACGGTTGTCGGTGCCCCACTGGATGTTGATGGGCGCCGCCGCCGAGCGCACCAGCCGCCGGTAGGAGTTGACGTAGGGCGCGAACAATGCCGTCGCCGCCGGCACGTAGCGCTGCAGGCCGCCGATGTACCAGAAGAATTCCTGGCTCGGTGAGCCGTCGGCGTTGCTGAACAGGTTCTTGCCGGTCTGCGCGTCGAGGATGTTCTGGTGCACGTGCATCGAGCTGCCGGGCTCGCCGGCAATCGGCTTGGCCATGAAGGTGGCGTACATGTCGTGGCGCAGGGCCGCCTCGCGCACCGTGCGCTTGAAGAAGAAGACCTCGTCGGCCAGCGGCAGCGGCGCCCCGTGGAAGAAGTTGATCTCCATCTGGCCGGCGCCGATCTCGTGGATCAATGTGTCGACGTTGAGGCCCATCTGCTCGCAGTAGCGGTAGATGTCCTCGAAGAGGGGGTCGAACTCGTTGACGGCGTCGATCGAGTAGGCCTGGCGCGACGTCTCGGCGCGGCCGCTGCGGCCGATCGGCGGCTTGAGCGGCATGTCGGGGTCGGTGTTGCGGGCCACGAGGTAGAACTCGAGCTCGGGAGCGACCACCGGGTTCCAGCCTTCGTCGGCGTAGAGGCCGCAGACCCGGCGCAGCACCGAGCGCGGCGCGAACGAAGAGAGCTTGCCCTCGCGGTCGTAGCAGTCGTGGATCACCTGCGCCGTCGGGTCGGACGCCCAGGGCACGATGCGCACGGTGGTCGGGTCGGCGCGCAGGTGCATGTCGGAGTCGTTCGGGCTGATGACGTCGTAGTAGGGTCCGTGCGTCGGGAACTCGCCGGTCACGCCCATCGCGACGACGCCCTGCGGCAGCCGCATGCCGCGGTCCTCGGTGAACTTTTCGCGAGGCAGGATCTTGCCGCGCGCCACGCCCGTCAGGTCGGGCACCAGGCACTCGATCTCGGTGACGCGGCGCTCGTCGAGCCAGCGCTCGAGTTCGGCGAAGCTGAAATCCTGGGTGGACACGGTGTTCATGCAGACCTCCTCGACCTTATTTTCTCTGCGCGACGGCCTGGGCGCGGTGGTGATGCGCTCGACCGCGAACCTCGTCCACATCGGGCTCGAAAGCGGCTTTCGCCCAGCACCGCGGGCAACCCTCGACCGTTCGGGATGCCGCCGTTCAGGATCGACTCAGCGATGCTGACGCCGCAGAGGCGCTGAGCGTCGTGCGTGTCTCGTGGAGCAGCAGGCGCCGCCGGTGTCGGTGCTCGACGTGGCCAGAAAGCGCTGAGGCCCGGGGCTACGTCATCCCGCCCGCAGTGCCTAGGCCGCCTGCCGGTTCTCCACGATCTCGGTCGCTTCCCGGCGACCCAGGCTTCTGAGCGCAAAGATCGCCGGCAGGTGCCGGGCACGCGGACGCGCCTTGCCCTCTTCCCAGTTGTAGATCGACTGCGCCGAGGCACCGATGAGAAGTCCGCATTCGGCCGCCGACAAGCCCAGGCGCCGTCGTTGGGAGGCCATGCTCTTGGCGCTGAAGCGGGTGCCTTGCGAGACCGAATCTTCCTTCGCGGCAGCTCGTGCAGAAGGCTCCGCTCGCCGCCCAGCGCGCGCAAGTTTGCGCTCGACGTCGAGCAGCCGGCGCTTCAAGGCCGCAATCTCGGAACGGTAGGTTGCCGACGCCTTCTTCAAGGCTGCGGTTTCGCGTCGAATCTCCTTTCGAGCGATACGGGCGAATTCGTCTTTCAGAACAGATGCAATATTCGACATAAGGCCAGCAACCAGTCAAAAGAAACGAGCCTAGCATCTTATGACTTCTTTTTTGTGAGCCTTCGCTGACTCGTGCACTCGACCTATCCGTCCTTCGCAGTAACCAGCGCGCATCGCGGCTGGAGGGGACGCAGTTCTTCGCATCCCGGAAACGATCCGACTGCCGCGGCTGCAC
>JBBRFB010000213.1:0-3037 GCA_038225015.1 Burkholderiales bacterium
TCCGACATGTTCAAGCACTGGGCCGAGGTGCGCGCGGGGACGCTGCCGATCGCGCAGTGGGAGGGCGTCCTGTCGGGAATCGCGCGCTCGGCGGGGCACTGCATGACGATGGGCACGGCCTCGACGATGACCAGCGCCGCCGAAGCGATGGGCCTGACGCTGCCCGGCGCGGCGTCGATCCCGGCACCCGACTCCCGCCACGCGCTGATGGCGGCCGCCTGCGGCAAGCGCATCGTCGAGATGGTGTGGACCGACCTGCGTCCCTCGGCCATCCTCACCGCGGCCGCCTTCGACAACGCCGTCACCGCGGTGCTCGCGCTCGGCGGCTCGACCAACGCGCTCGTCCACCTGATCGCGATGGCGCGCCGCGCCGGCGTGCCGCTCGACCTCGAGCGTTTCGACGCCATCGCGCGCAGCACCCCGCTCATCGCCAACCTGAGGCCGGCGGGCAAGTACCTGATGGAAGACTTCTACTATGCCGGCGGCCTGCCGGCGCTGCTGCATCGCCTCGGCGACCGCCTGGCGCTCGATTGCCTGACGGTCAATGGCCGATCGCTCGGCGAGAACATCGCCGGCGCCAGGGTCATCGACGACGACGTCATCCTGCCGCTCGACCGGCCCCTCGTCGCCGAAGGCAGCCTCGCCGTGCTGCGCGGCAATCTCGCGCCCGACGGCGCGGTCATCAAGCCGGCCGCCGCCGAGCCGCACTTGCGCAAGCACACGGGCAGGGCGGTCGTGTTCGAGAACTACGCCGAGCTGCAGGCGCGCATCGACGACCCCGACCTCGTGGTCGATGCCGACAGCGTGCTGGTCCTGAAGAACGCCGGCCCGCTCGGCGGCCCCGGCATGCCGGAGTGGGGCCAGTTGCCGATCCCGAAGAAGCTGCTTCAGCAGGGCGTGCGCGACATGCTGCGCATCAGCGACTGCCGGATGAGCGGCACGAGCTTCGGTGCCTGCGTCCTGCACGTCGCGCCCGAATCATTCATCGGCGGCCCGCTCGCCCTGGTGCGCGAGGGCGACGCGATCGAGATCGATGTCGATGCCCGACGCCTTCACCTGCATGTCGACGACGCCGAGCTGGCGCGGCGTCGCGCCGCCTGGCGGCAGCCACCGCCACGCTACCAGCGCGGCTTCGGCGCGCTGCATGCGCAGCACGTGCTGCAAGCCGATGCGGGCTGCGATTTCGACATCCTCGTGCGCCCCGGGCCGACCGCCGAACCCGAGATCTACTGATCGTCGAGCAGCCCGGTTCGTCCGGCGGCACGCCAGACCGGCCGTACCGGCTGGCTACCTCCTTCGGTGAACGGCACGATGCCCAGCATGCGATCGATGGCCGCGACCCGCCGCGCCTTTTCCGCCGGCGACAGTCGCGGCAATTCGTTCGACAGCTCGGTCGCCAGTTCGGCGACGCGGGCCGCGCCGCGCCACCCATCGACGAGCGCGATGGCGCGAGCCTGGCGCGCGAGCGTCTGGAAAAGGTCGGATTCGCTGTTTCGCACGGGGCTCTCCATCCGGTGGGACAACGGCACAGGATGGCGCTGCGCCGGGGTGGGCGCCATCCCCCCGTCGGGCCGCCCGCCTTCGCTCGCGACCCGCCGGGACTCGCGCCGAACGCATCGACCGACGGGAACTCCGGGTTGACCCGAACCCTGTCGAGCCCGGACACTCCCAGGTCAGCCAACCCGCGCCGCAGGCGCCCGGACCCACCCTCATGAAGATGTCTCTCGCCCTGACCGGCGCCCTGTGCGCCGCCGCCTTATCCACCGTCGCCATCGCCGCCAAGCCCACCACCCGCCATCGCGCGGAGATCCCGGCCGAGTTTCGCTGGGACTTCTCCGCCATCTACCCGAACTGGGCCGCCTGGGAAGAGGGCATGAAGGAGATGGACGCCCGGATGGCGACTTTCGTGACGCTGAAGGGCACGCTGGCGCAGGGTCCGGCGCAGGTGCTCAAGGCCTACCAGGCGTACGACGACATCGGCAAGCTCCAGTACCGGCTCTACCGCTACCCGCAGCTGCAGCGCGACGTCGACACCAGAGACCAGGCCGTGGCCGGCCGCTTCCAGCGCGTGGGCGCGGCCTTCGCCAGGTTCGAGACCGCCTCGGCATGGTTCACGCCCGAGTTGCTGAAGATTCCCGAAGCGACCATGTCAGGCTGGATCGCGAAGACCCCGGCCCTCGCGCCCTACCGCTTCACCATCCTCGACAACTACCGGCGCCAGGCGCATGTGCTCGACGACAAGGGCGAGCGGCTGCTGTCGCTCTCGACCCAGTTCAATGCGGCCCCGGCCACGATCTACCAGGAGCTCAGCACCTCCGACATCAAGTTCCCGGCCCTGCGGCTGGCCGACGGCAACGAGGTCGTGCTGACGCCGGGCAACTACGGCGCCCTGCTCGAAGGCAACCCGAGCCAGGCCGAGCGCGGCCGGGCGGCGGCCGCCCATGTGGGCACCTACGGCGCCACCGCGAACACCTACGGCGCGATCTACAGCGGCCTGCTGCAGCGCGACTGGTTCCTCGCCCAGGCGCGCAACTTCGACAGCACGCTGGCGGCCGCCCTCGACGGCAACGCCGTCCCGCCCGCCGTCGTCGAGAACCTGATCGATGCCACGCTTGCCGGCACGGCGCCGCTGCAGCGCTATGCGCGGCTGCGCCAGAAGCTGCTGGGCCTGCCGAGCTACCACCTCTACGACGGCTTCGTGCCCGTGTACCGCAGCGACAAGGCCTACCCCTACGAGGATGCGCGGGCGCTGGCCCTCGCCTCGGTGGCGCCGCTCGGCGAAGACTACGTGGCCAAGTACCGCCGCTTCGTGTCGGGCGGCCGGATCGACGTGTACGAGAACGAGGGCAAGCGCAGCGGTGCCTACAGCGCCGGCGTGTACGGCGTCGGCCCGTACCTGCTGATGAACTACAACGACACCCTCGACGCGGCGTTCACGCTGGCCCACGAGGCCGGCCACGCCATGCATACTGTGCTGTCGTACGAGAACCAGCCGTTCGTCACCGCCGACTACACGATCTTCGTCGCCGAGGTCGCC
>JBBRFB010000214.1:0-3009 GCA_038225015.1 Burkholderiales bacterium
TCGAACCCGCCGGCGACCGAGCACGATTCGCTGAGCTTCCTCCGGGCCGTCATCAACGACTCCAAGGCAGACATGCTGGTCAAGGTCCGGGCCGCGATCACCTTGGCGCAGTACGAGCACCAGAGGATCGATGACGGCGGGATCAAGCCTGCGCGTCAGCGCGCAGCGGCCCAGGCCGGCACCGGCAAGTTCGCGCCGGCGGCGCCGCCTAAGCTGCGCGCCGTGAAGTGAAGAAGGCAAAGGCCCGCCCGCCGGCGGCGCCGACCTGGTCGACGGCCTGCCCGGATTGGGAGCGCCGGATCGTCGCCCGGGAATCGCTGATCCCGTTCAAGCCGCTGTTTCCGAAGGAGGCTGGCGCGGCGCTCGAGGTGTTCAACGCGCTGCAGATGGTTGACGCCGGCGCGACGATGGGCGAGCTCTCCCGACCGTGGGTCACCGACTTCGTCTCCGCCATCTTCGGCGCCTACGACGCGGACGCCGGGCGTCGGCTGATCCGCGAGTTCTTCCTGCTGGTGTCGAAGAAGAACGGCAAGTCGATGGACGCGGCTGCCATCATGGTCACGGCCCTCATCCGCAACTGGCGCCAGGAGGCCGAGTTCTACATCCTGGCCCCGACCGTCGAGATTGCCAACAACTCGTTCGACCCGGCGCAGGCCATGATCAAGGCCGACGAGGAGCTCAACGACCTGTTCCAGGTCCAGCCGCACCTGCGCACGATCAGGCACCGTACGACGGGCGCAAAGCTGAAGGTTGTCGCCGCCGACAGCGAGACGGTCGGCGGGAAGAAGGGCACCGGTGTCTTCATCGACGAGCTCTGGCTTTTCGGCAAGAACCCGAACGCCGAGAACATGTTTCGCGAGGCGACCGGCGGCAAGATGTCGCGGCCGGAGGGTTTCGTCATCTGGTCCTCCACCCAGTCGGACACGCCGCCGGCCGGCGTGTTTTCCCAGAAGCTGCAGTACGCCCGCGAGGTCCGCGACGGCAGGATCCTCGCACCGCGATTCCTGCCGCTGATCTACGAGTTCCCCGAGGCGATGCTCGAGGCCGGCGCGCACCTCGAGCCGAAGAACTTCTACGTCACGAACCCGAACCTGGGTGCTTCGGTCGACGAGGAGACGCTGCTCGACGACCTGGTCCAGGCGCAGAACACGAGCGAGGAGTCGGTTCGCGGCTTCCTGGCGAAGCACCTCAACGTACAGATCGGCACGGCGCTGCGCGCGGATCGCTGGGCCGGCGCAGACTTCTGGGAGCGCTGCGGCGATCCGCTGCTGACGCTTGAGGCCCTGATCGGGCGATGCGAAGTCGCGGTAGTCGGCATCGACGGCGGTGGCCTGGACGACCTGCTCGGTGTGGCGGTGGTCGGGCGCGAGCGAGAGACGCGTCGCTGGCTGCACTGGGCACATGCCTGGGCGCACCAGATCGTGCTCGAACGGCGCAAGGCCATCGCCAGTGTGCTGCTCGACTTCGAGAAGGATGGCGACCTAACCATCGTCGACCTACCGGGCGACGATGTCATCGCGGTGGCGGACATCTGCGATCGGCTCCGCGCCGCGCAGCTGCTGCCAGAGAAGGAAGCGATCGGCGTGGACGCTGCCGGCATCGGCGACATCCTCGACGAGCTGATGTCGAAGAAGGACGGCCGCGGCTTCACGCTGGACCAGATCAAGGCGATCTCGCAGGGCTGGCGGCTGAACGCCGCGATCAAGCAGACCGAGCGAAAGGTCGCCGGCGGCGAGTTCGTCCATGGCGACAGCCGCCTCATGTCCTGGTGCGTCGGCAACGCACGGATCGTGCCGCAGGGCAACGCGGTGTCGATCACCAAACAGGTGTCGGGCGCCGCAAAGATCGACCCGCTGATGGCGACGTTCAACGCGAACACGCTGATGGCGCTGAACCCCGAGTCGCCGCAGGCGGCGCATCAACTCTTCTTCATAGGCTGACCCATCATGGAACGTGCGTACTCCACCATCGAGATCAAGGCCGTCGAAGAAGAGAGCGGCAAGCGCCTCTTCTCTGGCATCGCCAGCACGCCTTCGACCGACCGGATGGGCGACATCGTCGAGCCGAAGGGTGCGGAGTTCAAGCTGCCCATCCCGCTGCTCTGGCAGCACAACAGCCGCGAGCCGATCGGCTGGGTCACGGCCGCCAAGATCACCACCTCGGGTATCGACATCAAGGGTGAGGTCACCGCATTCGACAAGCCCGGCAAGCTGAAGGACCGCCTCGACGAGGCCTGGGACACGATGCTCGCGAAGCTCGTGCGCGGCTTGTCGATCGGCTTCAGCCCGATCGAGTCCGCGCGCATCGAAGGCACCTACGGCTACCGCTACCTGAAGTGGGCGTGGCACGAGCTCAGCGCTGTGACCATCCCCGCGAACGCGGACTGCTCGATCAACGCAATCAAGTCGGCCGATCAGGCCTTGCTCCGCGCCTCGTTTGGCACCGCGGGCAGGCACATCGTTCGACTCGACCCCCGCGCCGGCGGCACCTCCGGCAACCTTCCCGGCGCATCGGGAGATCAGCGACGCAAAGGCGTCGTCTACCTCAAGTAACTCCCAATCGCAGAAGGAATCTCCATCATGAACGTCAGTCTCCTCGAGCAAATCGCTCTGTACGTCGCCAAGCTCAAGGCCGCCCAGGACGGCGCCCTCGAGATCGTCACCAAGTCCATCGAAGAGGGCCGCACCCTCGACGAGCACGAGACCGAGAAGCGCAAGGAGCACCTCGCCGACATCAAGGCGATCGAGGAGCACCTGGTCGTGCTGCGCGAAACCGAGAAGGCAATGGTCGAGCGCGCCGTGCCGGTCACGACCGCCACCGGCCGCGGTGAAGGCGCGACCGACGTCCCCGGCACCACGTCGGCGGTGACCACGCCGCGCATCACCGTGAAGGCGAACCTGCCCCCCGGCATCCGCTTCACCCGCTTTGCCCTGGCCATGGCCATCGCGAAGGGCAACGTGATGCAGGCCGAGCAGATCGCGCTCGAGCGTTTCAAGGACACGCCGGAAG
>JBBRFB010000215.1:0-2983 GCA_038225015.1 Burkholderiales bacterium
CTGGCCCAGGTGCTCGAGCACGTGCGCGGGCTCGAGAAGGAGCTGGCCACCCTGAAAGGCCGGCTGGCGACGTCGCAGGGCGGCGACCTGACGGCACAGGCGGTCGACGTGAAGGGCCTCAAGGTGCTCGCCGCGCGGCTCGACGGCGCCGACGCGAAGGCGTTGCGCGACACGCTCGACCGCATCAAGGACAAGCTGAAGACGGCCGTCGTCGTCCTCGCCGCGGTCGAGGGCGGCCGGGTGCAGCTGGCCGCCGGCGTCACCGCCGACAGCACCTCGCGGGTCAAGGCCGGAGAACTCGTGAACTTCGTCGCCGGCCAGGTCGGCGGCAAGGGCGGCGGCAAGGCCGACATGGCGATGGCCGGTGGCAGCGACGCGACGCGCCTCGACGAGGCGCTGGCCTCGGTGCGCGGCTGGGTCGAGGACAGGCTCTGATGCGGCGACGCCCGAAAGCACACTGAATGGACATGCTCTTTCTCGAAGGGCTCGAGGTGCCGTGCCGGGTCGGCTGCACCGATCCCGAGCGGGCGACACCGCAATCGCTGCGGGTCGAGGTTCGCCTCTACTGCCCGTTGCTGCGCGACGCCGGTCTCGCCGACGATCTCGAGCGCACCGTCGACTACCGGCTGGCGGCGGACCTCATCGACGCCGTCCAGGGCAAGGAATTCCTGCTCATCGAGCGGGTGGCCGAAACGCTCGCCGAAGTCGCCCTGCGCAACGAACTGGTCGACCACGTGACCATCAGCGTGCGCAAGCGCCCGCCGGTGCAGGGCCTCGAGTGGGCCGGTGTGCAGATCACCCGCAGCCGCGGCGGATGAAGGTCGTCAGCAACGCCGCCATCTCGCTCGACGGGCGGATCAATACCCGCGAAAGGCGCTCGGCGTTCTTCGGCACGGCACGCGACCACGCCCGCATGAGCCGTCTGCGCGCCGATGCGGATGCGGTGCTGGTCGGCGGGGCGACGTTTCGCAACTGGCCGCACGCCGCGCTGCCCGAGGGCGACGATCGCCGACGCCTGCGCGGCCGGCCCTGGAACGTCGTCGTCAGCCGCAGCCTCGACATTCCGCTCGACTCCGACTTCTTCGCCGAGCCGGCCATTCGCCCGCTGCTGCTGGCCTGCGCCGACGCCGGCGGGCGACCGGCGCCGGCCGAGATCGAGCGCTGGGCCGGCGAGGGCGCCGACATTCCGGTCAGCTGGATGCTGGCCCAGCTCGAACGCCGCGGCGTCGAGCACCTGCTGGTCGAGGCCGGCGGCGACCTGCTGTTCCAGTTCCTCGCCGCCGGCGCGATCGACGAGATGTTCGTGACCGTGTGTCCGCTCGTCGTCGGTGGCCAGGCGCCGACGCTGGCCGACGGTGCCGGCTTCGACCTGGCGGGGGCGACGCGGCTGCGCCTGCGTTCGGCCGAGGTCGAGGGCGACGAGGCCTTCTTCCACTACGACGTGCGGCGGTGACCTCGCCGCACCGCCACGTCGCGCGCCATCGCGTGTGGCGACGCCTCGCCGCCGTCGTCGTGCTGGCGGCGTCGTGGCTGCTCGCCGACGGTGCCGCGGCGCAGCAGCACGTCTCCTTCCCGAGCCTCGACGGCGACCCGGGTGCGCCTGTGGTCCTCACCGGCTACTGGTTTGCCGCGCCGCGCGTCACCAAGCCCGCCCCGGCGGTGGCGCTCTTTCACGGCTGCGGCGGCGTGGTCGACCGGCGCGGCATTCTCGCCAAGCGCTATCTCGACTACGCGGCATTGCTCAACCGGGCCGGCGTGCACGCGCTGATCGTCGATTCCCTGTCGCCGCGCTACGAGACCGAGCTCTGCACCCAGCGCCTGGGCAGCCGGCGCGTCACCCAGGCGAATCGTCGGCTCGACGCCATCGGCGCCGTCGCCTATCTGGCCCAGCGCAGCGATGTCGACGCGAAGCGGATCGGGCTCATGGGCTGGTCGAACGGCGGCAGCACGGTGCTCGCCGCGACCAACCTGCGCCATCGTGACGTCGCCGCCGCGCAGGTCCAGCCCGCCTTCGCGATCGCCTTCTATCCCGGCTGCGAGGCCGAGCTCCGGCGCGGCTACGAGCCGGTCGCGCCGATTCTCGTTCTCGTCGGCCAGCTCGACGACTGGACGGCGCCCGGGCCGTGCCGCAGCCTGGCCGGGAAGGGCGGGGCGAACGTCGAGCTCGAGACCTATGCCGGCGCCTACCACGGCTTCGACTCCGACCAGCCGGTGCGCGTGCGCAAGGACGTGCCGAACGGCGTGCATCCGGGTCGCGGCGTGCACGTCGGTGGCAACGCCGCCGCCTGGCGGGCATCGCGCGGTCGCTGGCTGAAGTTCGTCGCCGGGCACTGAGCCGGCGACACACGGGCTGACGCGACGAAGCTCAGTCGCGGGCGTCGGCCCAGAAGACGGCGAACCAGCCATTGGCGTCTGTCCAGCGGCGAGGCGCAGCGAAGCCCGACTCCTCGAGCAGCGACGCGAAGCCCGCGGGCGTGTACTTGCACGAGTTCTCGGTATGGATGCGCTCGCCGGCCGCGAACCGGCGCGTGCCGCCCGGCCAGGCGACGACGAGCGGCTCGAGCGCTTCGAGATGCATCTCGATGCGTGACCGGGCGTCGTCGAAGAAGGCCACGTGGCGCCACTGGCGCGGCTCGAAGTCGCTGCCGATCAGGCGGTTCAGGTGGCGCAAGGCGTTGCGGTTGAACGCCGCGGTGACGCCGAGAGCGTCGTCGTAGGCCGCCTCGAGCACCGGGCGCGGCTTGACGAGGTCGACCCCGATCAGCAGGCCACCGCCGGCGGCGCGCGCGCGGACGCGGCGCAGGAACACGAGCGCCTCGGCCGGCGTGAAGTTGCCGATGCTCGAGCCGGGGTAGAAGAACACCGGCCGCGTGCCGGCGTCGAGGTCACGGGGAAGGTCGAGGGCCGCCGAGAAATCCTGGCCGAGCCCGACCATCTCGATGTTCGGGTGCTCGCGCTGCGCCTCGCGCAACGCGTCGCGAAG
>JBBRFB010000216.1:0-2969 GCA_038225015.1 Burkholderiales bacterium
CGCCGGCGTACGAGAGGATGCTGACGCCGACGCCGATGTCGCCCGACGCCGGCACCCAGAACATGGTCTGCTTCAGCGTCGATCCACAAAGCCTGAGCGGCACCGCCGGCCCCGGCACGTTGGTCATGACGGCGGTCGCCTTCCTGGCGAAGAGGCCGAGGATGGCGTCCTGCACCGGCTTGATCATCAGGCCCGCCACGGCGAGCACCGCGAACGCGAGCACGGGCTGGTAGCTCGCCTTCAGCTCGTTCATGCGAGCGCGCACGGCGTACACGCGCCCGACCGGGTTGTCGATGCCGATCGGCAGCACTAGCGGCGCCAGGCCGAAGCGGTTGCCGAGCTTCCAGGCGTCTTCGAGCGGGCGCAGGTTCACCGGCACCATGGCACGGATCTCCTTGCCGGCCGGATCGTCGCCCTCGCTGCGCAGCCAGGCGCCGATGGCGCCGGCGACGCTCGCCAGCAGCACGTCGTTGACCGAGCAGCCGAGCGCCTTGCCGATCGCCTTCACGCGGTCGAGCGGGATCGGCTCGCCCCAGGCGACCCGCTTCTTGCCCGCGGGGCGGCCCTTCAGCTTCGTCGGCGAGTCGTCGCTCATGAGCGCCATCGCTGCCACGTCGCCCATCACCTTGCCGACGAGGCGGGCCTGGTCGATCGTTCCGGCGACGCCCTGGTGCGGATTCGCGAGCAGGTCGAGCGAGCGGGCGATGCTCGCCTCGACGAGCCCGGCGGCCTTCGCCGACAGGCCGCCGAGCGGGCGCAGCACGGCCTCGGCCAGCCAGTCGGACTCGCTCTCGGCCGCGGTGGCGGCGCGCCGCGGCGCGGCCGGCGGGTCGCTGCCGCCGTCGGTGATCGACAACATCACCGAGATCAGTGCGATGCCGTCGCCGATGCAGTGGTGAATGCGGGCGATGAGGGCGCTGCCGCCGTCGTAGCGCTCGATCAGGTGGAACTGCCAGAGCGGGCGCCCGGGGTCGAGCGGCTCGCTGGCCAGCGCCGCGACGCGCTCCTGCAGCGCCGCGCGCTCGCTCTGGCCGCGCGCCGGCGCGAGCTTCTCGCGAACGACGTGGCGCCGGACGTCGAAGTCGGCATCGGGCAGCCAGTGCGCGCCAGCGGCATCGTGCGCCACGGTGCAGCCGAAGCGCCCGTACTTGAGCAACTTGTCCTCGACCCGCCGGCAAAGCGTCTCGTAGGCCACGGCCGGATGCAGCAGCCAGACGCCGACGATCATCATCAGGTTGACGTCGTTGTCCATCCGCAGCCAGGCGGTATCGACACGCGACATGCGCTCACGGGCGACGGGCATCGGGTTCGGCGTTTCGCGCCGTGGCTGAGGGGAACCGAAGATGCTGGGTAACATGGCCGGCGTCAATCGCGACTTCACCCGATCCACTTTTGGAGACGAGACATGGCCGATCTCAAGGCGCAGTTCGAACAGGCGGTGGCGGACTCGAAGAGCCTGCCCGAAAAGCCCGACAACATGACGCTGCTGAAGCTCTATGCGCTCTACAAGCAGGCCTCGGGCGGCGACGCCGACGGCAAGCGCCCCGGCTTCGGCGACATGGTCGGGCGCGCCAAGTGGGACGCCTGGAACGGGCTGGCCGGCAAGTCGGCCGACGAGGCGATGCAGGACTACGTCGACCTCGTCGAGTCGCTCAAGTAGCGCGCCGTCCCCTCTTCTTGGTTGCCGCCTTCGCGGCGCCGCCGAGCAGGGCATCGAGGTGCTGCTCGATCTCGGCCTCGATCCTGGCACTGAAAGCGCCGAGCAGGAAGCCGAGGCGCGCCGTCAGGTCGAACGAGTCGGCGTCGACGACGAGCTGGCCGTCGACGCCGGCGCGCGTGAACTCGACGACGTCGCCGGTCTTGCCCTCGACGACGGTGCACGCCATGGCGAACTTCTCCTCGACCGTCTCGGCCCAGCGCCAGGCGATCTTGCGCGCCTTGGCGAGGCCGAGGCCGTGCTCGCGGCGGATGTGGATGTCGGGCATGGCGGGCTCTCCTGTCGGCGCGACTGTAGGGCCTGTCGACGCCGCGGGAAGTCACCTTCCCCACCCGCCGACGGGAACTATCCGGCCAGGGCCCGGCGCCGCTCGGCCATCGGCAGCGCCGCCAGCCGCCTGACCTCGGCATAGAAGCGGGCGAAGTCGCGGCCCTCGCGCTCGAAGAGGCGCTCGAACTGCGGCACCAGCGCGTCGTAGGCCGAGAGCACGCTGAGCGAGGCGTTGTTGGCGCGCGCGAACCAGCCGTCGTAGCCGGCGTAGCCCTGCCAACGGCCCGCCTTCATCGCCGCGTGCTCGGCGCGCATGCGCGCGAACAGGTCGGCCTTGCCCTGGCGCTTGCCGGCGTCGCTCGCGGTGCTGGCGTAGAGCGCCGCGAGCGCGGCCCGGGTGCGCATCGTCAGCTCGCGGAAGTCGCGGCGCCGGCCCTCGACGCGCACGTACTCGGCGCGTGCCTCGGCGCCGGCACGCCCGGCGAGCCAGCGCTCGGCGCCGATCTTCTCGACCGCGCTCGCGAACGACTCGTTGAACTGGGTGTCGCCGGGCGCGAAGGCGACCTGGTGCGCGAGCTCGTGGAAGACGAGCCGGGCCAGCTCGCCTTCCGGGTAGTCGATGAAGGTGTTGAGGAGCGGGTCGGCCAGCCAGTCGACCGCCGGCAGGCGGCCCAGCGTCGAATAGGCCGGCACCGGGTAGACCGAGACGTCGAGGCCCTCGGCGCGCAGCGGCGCGGCGAAGGCATCGGCGGCCGCGCGCTCGTAGTAGCCCCGGTAGCCGACGCAGCCGACGACGGCGAAGCACCACGTCTTCGGCGTCAGCGAGAGTTCGGGCGCGGCAACGACGTTCCAGACCGCCGCTGGCCGCTTCAGGTCGGCGTAGCGGCGATAGCTCGCGTTGTCGGGCTCGCCGAGCTCGCTGACCGCGAAGTCGCGGATCCGCTGCGACAGCGCGAGACGAGCCCGCAGCGGCTCGCCAGTG
>JBBRFB010000217.1:0-2931 GCA_038225015.1 Burkholderiales bacterium
GACGATGACGTTTTCCTTCAGCCCGCGAAGCTCGTCGCGCTTGCCCATGATCGCCGCCTCGGTCAGGACGCGCGTCGTCTCCTGGAACGAGGCCGCCGAGATGAAGCTGTCGGTGGACAGCGACGCCTTGGTGATGCCGAGCAGCACGTCGGCGTGGATCGCCGGCAGCTTGCCTTCGGCGATCGCCTTGTCGTTCTTGCCCAGCAGCTCCGAGCGCTCGACCTGCTCGTTGAGGATGTAGCTCGTGTCGCCCGGGTTGGTGATCTGAACGCGCCGCAGCATCTGGCGAACGATCACCTCGATGTGCTTGTCGTTGATCTTCACGCCCTGCAGGCGGTACACGTCCTGCACCTCGTCGACGATGTAGCGCGCCAGCTCCTCCATGCCGAGCAGGCGAAGGATGTCCTGCGGATCGGCCGGACCGTCGACCACCGACTCGCCCTTGTTCACGACCTGGCCTTCGTGAACGACGATGTTCTTCTCCTTCGGCACCAGCTCCTCGTAGACCTTGCCTTCCGGATCGGTGATCTGCAGCCGCACCTTGCCCTTGGTCTCCTTGCCGAACGAGACCGTGCCCGTCATCTCGGCGAGCGTGCCCTTGTCCTTCGGCGTGCGGGCTTCGAAGAGCTCGGCCACGCGCGGCAGGCCGCCCGTGATGTCGCGCGTCTTCTGGCCTTCGACCGGGATCCGGGCCAGCACTTCGCCCGGCTTCAGGTCCTGGCCGTCGCGGATCTGCACCAGCGAGCCGATCGGGAAGCCGATCGTCACCGAGTGATCGGTGCCGGGGATCTTCACTTCGTTGCCGGCTTCGTCGAGCAGCTTGACCTGCGGCCGGACCACCTTGGCCGCGCCGCGCCGCTTCGGATCGATGACGACCAGCGTCGACAGGCCCGTGACCTCGTCGAGCTGCTTGGCGACCGTGACGCCTTCTTCGACGTTCTCGAACCTCGCGCGACCCGCGAACTCCGTGATGATCGGTCGCGTCAGCGGGTCCCAGTTCGCCAGCGGCGTGCCCGCCTTGACGCTCTGGTCGGCCTTGACGGCCAGCAGCGCGCCGTACGGCACCTTGTGGCGTTCGCGTTCGCGGCCGTGCGAGTCGGTAATGATGATTTCGCCGGAACGCGCGATCACGACGAGATCGCCCTTGCCGTTGGTCACGTAGCGCATCGTCGGGTTGAAGCCGACCGTGCCCTCGCTCTTGGCCTCGACGCTCGACGCCACCGCCGCGCGCGATGCCGCGCCGCCGATGTGGAACGTGCGCATCGTCAGCTGCGTGCCCGGCTCGCCGATCGACTGGGCGGCGATGACGCCGATGGCCTCGCCGACGTTGATCAGGCCGCCGCGACCGAGGTCGCGGCCGTAGCACTTGGCGCAGATGCCGAAGCGCGTGCCGCAGGTGAGCGCCGTGCGCACCTTGACCTCGTCGACGGCGGCGGCCTCGAGGATGTCGAGCATGTCCTCGTCGAGCATTTCGCCCGCAGGTAGCAGGGTTTCCTGCGATTCCGGATGCGGCACGTCGATGGCCGCGACCCGGCCGAGCACGCGGTCGCGCAGGCTCTCGATGACCTCGCCGCCTTCGACCAGCGCACGCATGTTGAGGCCGTTCATGGTGCCGCAGTCTTCCTCGATCACCACGAGATCCTGGGTCACGTCGACGAGTCGGCGCGTCAGGTAGCCCGAGTTGGCGGTCTTCAGCGCGGTGTCGGCCAGGCCCTTGCGGGCGCCGTGTGTCGAGATGAAGTACTGCAGGACGTTGAGGCCCTCGCGGAAGTTCGCCGTGATCGGCGTCTCGATGATCGAACCGTCAGGCTTGGCCATCAGGCCGCGCATGCCGGCGAGCTGGCGGATCTGCGCGGCGGAGCCGCGCGCGCCCGAGTCGGCCATCATGTAGATGGAGTTGAACGACTCCTGGTCGACCATCTTGCCGTGGCGGTCCTCGACCTTCTGCTTGGAGAGCTGGGCCATCATGACCTTGCCCACCTCGTCGCCGGTCTTGCCCCAGATGTCGACCACCTTGTTGTAGCGCTCGCCCGAAGTCACGAGGCCCGAGACGTACTGCTGCTCGATCTCCTTGACTTCCTTCTCGGCGCGCTCGATGAGGCCGGGCTTTTCCTTCGGCACCAGCATGTCGTCGATGCAGATCGAGATGCCGGCGCGCGTCGCCAGGCGGAAGCCCGCCTGCAGAAGCTTGTCGGCAAAGACGACCGTCTCCTTCAGGCCGCACTTGCGGAACGACACGTTGATGAGGCGCGAGATCTCCTTCTTCTTCAGAGCCTTGTTCAGGTTCGAGAAGGCGAGACCCTTGGGCAGGATTTCGGAGAGGAGTGCCCGGCCGACGGTGGTGTCGACGAGCTTGGTCACCGGCGTGAACTCGCCCGAGTCCTTGTCCTTCTCGTACTCGGTGAGGCGCACGGCGATCTTCGCCGTGACCTCGACCTGCTCGTTGTCGAGCGCGCGCTGCACCTCGGCGACGTCGGAGAAGATGATTCCCTCGCCCTTGCCGTTGATGCGCTCGCGCGTGGCGTAGTACAGGCCCAGCACCACGTCCTGCGACGGCACGATCGAGGGCTCGCCGTTGGCCGGGAACAGGATGTTGTTCGACGCCAGCATCAGCGTGCGGGCTTCCATCTGCGCCTCGATCGAGAGCGGGATGTGCACGGCCATCTGGTCGCCGTCGAAGTCGGCGTTGAACGCCGCGCAGACGAGCGGGTGCAGCTGGATCGCCTTGCCTTCGATCAGCACCGGCTCGAACGCCTGGATGCCCAGGCGGTGCAGGGTCGGCGCCCGGTTCAACAGGACCGGGTGCTCCTTGATGACCTCTTCCAGGATGTCCCAGACCACCGGCGTGCCGGACTCGACTTCCTTCTTCGCCGCCTTGATCGTCGTCGCGATGCCCATGGCTTCGAGGCGCGAGAAGATGAACGGCTTGAA
>JBBRFB010000218.1:0-2906 GCA_038225015.1 Burkholderiales bacterium
GTGTCGGCGTGCGTCTGGTCGGAGGCGTCGACGCCGGCACGGCGGACGTCCCACGCCGCCGGCGTCTCGCCCCACTCAGCCGACGGCACACCCGCGACCGCCGCATCGGCGACCGGAGGGTGCTCGCGCAACACCGCTTCGAGGTCGCTCGGGAAGATGTTGAAGCCGCCGCTGATGATCATGTCCTTGCGGCGGTCGAGCAGGACGAGGAAGCCGTCCTCGTCGAAGCGGCCGACGTCGCCGGTGCGGATGAAGCGCTTGCCACCGGCGTCGAACCACTCGGCCTCGGCGGTCTTCTCCGGGTGGCCGTGGTAGCCCGTCATCATGCCGGCCGAGTGGCCGACGACCTCACCGGTCGAGCCGGGCGACAGCTCGCGACCTTCCTCGTCGATCAGGCGCAGGTCGTGACCCTCGGCCGGCTGGCCGACGGTGTGCAGCTTCGACGGGTGCTCGTGCGCTTCCAGGATGCAGGTGCCGCCGCCTTCGGTCATGCCGTAGAACTCGACGAGGCCGCCGGGCCAGCGCGCCAGCACGTCGGCCTTCAGCGCCGCACCGAAGGGCGCGCTGGTGCAGAACTTGGTCTGGAACGACGACAGGTCGTAGGTGCCGAAATCGGCTCGCGCCATCAGGCGCTGGTACTGCACCGGGACCAGCATGGTGTGCGTGACGCGTTCGCGCGCCGCCAGCGCCAGGTAGGCCGCGGCGTCGAACTTCGGCATCAGGACGAGGGTGCCACCGAAGGCCAGGGTCGGGAAGAACACGACCAGCGTCGTGTTCGAGTAGAGCGGCGTCGCCAGCAGCGTCACGCCGTCGGGGCCGTAGCCGTAGCGTGCGGCCCGGGCCACATGCGTCCAGCGCATGCCGTGCGGCTGGACGATGCCTTTCGGCGTGCCCGTCGTGCCTGACGAATAGATGATGTTGAAGGCCATGTCCGGCGTGACCGCGACCGGCTCGGGCCGCGCGCCGGCCGGGGCGAGCCAGGCGTCGAAAGCTTCGCCCGGTGCGGCGGCCTCGAGGGCAACGAGCGGCACGTCGATCGCGCCGCCCTCGAGCACTGCCGCGGCGGCGCCGTCGACGAAGAGAATGCGGGCCCGGGCGTCGGCGAGCATCGAGCGGAACGCGGTCGGCGTGACCGAAGGCGCCAGCGGTGCGACGGCGAGACCGGCGCGCAGCGCGCCGAGGAAGACGGCGGCATGGCGGATCGAGCTCGCGGCGCAGATCGCGATCGTGGCCCCGGGCGCCAGGCCGGCCCGCTGCAGGCTGGCGGCAATGCAGTCGACGAGCCGGTCGAGCTCGGCGTAGCCGATCGACGCCTCGGCGTCGACGATCGCGCGCTGTTCGCCGTGGCTGGCCGCGTGCTCGCGAAGCAAGTCGACGATGGGGCGAAACGGCGGGTCGGGCGTCGACGTCGGCATGGCAGTCGTGGACACGATGAGCGGATGAGCGGTGGGGCGTGCGAGCGGCGTGCGTCCGGCCTGGACGTCAGGCGCGTGGCTGGCGCACCATGCGCTCGACCAGCATCTCGAGCGCGGCCTGGAGATCGCTGCCGCGTCCGGTGTGCACCGATGACGTCTGGATGCAGGTGCTGCGCGGCGCGACCAGCCAATGGAAGCGCTCGCGCAACGGCAGCAGGCCGATGGCGCCGGCCGCGGCCCCTCCGGCGCAGATGGCGGGAATCGCGGCGAGGCCCGCCTCGACCACCGTCAGGTCGATGCCCGGGTCGAGCGCCCGCAGGCGGTCGCGGTCGAGCTCGATCCGCGCTTCGAGGAAGGCCGCGGCGTCGCTCGAGACGATGGCGCCGACGTTGATGAACTCGCCGCGCTCGACGCGCGGGACGACGCGGACGATGGCGTAGTCATACGTCAGCAGATCGGGCACGGAGCGCCTCCAGGACGAAGGCGCGCGGCGCCGCGAGCCGAGCCTTCAGGTGTTGCGAATAACGCTGCCGCTGGGCCTCGCTTTCCTCGAGCCAGGCCGCCGGCAGATCGGCGACCACGGCGTCGATGACGGGCGGGACGATGAGCGCCGTCATCGCCAGGTCGGCTTCGGCGATCGCACTCGCCCACGGCAGCAGCACGTGCTCGCGGATCAGCGGGAACGGATCGGCGCTGCGATCGACGGCGTCGGGCCAGGCGTGGTGGAAGTAGAGCGCTGCACCGTGGTCGATGAGCTGCAGCCGGCGGTGCCAGAGCAGGAGGTTGGTGTTCCGCGCCGTCCGGTCGAGGTTGGTGACGTAGGCGTCGAACCAGACGATGCGCGAGGCGAGCAAGGGTTCGACCGCCTCTCCGATCGGATCGAAAGCCAGCGCGCCGGGCAGGTAATCGAGCGCCAGGTTGAGGCCGGCACTGGCCCGGATGAGGTCCTGGATCTCGGGGTCGGGCTCGGTGCGGGCGAGGTCGGGGTCGAGCGTCATGAGCACGATCTCGGGAACGGGCAGACCGGCGGCGCGGGCCAGCTCGCCGGCGACGAGCTCGGCGATCAGCGCCTTCTGGCCCTGCCCGGCGCCGCGGAACTTGAGCACGTAGAGGCCGTCGTCGTCGCCCTCGACGATGGCCGGGAGCGACCCGCCCTCTCGCAGCGGCGTCACGTAGCGGGTGGCGGCGACGGTTCTCACGCCGGCGATTGTCGTTCGCCCGCCTATCATCCCGCTCCCGCCCGGCCGCGCCCCTTGAACCGCGGCCCGCGGCCACCATCTCTCACCGGTTCCCCTGCTCACCAATCGCTCCCCATGGACAAACAGACGCTTTCCTTCCAGGCCGAGGTCAAGCAGATCCTGCACCTCGTCACCCATTCGCTGTACTCGAACAAGGAGATCTTTCTCCGCGAGCTCATCTCGAACGCCTCTGACGCCTGCGACAAGCTGCGCTTCGAAGCGCTCAACCACCCGGAGCTCTACGAGGAGCAGA
>JBBRFB010000219.1:0-2771 GCA_038225015.1 Burkholderiales bacterium
CGTGCCGCAACGTTGTGCTGGCCGAGCGCCATCCGCGCCGTGCCAACCGCGGTCAGCCCCAGCGCCCGCGGCGCCGGCGGCGCGCGCAGCAGGTCGCCCGACATCGATTCGAGCAAGGCGAGCGCTTCGTCGACCCGATCACTCGCGCTCAGGTGATGCGCACGGTCGAGCTGGACGCGCAGCACTTCGGCGTCGCCCTCGACGGGGTCGCCGGCAGCGGCCGCGACGGCCGCACCGAAGGCCGCGTCGACGGCAGCCCGGTCGGCGCGCCGGCGATGCAGCTGCGCCAGGGCGCGGTGAATGCGCGCTGCGACAACGCCCGCCGCCCCGTCGTCGAGCGCCTGGCCGTAGTGCGACTGCGACTCGGCAAGCGCGTGCAGGCGAAGCGCCGACTCGGCCGCCGCGATCCGCCAGGGCACGGCGTCGAGCCGACGACCGGAGGCCTCCCATTGCGCCGCCACCAGCCCCGCCGGCGCCGCAAGCTCCTCGAGCCGACGCGCCAGCCGCTCATGCAGCAAACGCCGGCGGGCCGGCGACAGGCTCTGCGCCAGCGACTGGCGCACCAGGTCGTGGGCGAATCGCCACCCGCTGCGGGTCTCGGCCAGCAACTGCGCAGCGCCGCCATGCTCGAGCGCAGTGACGATCGCCTCCTCGTCTGCGATACCGGTCGCAACGCCCGCCAGCAGCCGCGTCTCGATGTCGCCGCTGCACAGGCTGGCCGCCTCGAGGAGGCGCTGCGGAACTTCCCCGAGGGCTCGCACGCGGGCCAGGACGGCGTCGCGCACGCTGGTCGGCACCGGCAGCTCGGCATAGTCCTCGGTGTGGTCGTCGAACGGCGTGCTCCAGCCGCGGGCGTTGGCGGTAAGCAGCCCCTGCTCGAAGAGGTGGCGCAGCGTCTCGAGCAGGAAGAACGGGTTGCCTTCCGTGGCGCGGTGCAGTCGCTGCGAGAACAGTCGGCCACCGGCAGCGCCCGACAGTGCTTTCGTCAGTTCAAGCACCTCCGATGCCGCCATGCCGTCGAGGCCGACGGAGACGGCCCGCCGGCTGTCGAGGTCGGCGCGCTGCCGCGCCAGCGCCGCTTGCGGCAGCTGCGCGCTGCGGTACGAAATGATCCACGCGACCGAGCCGGCTGCGCTGTCGTCGAGTCGCGACCACAGCTCGACGCTGGCAGCGTCGCCCCAGTGCCAGTCATCGAGCACGAGCACGCTGAAGTTGTCATGCATGAGCAGCCGCCAGGCTTCGGCGGCGGCAGCCAGCAGGCGCTGCCGGGCTTCATCCGTGGCGAGCGACTGCGGCGGTTCTCCGAGCTCGGGCATGAGCTGCGACAGCTCGCGCCGCACCCAGGCCGGCAGCTCGACGTCGGTGGCCGATTCGCGCAGGGCGCGCAGCAGTCGAACGACCGATGCGTAAGGCAGTTCCACATCCTGAGGCTCGCAGGCGACGCGAAGCCAGGCCCCGCGCGCGGCCGCCAGCTCGCTCGCCACGCGTGTCTTGCCGATGCCGGCGGGGCCGTGCAGGTAGACGCGCTGGCCGTTCGCCCAGGCCGACTCGATCTGCGCCGCGACGCGGCGGCGGGGCACGAACGGCGCGACAGCTGGCAGCGCCGGTGTCGACATCGTCGGCACCGCGACGGGCGGGCTCGAGTCGTCTGCCGAACCGGTCGGTTGCGTCGTCGCCGGATCGACTCGCAGACCGGCGTTGACTGTGGGCCGGACTCTCGGACCGGCGTCGGCCGTGAGGTCCCGGCGCATCTCGTCGGCGAAGTCTTGGGCCGCCGCCGACGGGTCGACGCCGAGCTCCTTTCGCAACGCCTCGGCGAGTCGCCGGTAGTCACGCAGCGCGCCGCTGCGATTGCCGAGTGCGGCGCGCACCCGCATCACCTCGATCGCGGTCTCCTCAGCGCAAGGATCCTGATCCCAGCGATGCGCTTGCAGCGACAGCGCCCTGGCCAGATCGCCGCGCATCTCGCTGGCCTGCGCCTCGCGCGCAAGCGCCGCGTCGCGTTCAGCGGCGAGCCGCTCGCGCCAGCGCTGAAGCCAGAGATCGAGCTCGGCACTGCCGACGCCGTCGAGACCGTCGAGCGGCGCACCGGTCGTCGTCGGCAGCGAGCCTGCAGCCGCCGGCCGCGCAACATCGACAGCTACGCTGGCGCCAAGAGAGAGCCGGCCGTCGGCCTCCTCGTCGATCGGCACCTCGAGCTCGCGCAGCCGGAACAGCTCGCGACGGAGGTTGCGCCGGCCAGCAGCGGCGTCAAGCTCCGGCCACAGCAGTGCCGTCAGCCGCGAGCGCGTCGCGCCCGAGTCGAGCGCGACCACCGCCAGTATGGCCAGAGCCTTGCGCGAGCCGATGTGCAGCGGCCGACCGTCGCGCACGACACGCGGCTCGCTGAGCAGCTGCAACTCCAGCGGCGTCATCGGCTGCTGCGCAGTGGAGAACGCGACCTCTGTAGTGCCGGCCCCGGTCGCGACATCGCTGCCGCCGGGGGCGGAGAGAAGGTCGTCGAGGTCGGCTTCATGCGACTTCATCATACGAAGCGCCGGCCGCTGTTGCTTCGCCTGGTTCGGCGGCGGCTTCATCCCGGCTGGTCATACGAAGCCGCCACGCTGTGGGGGCGTTCGGAGACGGACCGCACCCTAGAATCACCAGCCCGACGACCGATGGAGAGCGCCATGTCGATGGCCGACCGCGACGGAAAGATCTGGATGGATGGCGAGCTCGTCGAGTGGCGCGACGCGAAGATCCACGTCCTCACGCACACCCTGCACTACGGC
>JBBRFB010000220.1:0-2755 GCA_038225015.1 Burkholderiales bacterium
GAGCTCGGCCGGCGGACGCGGCCGACGCCCTACGGCCTGACCGGCCGCTTCGTGCCGCTGATCGCGCGCGACCTGAGGCTCGAGGTCGACGAGCGCGTCGATGCCGAAGGCGAAGTACTCGTGCCGCTCGACGAGGCCGGCGTCGCCGCGGCGGCGCACGAGCTGCTCGCGCGCGGCGCCGAGAGCGTCGTCGTCCACTTCCTGCACAGCTACATCAACCCGGATCACGAGCGGCGCGCCGCCGCGATCGTGCGTGCAATCTGGCCGAACCGCTTCGTCACCGCCGGCCACGACATCGTCGCCGAGTACCGCGAGTACGAGCGCGGCACGACGGCGGCGGTGAACGCCGCCATCCAGCCGGTGCTGCACCGCTACATCGAGCGGCTCGAGCGCGAGCTCGCGGCGCGCGGCTTCGCGCGCGAGCTGCTCGTCATGCAGGGCAACGGCGGTACGGTGGCGGCGAGCGTCGTCGCCGAGCACGCGGTGGCGACCGTGATGTCGGGGCCGGCGTCGGGCGTCATCGCCGCCGCGGCGACGGCGATGCAGGCCGGGGCGCGGCCCGGGGAGTTCGCCGACATCGTCAGCTACGACATGGGCGGCACGTCGAGCGACGTCGCGCTCGTCCTCGGCGGCCGGCCGACGGTCTCGAGCGACCTCGAGCTCGAGTACGCGATGCCGATCCACGTGCCGATGGTCGACGTGCACACGATCGGCGCCGGCGGCGGCTCGATCGCCTCGGTCGATGCGTCGGGCATGCTCAAGGTGGGACCCGAAAGCGCCGGCGCCTCGCCGGGGCCGATCGGCTACGGCCGCGGCGGCACGCGGCCGACGATCACCGACGCCAACCTCGTCCTCGGCCGCCTCGACCCCGAGCGGCTGCTCGCCGTCGAGCACGCGGTGTCGATGGAGACCATCCGCGCCGCCCTCGTGGAGCACGTGGGTGCACCGCTCGGCCTCGACGCGACGGCCGCGGCGGCGGCGATCGTTCGCGTCGCCAACGACAAGATGGCCGGCGCGATCCGCATGGTGAGCCTGGCGCGCGGCCACGACCCGCGCGACTTCGCCCTCTTCGCCTTCGGCGGCGCCGGGCCGTTGCACGCGACGGCGCTGGCGCGCGAGCTGGCGATCCCGACGGTGCTGATTCCGGCCCGCCCCGGCCTCACCAACGCCCTCGGCTGCGTCGTCGCCGACCTGCGGCACGACTTCGTCGCCACCGTCAACCAGCCGCTCGAAGCGGTCGCCGAAGACCGCATCGCCGAGGTCTTCGCGGCGCAGGTCGCAAGCGGCCAGGCGCTGCTCGCACGCGAGAACGCCGCGATCCAGGCCATCGTCACGCTGCATCGTGCCGACATGCAGTTCCAGGGCCAGAGCCATATCCTGCCGGTGCCGATCGAGTCGACGGCGATCACGATCGCCGAGCTGCACGCGGCTTTCGCGGCGGCGTACTGGAAGCGCTTCGGCGTCGAGCTCGCGGAGATCCGCCCGGTGCTCGTCAACCTGCACACCGCCGTCGTGGGCAAGCGGGCGCCGGTCGCGCTCGCCGCGCTCGCCGCCGCCGCCGCGCCGGAAGCGACGCTCGAAGGCGCCCGACGGACGACGCGCGCCGTCTGGTTCGACGGCGGCTGGGTCGACACGCCCGTCTACGTGCGCGACCGGCTGCCGGCACGCGCGCGCTTCGACGGCCCGGCGATCGTCGAGCAGCTCGACTGCACGACGGTCGTCGAGCCGGGCGACCGGGTCGAGGTCGACGGCATCGGCAATCTCGTCGTCGCCGTCCGCCCGGTCGCAGGCGCCGGCGTACGATGAACGACGCCATGACGACGATCGACCCGATCACCCTCTCGGTCTTGCAGAACGGCCTGATGCAGGTCTGCAACGAGATGGACCTCGCCTTCGTGCGCAGCGCCTTCAGCCCCGTGATTGCCGAGGCGCTCGACCGCTCCGACGGCATCTACCACCGCACGAGCGGCGAGCTCATCGCCCAGGGCGAGCTCGGGCTGCCGGTCTTCGTCGGCACGATGCAGTTCACGGTGCAGGCGGTGATCGAGCGGGTGAACCGGCTGAAGATCGCGCTCCACCCGGGCGACGTCTTCATCGTCAACGACCCGTACCTCGGCGGTACGCACCTGATGGACGTGAAGTTCGTGCAGCCGTTCTTCCGCGACGGCAAGCTGTGGTGCTGGCTCGCCAACACCGGCCACTGGCCCGACACAGGCGGCATGGTGCCCGGGGGCTTTTCGGCCAATGCCACCGAGGTCGAGCAGGAGGGCCTGCGCCTGCCGCCGGTCAAGCTCTACAAGGCAGGGCGGATCGACGATGAGATCCTGTCGATCATCCTGTCGAACATCCGCATCGCCGACCAGCGCATCGGCGACATCAAGGCGCAGGCCGCGGCGCTCGCCACCGGCGAGAAGCGTCTCGTCGCGCTGCTCGACCGCTACGGCGACGACACGGTCGACGCCGCGATCGGCGAGCTGAAGCGCCGGGCGACCCGGCAGATGCGCGAGAAGATCACGACGATTCCCGACGGCACGTACGACGGCGAAGCCTACGTCGACTCCGACGGGGTCGACTTCGAGCCGCTGCGCATCGCCATGCGCATCACCAAGAGCGGCGGCGGCGACGTCGATGCGGCGACGCTCCGCTTCGACATGAGCGGCTCGTCGCCGCCGTGCAAGGGGCCGATGAACAGCGTCATCGCGACGACCCGCTCGTCGATCTATCTCGCGGTCAAGCACGTCTTTCCGGAAGCGGC
>JBBRFB010000221.1:0-2724 GCA_038225015.1 Burkholderiales bacterium
TCGCGGGTAATGGCTGCGAGCACGACCGGCCGGCCGACGCTGGCACGCCAGAAGCGGCCGCGGGCCTGCAGCGCCTGGTCGGGTGCGATGTCGTATTTCAGGTTGCCGAGCACGTCCACCTCGCGAGCGCCGGCCGCGCGCAGCCTCTCGGCGTCGTCCGGCCCCTGCGCGAACACGGCGGCGAGCGTCTCGAAAGCCGGCCGCAGCAAAGCGTCGACGCGTGCGCCGCGCCGCCGGCTGCGCTCGCTCATGCGGGCGTTGGCGAGGACGACCGGGATCCCTCGTGCCTGCGCCTCGACGAGGACGTTCGGCCAGATCTCGGTTTCCATGAGGACGCCGACGCTCGGTGCGAAGTGGTCGAGGAAGCGGCGGCCACCACCGGGGGTGTCGAACGGCAGCCAGGCCTGGGCGTCACCGGTGCGCAAGAGGGCCTGGCCGGCGGCGCGGCCGGTCGCCGTGCCGTGGCTGAGGACGAGCCGCACGTCGGGCCGGGCCTGGCGCAGCGCCCTGACGAGCGGCTCAGCGGCCAGCGTCTCGCCGAGCGAGACGGCGTGGATCCAGACGGCACCCGGCGCCGCCGCACCGCGGTAGAGGCCAAGGCGCTGGCCCGGCGCGCTCCGGTAGAGCGGCTCGGCGCGGCCCCGCCAGGCGACGCGCAGCAGGTAGAGCGGCACGACGGCGCGCAGCAGCGCCGAGTACGCCGCGCGAGCGAGGCGGCGGTGCCAGGCTTTCATGCCCGCCGCGCGCCGTCGCGCACGTGTTGCCAGGCGGCCCAGACCGCGTCGACGGTCGGCGTCGGTTGGGCCTCGACCGACACCTGGTGGCGGTGGCCGTGGCGTTCCTGCGGCCCGGTGCGCCAAGCGGTCGGCACGTTGTAGATCTGCACGTGCGGCAGGTCGAGCGCCACGGCGACGTGGCTGGGGCCGCTGTCGACGCCGATGGCGCCGGCCGTGCCGGCCATCCGGTCGATCAGTGAGCCGAGGTCTGCGGGCGGCCAGACGTCGCAGGCGCTGGTGCCGATCGCCGCGGCGAGGCGCTGCGAGCGTTCGCGCTCGCTCGTGTCGCCAGCCGGAAGGGCGATCCGCCCTCCGTCGGCGACAACGCGGCGGCCGAGCTCGATCCAGCTCCGCTCCGGCCAGAGCTTGTCGGCGCGCGACGTGCCGTGCACGAAGACGACGGCGCGCACGCGCAGCACGGCGTCCGCCCGGTCCGCCAAGCCGAACTTCGGCGCCGTGTCGGTTCGCGTCGCCAGCACACGCGCGACCAGCTCGCGGGAGCGATCGAGCGCGTGGCTGTGCGGCTCGACGCGGATCGCGTGCGTCACCAGCCAGCGCGCCGGCCACTCGTGGCTGGCGCCGTCGGTGCGATTGGCCAGGCCGTAGCTCGGCCCGCGTGCCAGCCGTGTGATCAGCGTCGACTTCGTGAGTCCCTGCAGGTCGATCACCGCGTCGTAGGTTTCGCGGCGGAGGCGACGCACGAAGGCGGCGAACTCGCGCCGCGTCGTCGCGGCGAGCCAGCCGGTCTTCACCCACCGGCGCAGGGCGCATTCGATGACCTCGCCGATGCCTTCGACGCGGCGAACGAGCGGCGCGAAGCCGGGCTCGACGACCCAGTCGACCGTCGCCGCCGGATGCGCCTGGAGGATGTCGGCCACGACCGGCAGCGCGTGCACGACGTCGCCGAGCGACGACAGCTTGACGATCAGGATGCGCACGTCACCGGTCGATCCCCGGAGCGTCGGGGTCAGTGCGCGGCGAAGTCGAACCGCGCGTCAGGCTTGACCCGCCGCAGCATCGCGACGAAGTCGCCCTGGATACGCTCGAGCGCGGCGCGCGTGCGCCCTTCGAAGCGCAGCACGAGCACGGGCGTGGTGTTCGAGGCGCGCACGAGGCCGAAGCCGTCGTCGTAGTCGACGCGGACACCGTCGATCGTGATCACCTCGGCGGCGCCCGGGAAGGCGACCTCGGCGCGCAGGCGCGCCACGACTTCGGGCGCCTCGCCCTCGCGACACGCCACGTTCAGCTCGGGCGTGCTGAAGCTCGTCGGCAGGGCGTCGAGCACGGCGCTCGCATCGGCGCTGCGGCTCAGGATCTCGAGCAGGCGCGCCGCGGTGTAGGTGGCGTCGTCGAAGCCGTACCAGCGCTCGCCGAAGAAGATGTGCCCGCTCATCTCGCCCGCGAGCGGGGCACCGAGCTCCTTCATCTTCGCCTTGATGAGCGAGTGCCCGGTCTTCCACATCATCGGCTTGCCGCCGGCGGCACGAATGACCGGCGCCATCTGCTGCGAGCACTTGACGTCGTAGAGGATGGTCGCGCCGGCGCGGCGCGACAGGACGTCGCGGGCGAACAGCATCAGCTGGCGGTCCGGATAGATGACGTGGCCTTCCGCGGTGACGACGCCGAGGCGATCGCCGTCGCCGTCGAACGCCAGGCCGACCTCGGCACCGTGCCGGTGCACGGCCGCGATCAGCTCGACGAGGTTTTCGGGCTTGCTCGGGTCGGGGTGGTGGTTGGGGAACTCGCCGTCGACCTCGGAGTAGAGCTCGTGCACCGTGCAGCCGAGGGCGCGCAGCACCTGCGGCGCCGACGCCCCGGGAATGCCGTTGCCGGAGTCGACGACGATCGACATCGGTCGCGCCAACTTGCAGTCGCCGGTGATGCGCGCCGCGTACTCGGCGAGCACGTCCATCGTCGCTGCGCGGCCCTGCCCGGCCGCGTAGGCCTC
>JBBRFB010000222.1:0-2707 GCA_038225015.1 Burkholderiales bacterium
TGACCGCCGCTTCCTTGTCCGCGTGGCCGGCGTCGGTGCGATCGTCCTCGTCGGCAACGTCGTTCGCAACAGCATCCTCGTCGGCCTCGAAGCCGGCACCGCTGCGCCGGCGCCGTGGCTGCACCAGGCGGTCGGGCTGGTCGTGCTCGGCGGCGTCTGCCTGGCGGTCGTCGCGCTCGTGGGTCGCGGCGAATGGGCGTCGGCCGGAACGGCGCCCAACGAACCCGTGCCGAACGAACCCGCGCCGACCGATCGGCCCTCCGCCGATCGAGCGCCGGTCGATCCCGCCTCCCTGCCGACGCCGTGGCGCGGGCCGCTGGCGGTCGTACTCGTCGCCTGCGCGCTGGCGCCGGTCGCTGCGCAGGTCGCCAGGGGAAGCCATGACGAGCGCCCGCTGGCGCCGGGCGCCGAGTGGCCGCGGCAGTGGCAGGGCCGGCCGCTGCGGCCGCTCGCCCTCGGCGACGTCGAGGCCCGCTTCGCGTCGCAATTTCCGGGCCGCATCGCCCGCCTCACCGACGACCGCAGCGTGATCGTCTGGCGCGAGGTTCTGGTGCCGACCCGCATGCTGCATCCTGCCGCCGACTGCTACCGCGGCCTCGGCTACCGGATCGACGACGCGCGCCTCGAGCGCGATGCCGACGGCGCGCTCTGGCGCAGCTTCGTGGCCTCGAGGCCCGGCCGCCGCGTGCGCGTCGCCGAGCGCATCGTCGACGCCCGGGGTGGCTCGTACACCGATGCCTCGGCCTGGTTCTGGGCCGCCGAGCTCGGCCGCTCGCCAGGCCCCTGGCAGGCCCTGACCGTGGCGACGCCGCTCGGGAGCCCGGCATGAGCCGGCCGCTGCGACGGATCGCGACCGGGCTGGCCGTCGCGATTCTCGTCATCGTCGGCGCCATGGCGCTGCTCCTCGGCACGACGCTTTTCGCGTTGCGTGCCGCCCCCGGTGACTGGTCGCATCGCGTCGCCTGGGGCCCGTTCGCCATCGACCTCAGCGTGCCGGCGCTGCTGCGCGTCGCCAGCCATCCGCTCGGAATTCAGGCGCTCGCCGGCCGCAGCGTGACGACGCGCTTCGGCCGCATCCGTATCGACGCCGGCCGGCCGCCCGACACCCTCGTCGTGCGCTGCCGGCCCTGCACGATCGACGTTCCGGTGCTGGCCGCGCAGCCGATCCGCGGCGCCGACGTCGAGGCGACGATCGTGCGTGGCGAGCCGAACCAGCTGCACGGCGAGCTGCGCGTGGATCGCGTGCGCGCGGCCTGGAAGGCCCGCCTGTCGAGCCAGGGCGCACAGCTCGATGTCGACGTCGCCGAGACACCGTTCGTCGATTTGGTCGCGGTCTTCGGCAGCGCCGTTCCCGAGGCGGCACGGGCCCGCATCGATGGCCGCGGCGGGCTCGCAGTCCACGTGGCGCTGCCCTCGGGGCGCTACGCCGTCGAGCCGCATCTCGACGGCCTGGCGGTGTGGGGCCTGGGCACGGACGCGCTTGTCAACGCCGCGCCGACGCCGGCCTGCGCGCGTGCGCCGCGCCAGGTGCGCGCCTCGGCACCGTTCGGCCGCTGGTTGCCGAAGGCCGTGATCGCCGCCGAGGACCAGCGTTTCTTCGAGCACCCGGGCTACGACGCCGCCGAGATGGCCGCGGCGTGGTCGACCGACGGGCCGCAGGCGAGACAACGCCGCGGCGCGAGCACGATCACGCAGCAGCTCGCCAAGCTGCTCTACACAGGCGACGAGCGCAGCCTGGCGCGCAAGGTCCGGGAGCTGCTTTATGCGGTGGAGCTCGAGCGGACCCTCGGCAAGGCCCGCATCCTCCAGCTCTACCTTGCGGTCGCGCCCTGGGGCGACGGCCAGTGCGGCGGCGAGGCGGCGGCGTTGCACTACTTCGGCAAGCACGCCGCCTCGCTCGATGCGGCCGAAGCGGTGTGGCTCGCGGCGCTGCTGCGCAACCCCGAACGCGAGCTCGCGCGGGCGGCGCGCGGCGAGCCGGCCGAGGCCGGCCGGCTCGCCGCCATCGCCGCCGGCCTGAGGCCGCTCGGACGGGCGCGACGCGAGGCCGTTCAGGAACGCCTGCGGGAAGCGCCGCCGCCCTTTCCCGTGCTCGCGCGTACGGGCATTGCCGGCGGGGCAGCAGCGGCACGGTAGGATCGCCGGCTCGTCTGGAGGAGAAAAGCAAATGAGCCGAAACCCGTCTTCGCTTCACGGCGCATGCCGCCTCGCCTTCGGCGCCTTGCTCGCGGGCGCAACGCTCCTGCTCTCGGGATGCGGATACAACGCCTTCCAGTCGCTCGACGAACAGGTCAAGGCGGCGTGGTCCGAAGTGACCAACCAGTACCAGCGCCGCGCCGACCTCATTCCCAACATCGTCGCCACCGTCAAGGGCGAGGCCAACTTCGAGCAGGAAACGCTCACCAAGGTGATCGAGGCGCGTGCCAAGGCGACCTCGATCCAGGCCACGCCGGAGCTGATCAACGATCCGCAGGCCTTCAACAAGTTCCAGCAGGCCCAGGGCGAGCTGAGCGGCGCGCTCAGCCGGCTGATGGTCGTCGCCGAGCAGTACCCGAGCCTGCGCGCCAACCAGGCGTTCCAGGACCTGCGCGTTACCCTCGAGGGCACCGAGAACCGCATCACCGTCGCCCGCAACCGCTACATCAAGGCGGTGCAGGACTACAACGTGAAGACGCGCAGCTTCCCCGAGAACCTCACGGCGATGATC
>JBBRFB010000223.1:0-2697 GCA_038225015.1 Burkholderiales bacterium
CTGACCACCGTCGATCATCCACGCGCTGACATGGGCCGCATCGGTGCCGAGACGCTGATCGGGATAATCGAAGGGCGGCCACCCACCCAGCTTGAGCGCATTCTGCCGATCACGATCAGCATCCGCGAATCGTCGGTGGTCGGGCTTCACCTGCGCCCCGACGCTGAACACACCGCCGCAGCCAGTCGCCCAGCTTCCCCCACAACTCGCCAGTGAGGACAGCGCGTGAAAATCACCAATATTGAGACGTTCATTGTCTGGGGCGGGGCCAACGAGTCGGCCCAGCGGAAGAACTTCCAGAATAAGAACTTCTGCTTTGTCGTCGTGGACACCGACGAAGGCATTTACGGGGTCGGAGAGGCCGGCCTCAGCAGCCGCGAACTTGGCATCGCCGGCGTGGTCGAGCACTTCAAGCAGTTTTTGATTGGCCGCGACCCGTTCCAGATCGAGCGGCTCTGGCAGGAGATGCTGCGGGGCGCGTTCTTCACCTCGAACAACATCAGCACGTCGGCGATGGCTGCCATCGACATCGCGCTTTGGGACATCAAGGGCAAGGCGCTCGGCGTGCCCGTCTACCAGGTGCTCGGTGGCCTCGCGCGGGACAAGGTGCTCTGCTACGGGCACATTCGCGGCGAGTCGCCCGAAGACCTTGTGGAGGCCGCCCGTCCGAAGGTCGAAGAGGGCTGGAAGGCGCTCCGCTGGAGCATGAGCAGCTTCACCAGCAGCGTCTTCGAGCCGCGCGAAGCCGTGCCGAAGGTGCTCGCCCACTTCGAGGCGCTGCGCAAGGAGTTCGGCAACAAGGTCGAGTTGATCCACGACATGCACCAGCGGCTCGACCCGCCAGAGGCCATTGAACTGTGCCGGGCGGCCGAACAGTACCGGCCGCTCTTCATGGAAGACCCGGTCCGGGCCGAGGGGCTACACACGCTGCGCCACGTCCGCCAGCACGTCAACGTGCCGATCGCGGTCGGGGAGCAGTTGGCGCACAAGTGGGAGTTCCGCGAGGTCATCGCGGAGCAGCTCACGGACTACGCCCGCGTCGATGTCTGCATCGCCGGCGGCATCACCGAGACCCGCAAGATCGCTGGTTGGGCCGAGGCATATTACATCCAACTGGCGACGCACAATCCGCTCGGGCCAGTCTCGTCGGCGGCCTGCCTCCAGGTCAACCTCGCGACCGGCAACGTCGGCATTCAGGAGCAGCCGGTAGCCCCGGCCACCCTGCTACCAGACGTTGTGACAACCCATATCACCTGGGAAAATGGCTATCTGCTGCCGCCGACCGTCCCCGGCCTGGGTGTCGAGTTTGACCGCGAGGCGGCGCGGAAAAGCCCGTACCGCCCCAACGAGATCCAGCACGTGACCCGCCGCGACGGCAGCGTCACCAACTGGTAGACGAGTCGAGAGCAGCCGAGAAGGCAGCGCCGCCGTCCGCAGGGCGTGCCCTCCGGACGACTCTGTGGCTGTGCGCTGAACTGGGAGAGCCATGAAGATCACCAATGTAGAGTCGTTGATCGTCTCGGCCGGGCCGGGCAAGAAGAACTTCTGCTTTGTCGTCGTGGACACCGACGAAGGCATCTGGGGCGTTGGCGAGTCCGGCCTCAGCAGTCGCGAGCTTGCCGTCGCCGGGGCCGTGGAGCACCTGAAGGCGTTCCTAATTGGCAAGAACCCGTTTCAGATCGAGCGGCTCTGGCAGGAGATGTTCCGGGGTGGCTTCTTCCCGGCCGGGAACATCACCACGTCCGCCATCGCTGCCATCGACATCGCCCTCTGGGACATCAAGGGCAAGGCACTGAACGTCCCGATCTATGAACTGTTCGGCGGCCTGACCCGCGACAAGCTCGTGTGCTACCCGCACGTCCAGCGCGGCGGTAGCCTGGAAGAGTTGGTCGCAAACGCGCAGCAGCACGTCGCCGAAGGCTGGAAGTTCGTGCGCTGGGGGCTGGGCGACCCACTGGCCGACGGCAACACGTTCGAGCCAGGGCGGGCCGTTCGCGAAGGCATCCGCGAGTTCGCGGCGCTCCGGAAGGCGCTTGGCGATGAGATCGAACTGTGCTTCGACCTGCACACGCGCGTCGATCAGGCGGACGCCATCCAGTTCTGTCGCGGCGTTGAAGAGTACCGCCCGTTCTTCATCGAAGATCCGATCCGCGCCGAGAGCATGTACAGCCTGCGGCAGGTGCGCCAGCACGCGAACGTGCCGCTGGCGATTGGCGAGCAGTTCCACAGCAAGTGGGAGTTCCGCGAGATCATCGAGGAAGAGCTAACCGACTACGCGCGCATCGACATCTGCATCGCGGGCGGCCTGACCGAGGCGAAGAAGATTGCCGGCTGGTGCGAGACCCACTACATCAAGCTGGCGACCCATAACCCGCTCGGGCCGGTCTCGTCGGCGGCCTGCGCACAGCTTAACTTCGCGTCGCCGCTGGTGGGCGTGATGGAGCAGCCGACCCGACCGGGCGTGCTGCTGCCGGACGTGGTGCCGGTGCAGCTTGAGTGGCAAGATGGCTTCATCCTGCCGCCGACTCGGCCGGGCCTGGGCATCGAGTTTGACCGCGAGGCTGCACGCAAGAGCCCCTTCCAGAAGTACGAGGTGACACACCAGCAGCTCATGGACGGCAGCAACACCAAAACGTAGAAGATCGCGCCCTCACGGGGCCAACAGGACCTTCATGCCCTCCAGCTACGCGACGAACC
>JBBRFB010000224.1:0-2687 GCA_038225015.1 Burkholderiales bacterium
GGGCGACCTCGTACTCGTCCTTGTAGGCCATGAGCTTGCGCAACTGCGTGGCGACGGCGCGCGTGAGCGGCAGCCCCGGCGAGCCGCCGGCCAGCGCCGACTCGGCGCCACGCACCGCCTCGACGAGTCGCCGGTAGCGCCCGGCGTAGCCGCGGTTCTGATAGGCGGCGAGGAAGGCGGCGGAGCGCTCGACGAGCTCGTCGAGCGTCTCGGCATGCGCCGCCTTCGGGTCGGGCTCGTGCAGCAACGCGCGGCAGGCGTCGGGGTCGGCCGCGGCCAGTCGGCCGAGCGAGAACGCCGCCTGGTTGGCCTCGACCGCGACGCCGTTCAGCTCGATCGCCCGGTGCATCGCGGCGAGCCCGATCGGCACCAGCCCGCGCTGCCAGGCGTAGCCCATCGCGATCACGTTCGAGACGATCGAGTCGCCGATGAAGTCTCGCGCCAGCATCTGCGCGTCCATGGTCTCCACCCGGCCTTCGCCGGCGGCGAAGGCGAGCTTGTCGAGCAAGGCATCGACGTGGAGTTCGGCGTCGGGGTTCGACAACGATTCGGCGACTGCGATCTCGTGCGTGTTGGCGAGCACGCGGGTGCGGCCGCGGCGCACCGTCTGCAGCGCATCGGCCGAGGCGGCGACGACGATGTCGCAGGCGAGCACGGCGTCGGCCTGCTGGGCGTCGATGCGCACCTGGTTGAGCGCCGCGGCATCGGCGGCGAGGCGCACGAACGACAGCACCGAGCCGCCCTTCTGGGCGAAGCCCATGAAGTCGAGCACGCTCGCCGACTTGCCTTCGAGGTGCGCCGCCATCGCGATCACGGCGCCGACGGTGACGACGCCGGTGCCGCCCACGCCCGTCACGAGCAGGTCGTACGGCCCGGTCCAGACGTGCGCGGCGGGCAGTGGCAACACCTCGACAAGCGCGGCGAAGCGGTCCGCGCCCGGCCCGGCCAGCGCGCCCTCGCCCTTCTTCAGCGTCGCGCCCGTGACGCCGACGAAGCTCGGACAGAAGCCCTTGGCGCAGGAGTAGTCCTTGTTGCAACTCGACTGGTCGATCTCGCGCTTGCGCCCGAGCTCGGTTTCCTTGGGCACGACAGCGATGCAGTTCGACTGCACCGAGCAGTCGCCGCAGCCTTCGCAGACACGCTCGTTGATGACGAGTCGTCGCGCCGGGTCGACGAGCTCGCCCTTCTTGCGCCGGCGCCGCTTCTCGGCGGCGCAGGTCTGCTCGTAGATGAGCACGGTGACGCCGGGCATCTCGCGCAGGCGTCGCTGCACCGTGTCGAGCTCGTCGCGGCCGAAGAACTCGGTGCCGGCCGGAAAGCGCGCGTGCAGGCGGTCGTACTTGGCGATGTCGTCCGACAGGACGACGACCTTGGTCGCGCCCTCGGCCTCGACCTGGCGGGCGATGGCGTCGACGCTGATCGTGCCGTCGACCGGCTGCCCACCGGTCATCGCGACGGCGTCGTTGAAGAGGATCTTGTAGGTGATGTTCGTGCCGGCGGCGATCGCCTGGCGCACCGCCAGGTAGCCCGAGTGGAAGTAGGTGCCGTCGCCAAGGTTTTGGAAGACATGCGGCACCTTCGTGAACTGCGAGTGCGAGACCCAGTCGACGCCCTCGCCGCCCATCTGGATCAGGCCGGCGGTGTCGCGGTCCATCCAGGAGGCCATGACGTGGCAGCCGATGCCGGCCTGCGCACGCGATCCTTCGGGCACTTTCGTCGAGGTGTTGTGCGGGCAGCCGGCACAGAAATACGGCAGCCGCTTGACCGTGTCGCCCGCGTTCGAGAGCAGGTCGGGCACGGTGAAGTCGACGACAAGGTGGCGCCGGTCGAGCGCCGCGAAGCGTGCCGCGAGCCAGGTCGCGACGAGCTCGATCAGGCGCGAGGGCCGCAGCTCGCCGAGCTCGGAAACCAGCGGCTGGCCGGCGGCGTCGCGCTTGCCGGCGATCGCCGGGCGCACCGCGTCGTTGTAGAAGAGGTCGCGCAGCTGCGATTCGACCACCGGACCCTTCTCCTCGACGACCAGGATCTCCTCGAGGCCCTGCGCGAAGGCGCGCAGCCGGGTCGGCTCGACCGGATACGCGAGGCCGACCTTGTAGATGCGCACGCCCGCCGCGGCGAGGGCCTCGAGCGGGATCTCCAGGCGCCGGAACACCTCGAGGAGGTCGAGGTAGGCCTTGCCGCAGGTGACGATGCCGACAGTCGCCGCCGGCGCGGCGACGATGTCGCGATCGATCGCGTTGACCTTGGCGAAGGCGCGGACGGCGTCGAGCTTGGCGTGCAGGCGCGCCTCGATCTTCAGCGACGGCAGGTCCGGCCAGCGATAGTGCAGGCCATCGGCCGGACGCACGTAGCCGGTCGCGGCCTCGACCGCCGGGCCGGCCTGCCAGGCCTCGACGCGGCGAAGGGTCTCGTCGAGATCGACGGTCGAGGCGCTCTCGACCACTTCCGAGACGGCGGTGAAGCCGACCCAGCCGCCGGAAAAACGGGAGAGCGCCCAGCCGTAGAGACCGAACTCGAGGTACTCGGCGACGCTGGCTGGCGCGACCACCGGCATGTGCCAGCTCTGCATGGTGACGTCGCTCTGGTGCGGCATTGACGACGAGACGCAGCCATGGTCGTCGCCGGCGACGACCAGCACGCCGCCGTGCGGCGACGAGCCATAGGCGTTGCCATGCTTCAGCGCGTCG
>JBBRFB010000225.1:0-2641 GCA_038225015.1 Burkholderiales bacterium
ACCGGGCGACGCCGCCGACCCGGGCGGCGCAGAAACAGTGGGTGAACAGGCCGTCGTCGTACTCGTCGAGCCGCCAGCGAGCGGCGTCGCCCGGCCACGCCTCGGCGAGCTCGCTGCCGACGAAGCCGGCACGAACGCTGAGCACGGCGTCTTCGCGGGTCACCGCGTTGGCGCCGATGAAGACGACAAGGTGGCTGGCGGCGAGCGCGAAGCGGCCGCGCCGCGGCTCGCAGGCGACAAGCGCGTCGGCGCGCCGGGCGCAGCCGGCCAGCACGCGGCCGAGGGCCGGGCCCTCGAAGTGGTGCAGGAAGAGATTGGCGACGACGACATCCCAGCGCTCGGCAGCGTCGATCGTGCCAGCCCAGTCGAGCACGTCGGCGACTCGTGGCCGCGCTTGCCAGCCAGCGGCGGCGTAGGCGGCGAGGGTCGCGTCGTCGACGATCGGCTGACGATCGAGCAGGTCGAGCTGCGCATCGGCCCAGCGCGGGCCGCGCCGGCGCGCCACCTCGAGCATCAGCCGGCCGTCGCCGCAGCCGAGCTCGAGCAGGCGCAGCGGCCTCGGGCCGTCGGTCGTCGGCAAGGCGCGCTCGAGGGCGCGGGCGAGGATGGCGCGTGCGCCCATGACGCGGTTGACGCGGCGCAGGTCACGGCGCGAACGCTGGGCCGCGGGATCCTGCGGCGCGAGGTGGTCGAGCGTTTCCGGCTCGAGAACGCGCAGCATGTGACGGCTCGTCGGCGAGTCTGGCGTCTTCAGTCGACGCGCAACAGCGCGCCATGGCAGCTGAAGCCTGCGCCGAACGACGACAGCCACCACCAGCCGCCGGGCGCGTCGTCGGCGAGTGCGGCATCGAGCACGAAGTAGACGAAGGCGCTCGACAGGTTGCCGTACTCGCGCAGCATCGCGGCGCTGTAGCGAAAGGCATCGTGATCGAGCTCGAAACGCCGCTCGAGCGCGAGCAGCACGTCGCGGCCGCCGGCATGCATGATCCAGGCGGCGATGTCGCCGCCGTTCAGGCCGGCGCGTCCCAGCACCGTCTCGAGGACGCGGCGTGCGTAGTCGGCGGCGAGCGCCGGCACCTCGCGGGTCAGGATGTTGCGCAGCATGCCGTCGCGCTGCTCGAACATCAGCGCCTTGCGCTGGCCGGGCTCGATCAGCGAAGCGCTGTCCGTCCACTCGATCCGCCGTCCCGTCGCCGCGGGTGCGCGCGACAGCACGGCCGCCCCGGCGCCGTCGCCGAAGAGGCAGGCGCTGATCAGGACACCGGGGTCATTGTCGAGGTACATCGCCGCGCTGCTGACCTCGACGCACACCGACAGCACATGCTCGGCCAGACCCGAGGCCAGCAGGGAACGGCCGATCTGCAGGTTGGGCAACGCCGCCGCGCAGCCCTGGCCGACGAGGTCGTAGGCCTGCACGTCGGCGCGCAGGCCGAGCCGCTCGACGACGTAGCCCGACAGGCCCGGACACAGGTAGCCGGTGCAGGTGCTGACGACCACGGCGCCGATCGACGATGCCTCGAGCCCGGCGTAGGCCAGGGCGCGCGTCGCTGCCGCTGCGGCAAGCGCCGGCGCGTGGTCGAGGAAGCGCCGGTCGAGCGTGTCGGGGTCGATCGTGAAGACTTCGTCGAGCGAGTCGAGCGCAAGACGGCGCGCCTCGATCCCGTTGTCGCGCTGGAGCACGGTGCGCGCGATCAGGTGCGAACGGGTGTCGAGCTTCGCGAACCAGGCCGAGCGCTGGAAGGCGTCGAGGCATTCGGCCTTGGTGTAGCGATGGGGAGGCGTGGCGGTGCCCAGGCCGCGAAGGTACATGCGATGCGATGCCGAAATGAGGTGGTCGCAGTATCGCGGCAAAGACCACGGGAGCCGCGCCCCGGGTCTTTGCACGACCGCACCGGCATGGGTCCGCACCACCTCGACCGCATCTTCCGCAACCGCTGGATCGTCTCCAACGGGAACCCGCCGCTGACGGCAGGACACACCGACCTCGCCGCTGCCGCCTTGCTGCAGCGAGCCTGTGAGCTCACAGGAGCGGACACGGCCCATTCCGGCGTGGCGGCGAGGCGATGGCTGACAGGCGCGTCGACCGCCTGGCCGTAGCCTTGATCGCCCGAATCGCCGCTGTTCGGTACTTCAGCCAGCCCATCGGCGGCCGACCGGCCGAGTCTGCGGCAGACAAGGAGTCGACGATGGAGAAGACCGCAGAAGACGTCTACACCGACCTGCTTCGACAGCTCGCCAGTCCGACGGTGATTGAGCCCGAGGTGCTTGTCGGTTACCTGCGCGACGTCGAGCGCATGCACTCGATGGCGCGCATCACCGACTGGCAGCTCGAGAAGGCGCGCAAGGCTTATGCCTCGACGGTCGAGCGCGACCCGCGCCAGGGCGCGCCGCGCTCGCCGGAGACGCGTGCCGACGAACGGGCCTGAGCGACCGACGGGCCGGGCGCGCCGCGATCCGGCGGCATCGGTTTCGGCAGCGCCGGTACCGCCCTATCCGAGGGCGTTGCGCCAAACTGTTCTGCACTTGTTCGGACGTGCGGGGTCCGGCCATGGACGTAAGCGGGGAGCCTCGGTCTCCGGGTGTTGCGGAATGTGTCGACACCGGTCATTTGATAGCGCGCCTCGACCGGCAGTTCTCGACC
>JBBRFB010000226.1:0-2590 GCA_038225015.1 Burkholderiales bacterium
CGCCGGGCGTCTACGAGGCGGCGGTCGGCCTCACCCTGCGCGAGCTCATCTACGACCTCGGCGGCGGCGTGGAGGGCGGCGAGCTGCTCGGGGTCATCCCCGGGGGGTCCTCCTGCCCCATCCTCCGACCGGAGGAGGTCGTCGACGCGCCGGACCCCAAGAGCCCGCTCCACCCCTGGCACGGCAAGAGCGTCCTCGACGTGCCGATGGGGGTCGACACCTTCCGGACCCTCGGCACCATGCTCGGCACCTGCTGCGCGATCGTTCTGTCGGACAAGGCCGACCCGGTGCTGGCCTTCCAGAACCTGATGGCCTTCTACCGCCATGAGTCGTGCGGTCAGTGCACGCCCTGCCGCGAAGGCAGCGCCTGGTTGAATCGCATCCTCACGCGGCTTACGGACGGCAAGGCCGAGATGGCCGAGCTCGATCGCCTGCACGAGATCGCCAACAACATCATGGGCAACACCATCTGTGCCTTCGGCGAGGGCACGGCCATGCCGGCGATGGGCTTCTTGAAGAAGTTCCGCAAGGAACTCGAGGCGTACGTCACGAGCGGTGGCAAGTCCGGCACCGGCACCCTCGCCCCCGACTACTTCCCGCCCCGGAATGCCCCTCCGAAGCCCGCCGCTCCGAAACTCGCCCCCCTCGCGGGCGCTCCGAAGCGCCTCACCAAGCCTGCCTGAGGCCCCGATGCGATCCCTCGAAATCATCTTCTTCGCGGTGTGCACGCTGCTGGTCTTGCTTGGCGGCGTGTTCACCGTCGCCGCCAAGAACCCGATCCGCGGCGCGATGGGCTTGCTGGCGACGATCCTCGGTGTCGCCGGCATGTACCTGCTGCTCGCGGCCGAGCTGCTCGCGGCGGTTCAGGTCGTCGTCTACGCGGGTGCGGTCGTCATCTTGTTCCTGTTCGTGATCATGCTGATCGGCCCGACATCGTCGGAGACGAGCGACGCGCGCGGCGCCCTCGGGCGCTACCTCGGCGCGGCTGTGTTCGCGCTCGGCGCGGTGGGCGCGCTCTACACGATCATGCGCTACGGCGGAGACAAGCTGGCGACGATGCCGCCCCCGGCTGCAGGCATGGGCTCGGTCGAAGCGATCGGCAACGAGATCTTCACCCGCACATTGGTGCCTTTCGAGATCGCGGGTCTGCTCTTGCTGATCGCGGTCGTCGGAGCGATGGCCGTCGCCGCCGGCAAACAAGACTTCGTGCACCCGCTGACGGCGGAGACCCTGGGCTCGCCCGGGAAGCCGAAACCCCAGGTGAAGCTCGCAGGCGTCACGGCGGATCTCGTGGGCGCCAGCCGCGGTACGCCGGAATCAAAAGGCTTGTCCGCCGATCAGGGGGACTCTGGCTTCGGCCACACACCGTCCCGCAACAAGGGAGACGACCGATGAGCGCGATTCCGCTCGAATACTTCCTCACCGTGGCCGGGGTGCTGTTCAGCATCGGCTGCATCGGCTTTCTGCTGCGCCGCAACCTGATCGTCCTGCTGATGAGCATCGAGCTGATGCTCAACGCGGTGAACCTGACGTTGGTCGCGTTCAACCGCATGTACCCGCAGAACCATGGCGGTCAGGTGTTCGCGTTCTTCATCATCGTGGTGGCAGCGGCCGAGGCCGCCATTGGTCTCGCCATCGTGCTCGCGTTCTTCCGCGTTCGCAAAACCATCCGGTCGGACGACGCCGACCTCTTGAGGAACTGACGTGAACGCTCTCAGCAAGATTTTCCCTGCGCAAGACTTCGCGTTGATCGCGGTCGTGCTGGCGATGCCGCTCCTCGGCGCATTCGTCAACGGCGTGTTCGGCAAGCGGCTCGGCAAAGAGGCCGTGCGCCTGATGGCGCTCTCGGCCCTCGGCGCCTCCTTCGTCGCCAGCGTGATCACCTTCGTGATGCTCGGCAAAGCGGAAGCGATCGCGCACGCCGCCACGACCGAAGCGTTCCATCCGGTGGGCAAGCTGCGCTGGGTCGCCTGGCGCTGGCTCGAGGTCCAGGGGCAGGCTGGTCAGTCGGTGCCGATCGACGTCGCCTTCGGCGTCGACGCGATGACCGCCACCATGATGTTGGTGGTGACCGGCGTCGGCTTCCTGATCCACCTCTACTCCAGCGAGTACATGAAGAAAGACCCGGGCTATTACCGGTTCTTCGCGTACTTGAACCTGTTCATCTTCTCGATGCTCGTCCTGATCATGGGCGACAACCTGCCAGTCCTGTTCGTGGGCTGGGAGGGCGTGGGCCTGTGCAGCTACCTGCTGATCGGCTTCTGGTTCAGCGACGAAAAGAACGCGAGCGCCGGCAAGAAGGCGTTCATCGCCAACCGCATCGGCGACTTCGGCTTGCTGTGCGCGATGGCGATGCTGCTCTACTTCTGCGGCACGCTCGCCTTCGACGGCATCAAGAGCACCGCCGCCACCTCGCTGATGAGCGAGGTGAAGGTATGGCCGCTCGGCAACCTGCCCATCGAAAAGGTGTGGGACGCCGAGTTCGCCTCCAAGAGCATGTGGCCGAACTGGCTGGTGCACTTGTTCCTGCCCGAGAAGGCCATCACCGTGAAGGCGGCCACCCTCGTCGCCTGGTCGCTGTTCCTCGGCT
>JBBRFB010000227.1:0-2184 GCA_038225015.1 Burkholderiales bacterium
GCGCGTGCCCGGACAATCGGCCATCGACCCGCGTGGAGAGCGAGCGTGAAGACCTACGACATCGAAGTGCAGCGCCTGAAATCCATGCGCCACGACAAGGGAATGGTCGAGCTCGCCCTCGACGTCGCCGTCCTGCAGCACTCCGCGCGCGAGGAGGCACTCGGGAGTTGCCTGCGCCTGCCGGTCGAGCACGCGCGCTCGCTGCTGATCCTGCTCAGGCAGCAGCTTGCCGAAGTCGACAAGATGCAGCCCCGGAGCCGTCGCTCGGGGCGAAGCTGAGCCGCTCTACGGGCCGTCGCTCGCTGCCAGCGTCCGCCGCGAGCACGGGTAGACTGTGGACGGCGGCGGCGACCCTGCTGGCCGCCTACCGAGCCTCGCGCCGAAAGTCGATCGACATCTTGGAAACACCGCGACGGTCGCTGCTCTTCGGGATCACCGGCTCCGGTGTCCTTCACGACGCCGGCAGCAATCCCGACGTCGACACGCGCTTCGCGATGGTCCGCGACGCCGGCGTCTTCGACTACTACGACCGCACGCCGCCGACCGGCGAGCTCGATGTCTATCGGCGCGCCAGCGCGAAGTACGGCATTCCGATCCTGGCCGGAGGCTTCTTCTACACACTCGGACGCGACGAGCCGCTGCTCGCCTGGCATCTGGCCGTCGCGCGCGAAACGGGCACGCGGGTGCAGAACGTCCAGGTGACGACGCTCGACGCCGCCGGCCGGCCGGTCACCGACGAGGAAGTCGCAGCCGCCTATCTCGACGCCGCCGAGCTCGGCGACCGGCTCGGCGTCGCCGTCTGCTTCGAGGTTCACGTCAACATGTGGTCGGAGCACTTCGCGCGCGTGCAGTCGGTGGCCGATCTCGTCGCCCGCCGCGGCGCCCGCTTTCGCATGACGCTCGACGCCTCGCACGTCATCTTCAAGATCGACAACCCGGTCGAGCAGGAGGTCCAGGGCCTGCGAGCCGATGTCGAGGCGGGCCGCGTCGTTCTCGATCCGTACGCGAAGGGGAGCGTGTCGCGTGGCTGGATCGACGGCAACCTGGTCGCCCATGCGCACGCGCGCCCGGCCGTGCCCGCCAACCCGCGAAATGTCTGGGGCCATCATCCCGACGGCGCGTTCGGTCGGGGCATCCAGTATCCGTTTCGCGGGCCGCCGTCCGGCGCCTGGCACTCGCCATGGGACGAAGCGCGCCTGGAGCCGTGGAAGGAGGTGATGCGTCAGCTGCTGCGCCATCACGCCGGCAACCCGGCGAGCCCGCTGCAGATGATCTCGACCGAGATCATTCCCGCTCCCGACTACGGCGCCGGCGCACGCTATTCGCTCTTCGACGACAGCGTCGCGCTCGCGACCTGGCTGCGCGCCGAGTGGGCCGCCGCGCAGGCTCTGTCGGCGCCGACGCTCGATCGCGTCGCCTCCTGACGCGCTCGCGCATGGCTCGAACCTTTTCCAAAGTCGCCGTCGTCGGTGCCGGCGCGGTCGGCAGCTTCTTCGGCGCGATGCTGGCGCGCGCCGGCCACCACGTCGTCCTGATCGCCCGGCCGGCGCACGTCGAGGCGATCGCCCGCGAGGGCCTGCGCCTCGACAGGGGCGGCAGCGTCGAATCGATCCGGGTCGAAGCCAGCGCCGACATCGCCGCGGCGGGCGATGCCGATCTGATCCTCTTCTGCGTCAAGTCCACCGACACCGAGACCGCGGCGCACGCCCTCGCGCCGCACGTCGCGCCGGGCGCGGTCGTGCTCAGCCTGCAGAACGGCGTCGAGAACGCGCCGGCGATCTCCCGGATCGTCGGCCGCACCGTCGTGCCGGCCGTCGTGTACGTCGCGACGTCGATGAGCGGCCCGGGCCTCGTGCGCCATCACGGCCGCGGCGATCTCGTCATCGGTGCGCTCGCCGGCCATACCGAAGATTCGCCGCTGCAAGCGCTGGTCGACTTCTTCGCCACCGGCGCCGTGCCGGTGCGGATCTCGGCCGACGTGATGGCCGAGCTCTGGTCCAAGCTGATGGTGAACTGCGCCTACAACGCGATCTCCGGCCTCGCCCAGGCGAGCTACTCGGCATTGGCGGCGCTTCCCGAGGTGCGCGCGCTGCAGCGCGCGGTGGTGGCCGAGGTCGTGGCGCTGGCGGCCGCCGAGGGCGTGGACCTGCCGCTCGCGCGCTCGCTCGAGGCGATGGAAGGCAT
>JBBRFB010000228.1:0-2182 GCA_038225015.1 Burkholderiales bacterium
GATCGCGCCGGTGGCCAGGTCGGCGTCGTAGCCGCGGCGGCGCATCTCGGGGATGCCCATCTTGCCGATCGCCGCGCAGGTGGCCGGAGACGAGCCGGTCAGTGCCGAGAACAGCGCGCAGGCGCCGAGGTTGGCGACGACCAGCGAGCCCGGTACCTTGTGCAGCCAGCGCGCCATGGCCTCGTACAGATCGCTGCCGGCGCGCGACGAGGCCACCGCTGCGCCCATGATCACGAACATCGGCAGCGACACCAGCGTGAAGTCGTTCAGGCCTGCAAAGATCGTCTCCGGCAGGAAGTGCACGCTGTTCCAGCCGTCGAAGACGACCATGAAGAACAGCGCGACGGCTCCCAGGCCGAAGGCGATCGGCAGGCCGGTGGCCAGCAGCGCCGTGGTGACGACGAAGACCAGCAGGCCGATGGAAAGCGGGCTCATCGAGTCTCCGTGGGGCGTGCGTTCACAGCTTGTCCTCGGGCGCCAGACCGAAGGGCAGCGCGCGTCCGGTCGCCACCATGTAGATCTCGGCCACGAACTGCAGGCACAGCAGGGCCAGCCCGAGCGGCACCGAGAGGTAGATGATCCAGGCGCGCGGACGCCAGATCGACGGCGTCGTCTGGCCGCTCTGGAAGGTGTCCCACCACCACGGCACGCTGGCCCAGAGGAAGAAGGCGCAGAAGGCCAGGGCGATCACCATGCCGGCGAAATGCAGCACCCGCCGAGCCGTCGGCGACACCATCAGCGGCACGATGTCGACCGCGACATGGCCGCGCGTCAGCAGGATGTAGGGTGCGCCCAGAAAGGTGGCGGCGATGATCGCGAACGTCACCCACTCGGTCTGCCAGATCGAGGACTGGCCGAGAACGGCGCGGATGAAAACCATCTGGCAGACCACGCCGATCGACAGCAGGATCAGGAATGCGGCCACCACGCCGAAGAGGCGTGAGGTCGCACTCACGGCCGCCACCCAGGCGGGTGGCGCGTCGACCTTACTTGACACTCAGCGCCTTCTCGATCAGCTCCTTGCCGCCGGGCACCTTCTCGGCGAAGGCCTTGTAGGAGGTCTTTTGCGCCACCGCGCGCCAAGCTTCGGCGTCGGCGTCGCTGAGCGTGACGACCTCGACCTTGTTCTTCTTGAAGATGTCGACCATCTCGTCGTCGAGTTTCTTCGACTCGGTGTTGAAGTAGGCCTCTGCCTTCTTCGACGCCGCCGTCAGGGCCTTCTTCTGGGCGTCGTTGAGCTTGTCCCAGCTTTTCTTCGAGATCAGCACCGGCTCGTACATGAACCACAGCGCGTTGTCGCCGGGCGCCGTCAGGCAGGTGATCTGCTCGTACAAACGGAACGAGACGAAGCTACCCGACGAGGTGTCCGTGGCCTTGATCACGCCCTGCTGCATGGCGTTGTAGACCTCGCTCGAAGGAATCGAGACGACCGAGTCGCAGGAGCCGTCACACATATGCTCGAAGGTCGATCCCACCTAGCGCACCTACAAGCCGGCGGCGTCCTCCGTCTACCTGATGCACAAGTCCTTGGCGCCGAAGGCGCCGGCGAGCCAGGCGTCGGCCAGCACGTGAATGCCGCCCTGCTCGATCACGCTCTTGATGTCCTTCATGAACGGCGAGGCGTTGATGCGCGCCGCATGGGCATGGCTCTTGACCAGGCCCGGCATCAGGGTCGCGCCGAACTGCGGGTGAAAGCCCGAGGCGTAGTCCAGCGGGAACGACGACATGTCGATCTGCCCCGACAGCATCGCCTTCCATTGCTCCTGGGCCTTGACCAGGCTCGAGCCGGGAAACACCTTGATCTCGAGACCGACGTTGGCGGCAGCGACTTCCTTGGCGATGATCTGCACCATCTCGTCGCGCACGTCGCCCTTGCCGCCGGGGAACTGGTGCGAGGCCTTGAGGGTGATGTTCTCCGCCAGTGCGGTCGTGAGCGGGAGCGCTGCGAGGAGCAGGCCCGACAGCGCGGTGCCGAGTATCGATCGGTTCATGGGGTTGTCTCCGTGGTGGTCTGTTGGAATCGTCCAGCGTCCGCCGGGGCCGGTTCGGGCCGGTGGCCCCTGCACGCGGCGCGCTCGGCCCAGCCTGGCGGATGTGCAGAAAATTCTATCGACCGCAAGTGCCGGCGGCATCGGCGTATTCCGCAGGCTGACCTGCTGGTCACCTGGCGGGCGGTTCAGAT
>JBBRFB010000229.1:0-1938 GCA_038225015.1 Burkholderiales bacterium
CAGCTGGCTCGATTTCGGCATGTTCCTGCAGAGCGTCATGGTCGCCGCCCGCGCCCAGGGCCTCGACACCTGCCCGCAGGCGGCGTTCACGCCGTTTTACCGTCTCATCATGCCGATGCTCGGCGCGCCGGCGAACGAACAACTGGTGTGCGGCATGTCGCTCGGCCACGCCGACCCCGAAGCGGTCGAGAACACCCTGCAGACCGAGCGCGAACCGGTGGCCGCGTTCGCGACCTTTCTCGACACCTTGCCTCCGGTAGTCAGCACGCCATGAAGCCAGCCATCCTCGTCTGTCGCCGAATCTTCCCCGAAGTCCTGGAGCGGCTGCGCCGCCATTTCGAGGTCGAGGCGAACGACGCTGACACGGTCTGGAGCCGCGACGAGCTGATCGCCCGCCTGCAAGGCAAGGCCGGCGCCTTCCTCACCGGCACGCAGCCGGTCGATGCCGACCTGCTCGACGCCTGCCCGCAGCTGCGCGCGGTGTGCAGCATGGCGGTCGGCTACAACAACATCGACGTCAGTGCCTGCACGGCGCGCGGCGTCCTCGTCTCGAACGCGCCCGACGTGCTGACCGAGACCACCGCCGACTTCGGCTTCGCGCTGATGATGGCAGCGGCCCGGCGCATCACCGAGGGCGAGCGCTACCTGCGCCGCGGCGAGTGGACGAAGTGGAGCGTCGACCTGCTCGCCGGCGCCGACGTGCACGGCGCGACGCTCGCGATTCTCGGCATGGGGCGGATCGGCCGCGCGATCGCACGCCGCGGCGCCGCCGGCTTCGCCATGCCGGTGATTTATCACAACCGCTCCCGTCTCGACGCCGAGGTCGAGCAGTCGCTCGGCGCGCGCTACGTCGACAAGGCAACCCTGCTGCGCGAGGCCGATCACCTCGTCATCGTCGTGCCGTACTCGGCCGCGTCGCATCACCTCGTCGGCGCCGCCGAGCTGGCGCTCATGAAGCCGGCGGCGACGCTCACCAACATCGCCCGCGGCGGCATCGTCGACGACGCGGCGCTCGCCGCGGCGCTGCGCGAGGGCCGGCTGGCCGCGGCCGGGCTCGACGTCTTCGAGGGCGAGCCGAGCGTCCACCCGGGGCTACTCGATCTCGCCAACGTCGTTCTGACGCCGCACATCGCGAGCGCGAGTCTGCCGACGCGCCGGGCGATGGCCGAGCTCGCGGCCGACAACCTGGTCGCCACGCTCGACCCGGGGCCGGAGAGAACGCCACCGCCGACGGCCCTCAATCCGCAGGTGCTTCGACCGCAGGCGTAGGAGCGTACCCACAGCGGTGGCCGGCCGCTGCCGATACGGCGTCACCCGCCGGCCGCGGAAAATGGGTCGATGAAACCCCGCCAGCCCTACGACCCGGCGCGTCCGGCGCGCTGAATGCGCGGGCCGCTTGCTTCCTGGCGCGCCGGCATCCGCTGGCCGCTGATCGTGGTAGGCGTCGTTGTCGCCTTGGTCGTCGCGATCGGCATCTGCGAAGCCATCGGCTGGCCTTTCCTGGTGAGCCCCGTCCAGTCGTGGCTGGCGAAGACGCTCGACCGCCGGGTCGTCTTCGACCGCGGCGCCGATGACGCCCGTGTCCGCATCGGCCTCCTCGGCAGCGTCCGCGTTCGCGCGACATCGATCGAGATCGGCGCACCGGCCTGGAGTTCGGCGCCGCACCTGCTGCTCGCGCACGACGCCTATCTGAAGCTCGGCTACCTCGATCTCTGGCGCGCGTGGCGGGGCCAGCCGCTGCATGTCGCCGTGCTCGAAGCGGGCGATCTCGATGCCGCGCTGGAGCGCCAGGCCGATGGCCGCGCCTCGTGGGAGTTCGGCAGCAAGCCGAAGGCCGAGACGCCCGACGCGGCGACGCCGCTGCCTTCGTTCGGCTCGCTTCAGGTCGACGACGGTCACGTCGCCTTTCGCGATGAGTTGTTGCCGGCCCATGTTGAT
>JBBRFB010000230.1:0-1754 GCA_038225015.1 Burkholderiales bacterium
TCCTGGGGGAGTTCTTGTTGTGGAAAGACGAACAACCTCATTTCGAGGACGATGGAAGCTGGCAAGCGGAGTATGGACATGACTGACAAACTCGATTCACAGATCGATCGATTCTTTGTGGAGCAGATGCTGCCGCTGTCCCGAAAGGCCAAGTCGACGGGAGTGCGGTTTCTGGAAACTGACCTGGATCCGGACGCGCGCACTTACTACGTGGATCGCGCGCGAACGACCATGTCCAAGGCTGACTTCGAAACGGGAGGTTGCACGTCGCCCGATCAGATCGAAGCGGATCTGCGTGCGCTGTGGCAGGATCAAGGAATCATGGGTCTGAACACGCTTTGCCCCGGAATGGCCACCCTCGCCAAAGACCTGCGAGCGGTGGGCAAGGACGAGAGTGGCGTATCGAGCTTCATTTACGTGATGTTCTGATGCATGAGGGCCATGCTCATGAGGGGCTATGACGGTGACGAAAGGGATCCCACGTGAAACTTAGCTACACAGCCGTAGTACTCGCCGCGCTGATGTGCGGCGCCTCGGTCGCCGGCATCGCCGCCCGCCCGGGGGCCAAGGCCGCCGACCGCGGCCAGTCGCTCACCCTCGAGACCGCCGTCCCGAAGCAGTTCGGCGAGTGGGTCGAGTTGCCCGAGCGCGGCGCCCAGGTCGTCAACCCGCAGACGCGCGAGCTGCTCGACAAGCTCTACAGCCAGATCCTCACCCGCACCTACATCGACAAGGGCGGCTACCAGATCATGCTGTCGCTCGCCTACGGCGACGACCAGCGCGGCGGCCTGCAAGCGCACCGGCCCGAGGTCTGCTACCCGGCGCAGGGCTTCAAGCTGGGCAGGGTCGAGGACGCGGCGCTGCCCACCCAGTTCGGCCCGATCGAGGTGCGCCGCCTCACCACGAGCCTGGGCACACGCAACGAGCCGGTGACCTACTGGCTCACCGTCGGCGACCAGATCATCCGCTCGAGGCTCGACAAGCGCATTGCCGAGATCCGCCTCGCGCTCACCGGGCAGGTTCCCGACGGGCTGCTGTTTCGCGTCTCGTCGATCGACAACGACACGGCGCGCGCCTTTCGCATGCAGCAGAAGTTCGTGGCCGACATGATGGCCGCGGTTCCGGGCAAGGCGCGCAAGCAGCTCGGCGGCCTGGCGCCCAACCCGGCCAGCTAGCTAGGGCGCCGCGGCGGCCTCGGGCGGGGCCGGCGGCCCGGGCCGGCGCTCGTCGGCCCGCAGCACCCTGGCGAGCAGGGCGTCGAGGGCGAAGAAGAAGACCAGCGCCACGAGCATCAGCACCATGCCGGCCGTGCCGTGCAGGAAGCCCTGGCCGGCCTCGTCGCCGAAGTGATAGGTGATGAGCACCAGCGCGATCACGCGCACGATGTTGGCGGCGAAGGCGATCGGCAAGATGCTCGCCAGCATGATCGCGTTGTGCACCAGGCTCCGGCGCGCCATGATGTACATGAAGAGCGTTCCCAGGGCGGAGAGGCTGTACATCGAGTGCAGGCCCGAGCAGGCGTCGGCCACGAGCATCTGGTACTGGCCGATGGAGAGGATCACGCCGTTGCGGTAGATCGGGTAGCCCACGTCGTACAGCACCTCGACCACGATCACCGAGATCCACTGCTTCAGCGGCTGCGTGATCGCGTCGACCAGGATGCCCGGCAGCGGCACCATGAAGATGAAGTAGACGACCGGGAACCAGGCGATGCGCAGCGCCGGCCGCCCCTTGATGAGCAGCAGGATGCCGGC
>JBBRFB010000231.1:0-1747 GCA_038225015.1 Burkholderiales bacterium
ACGATCGAAGCACGGCGCGCAGTCGAGGCCGAGCTCCTCCTTCAGCCAGAGAACCCGCGCCTTCGGGTTCAGTGGCGGTGTGTGCTCCGGGCTGGTCGAGCCGAAGAGGGCGGCCTGCGGCACGCCGAACGCGGCGGCGACATGCATCAGGCCCGAGTCGTTGCTGACGACCCCGCGTGAGGCGGCGATGAGTGCCATCGCGTCGAGCAGCTACGTCCGTCCGGCAAGGACACGGCAAGCCCCGGGCGCCGCGGCGGCGATCTCGTCGCAGAGCGGCGCTTCGCCGGCGGAGCCGAGCAGCACGACGGGTTGCCCGCTGGAGCCGTGCAGCGAGCGTGCGAGCCCGGCGTAGTGGTCGGCGGGCCAGCGCTTGGCCGGGCCGTATTCGGCGCCGGGTGCAAACGCCCAGTAGGCGCCGGGCTCGACGCGGGCCTGCGCCAGCGCCGCGGCCTGGACGGCGGCATCGATCGTCAGCTGCGGCCGGCGGCCGACATCGAAGCCGGTGGCCGCGAGCGCGCCGTAGTACGCGACCATCGGCGGCCGGCCGCCCGGATTGCGCAGGCGCCGATTCAGCAGCAGGACCCGGCCTTCGCCGGAATAGCCGACGCGTAGTGGCACGCCCGCCAGCCATGGCAGCAGCGCCGACTTGATCGAGTTGGGGAGCACATAAGCGACGTCGAAGCGGCCGCGCATCGAGCGGCCGATCCGGCGCCGCGCCGCCCAGTCGAGGCGCCCGTGCGCGAACGGCAGCTCGACCACCGATGCCACCTGCGGCATCGCACGGAACACCGGCGCCACCCAGGGCAGGGCGGCGACGGCAAGCGCCTCGCCGCGCGCCGCCAGCGCCGCCAGGAGCGGCTCGGCCATCACCGCGTCGCCGATCCACTGCGGCGCGATGACCAGCGAACGGGTCGACGGCAAAGCGGCGTCAGCGCGCGTCACCCGACGCCCTGCCGGCTCAGTGGGCGCGCAGGGTCTCGCCCGCCTTCAGCCGGTACTCGGTGCCGCAGTACGGGCACTTGCCGACACCGGTCGAGGCGACGTCGATGAAGACGCGCGGGTGGTTGCTCCAGAGCGGCATCAGCGGATTCGGGCAGAAGACGACGCCCGGGCCCTGGAGCTCGGCGGCGCCGAGATCGACGACCGAACTCTTGCGGGTGGGGATGTCGGCGGCGGCCATCGCGTTCAGACCTTGGTCAGCCATTCGGCGTACTTCGGGTTTCGGCCGTTGACGATGTCGAAGAACGCGCTCTGGATCTTCTCGGTGATCGGGCCGCGCGAGCCGGCGCCGAGCTCGATGCGGTCGAGCTCGCGGATCGGCGTCACCTCGGCGGCAGTGCCTGTGAAGAAGGCCTCGTCGCAGATGTAGACCTCGTCGCGGGTGATGCGTTTTTCGATCAGCTTCAGGCCGAGGTCGTCGCAGATCGCCTGAACGGTGTTTCGGGTGATGCCGTCGAGCGCGCCAGCCGAGAGGTCCGGCGTGTAGACCACGCCCTTCCTGATCATGAAGAGGTTCTCGCCGGCGCCTTCGCTGACGAAGCCGCTGGCGTCGAGCAGCAGCGCCTCGTCGTAGCCGTCGTCGGTCGCTTCCATGTTGGCGAGGATCGAGTTGGTGTAGTTTGACACCGCCTTGGCCTGCGTCATCGTGATGTTGACGTGGTGGCGCGTGTAGCTCGATGTCTTGACGCGGATGCCGCGGCGCAGCCCTTCCTCGCCCAGGTAGGCGCCCCAGGCCCAGGCCGCGACC
>JBBRFB010000232.1:0-1742 GCA_038225015.1 Burkholderiales bacterium
TCGAAGGATGCTGTCGACGACGTCCGGCGATGGCGCGACGATCCCTGGCACGACCTTGTACGTCGCAGGCGGCACGGCGGGCGGCTGTCCGACGACCTCACCGCCAGCGCCGGGGATGAAGACGAGCGGGTGCAGCGTGCCTAGCGCGGACTCCGCGGCCTGGCTCACGGTCGCGCCGGACGGCATCGATCCGGCGACCTGTAGCGTCGCCTTGCTGCGCTTTAGCACGGCGACGTTACCGGGCAGCGCACCGACATCGCCGCGCGCGGCCTCGCCGCTCGAGACAAGCGATACGTCTGCCACGCGCTGCCATTTCGAATCGACGTACGAGTACAACGCGAGGCTGCGGGCCTCGGTCTGCCTGTCCTTCAGCGGGATAGTGATGCGCGACGCGCCCTGCTGGTCGGCAGGCGCCGCCAGATTGAACAGCGACGACGCGGCGACGAGGCCGGCGGGCAGCTTCGGCATGCTCTTCTGGACTGTGGAGGTGTACTTGTCCGCCGTGGCCGGCCCGGACTGGATGGACGAACCGCCACCATCGCCCCGGCTGAGAATCGAGATCGGCGGCACCAGCAGGATCAGGAGCAGCAGCGCGAGGCCCAGGATCGTGCCGGCCACGTAGATGGCCGCCCGATCGGGGCCGCCTTCAGGATCGGGCGGTTCGGGAGACGTCGTCGTGGTCTTGAGCAGGCGGTCGAACGGGCCGCGTTGTTGGGTCGTCATGAGAGGGCCACGCACCCGCAGGGCGGCGCGGCCGGGTACCTCCGGAATGCTGGTCCACGTTGGGGCGAAGCCGTGGCGTACGGCCGCGCAGGGCATCCACCGCGCAAGTGTGGCTATCGAGGCCGTGAAGATCAACCACAAGGGCGTTACGGCCGCGCGACACGTTTCTCTCACGTTCGCCAACGGACGCAGGCGAGTCGTCGATTTAGCTTCGGGAGGGCTATGCCAGGCACGCATCCGGGTCGAATGTGACGCTTTACAGGCGATCGGGCCGCGGGTATACTCGCCGCAATCGTGACTGAGGCCAAACCGGCGCCTCAGTTCTTTTTTTCACAATGAGACCCTGTTTCGAGTCGTCTCCCCAGGTCGGGCGGGCGACGCATCAGGAGAGAAGTCATGATCGACAAGCCTCAGCCCATCACCAAGAGCGGTCTCAAGAAGATCGAGCAGGAGCTGAAGATCCTCGAGACGACGCGCCGCCGCGAGGTCGCCGACAAGATCCACCAGGCGAAGGAACTTGCGAGCACGCAGAACAACGCCGAATACGAGGACGCCAAGAACGAACAGGCGATGGTGGAAGGCCGCATACAGCAACTGCAGAGCCTGATCCAGAACGCCGCCATTATCGACGAGGCCGGCGCACACAAGTCGAAGCTTGTGATGCTCGGCAGCCTGGTAAAGGTGAAGACGGGCGAAGGCAAAGCGCAGGAGTACACGATCGTCGGGCCGGCGGAAGCGGATCCCAGCGCCGGCAAGATCAGCAACGAATCGCCGGTTGGCCGCGCCCTCATGGGCAAGAAGCTGAACGACCAGGTTGAGGTGACGGCCCCGCGCGGCATCATCACGATGAAGATCACAAAGATCAGCTGAGTCGGTCACCGCTGGATCGTCTTTGAGCGCAAGCAAGCGCGCCCGCCTCAGACAACAAACAGCAGACAGCATCCAGCCGATAACCTCGGGCGGCCTGATATGCTCGCTTGCGGGGGCCCGTAGCTCAGCGGCAGAGCACCCGGCTCATA
>JBBRFB010000233.1:0-1647 GCA_038225015.1 Burkholderiales bacterium
CGATGCGTCGTCGGCGACATCGCCGACCCGCGCCTGCAGGCCGCGCTCTTCGCGGCGCCGATCGACCTCGTCTTCCACCTCGCCGGCGTCGTCAGCGGCGCCGCCGAGAACGATTTCGCGCTCGGCAAGCGCGTCAACCTCGACGCCACGGTCGCCCTGCTCGAGCGCTGCCGGCTGCAGGCCGAGCGGAGCGGCCGCGTCGCCCGCCTGGTCTACACGAGCTCGATCGCCGTCTTCGGCACGCCGCTGCCGATGCGCATCGACGACGCCACGGCGCCGGCGCCGACGCTCAGCTACGGCGCGCACAAGCGCGCCTGCGAGCTGCTGATCGACGACTACACGCGGCGCGGCTTCCTCGACGGCCGGGCGATCCGCCTGTCGGGCGTCGTCATCCGTCCGCCGCTCGCCAACGGCGCGCTCTCGGCGTTCAATTCCGACCTGATCCGCGAGCCGCTCGCCGGCCGCGGCTACGTCTGCCCGGTGAGCCGTGACGCCACGGTCTGGTTGACGTCGTATCGCCGCACGATCGCCAACCTGCTTCGTCTGGCCGAGGTCGACGCGGCGGCGCTCGGGACGGCGCGCGCCGTCACCGCACCGGCGCTGGCCGTCAGCGTCGGCGACATCGTCGACGCGGTGGGACGCATCGACCCTGGCGCGCCGGGCCGCGTCGGCTTCGAGCCGCAGCCGGCGCTCGAGGCGCAGTTCGGCCGTTGGCCGCTCGACGCCGCCTTCGACCGCGCCCTCGCGCTCGGCCTGGCCACCGACGCATCGCTCGATGCCCTGATCCGCTGCCACCTGGAGGCTGCTCGATGACCCCGCCCGACAAGAAGAAACCGCTCCGCTCCGACGTCGTCACCCAGGGCCTCGACCGGGCGCCGCACCGCGCCTTCCTGCGCGCCACCGGCGTCGGCGACGAGGACTTCGGCAAGCCCTTCGTCGGCATCGTCAGCCAGCACGGCGAAAACACGCCGTGCTCGATGTCGCTCGGCCCGCAGGCCGACGCGGCACGCCTCGGCGTCGCCCAGGGCGGCGGCGTGCCCGTGCGCTTCACGACCATCTCGGTCTCCGACGGCACGTCGATGAACCACAAGGGCATGCGCATGAGCCTGGTCTCGCGCGAGCTCATCGCCGACTCGATCGAGGCGGTCGTGCGCGGCCACGCCTACGACGCGCTGGTCGGCTTCGCCGGCTGCGACAAGACGCTTCCCGGCGTGATGATGGCGATGGTGCGGCTCGACTGCCCGAGCGTCTTCGTCTACGGCGGCGCCATGCTGCCCGGCCGCTGGCGCGGCCAGGATGTCACCATCCTCACCACCTACGAAGGCGTCGGCTCGGTGCTCGCCGGCACGATGACCGAGGCCGAGCTCGACCAGCTCGGCCACGCCTGCGCACCGACGCTGGGCTCGTGCCCGGGCCAGTTCACGGCCAACACGATGGCCATGGTCGCGGAGACGCTGGGCCTGGCCCTGCCTGGATCGGCGATGCTGCCGGCCGCGTATTCAGAACCCCTGGCTCTGCCCCGTCGCGCCGGCCGGCGCGCCACCGAGATCCTGCGCGACGGCGGGCCGCTACCGCGCCAGCTCGTCACCCGAAAGTCGCTCGAGAACGCCTGTGCCGCCGTCGCCGCCACCGGCGGCTCGACCAACG
>JBBRFB010000234.1:0-1612 GCA_038225015.1 Burkholderiales bacterium
CCTGCTGACCACCTTCCTCGATTTCCGTGAGACCGGGGTGCTCGACCTCTTCATCGACGAGGCGATGGTGCGGATGCGCGAGATGACACTCGGGTCGAAGAGCCCGGGAGGCGGCTCGCTGCTCAAGGGCCGGGAACTCGCCACCACCTTCAGCTTCCTGCGTCCGAACGACCTGGTCTGGAATTACGTGGTCGGCAACTACCTCAAGGGCGAGACGCCGCCGCCGTTCGACCTGCTGTACTGGAACAGCGACAGCACCAACCTGCCGGGGCCGATGTACTGCTGGTACCTGCGCAACACCTACCTCGAGAACAACCTCGTCGTGCCGGACAAGCTGGAGGTGCTGGGCGAGAAGATCGACCTCGGTGCGATCGACGTGCCGACCTACCTGTACGCCTCGCGCGAGGACCACATCGTGCCGTGGGAGGGCGCCTACCGCAGCACGCACGTGCTGCACGGCAAGCTGCGCTTCGTGCTGGGCGCGTCGGGCCACATCGCCGGCGTCATCAATCCGCCCGCCAAGGGCAAGCGCAGCCACTGGATCGGCGCGGGTGAGGCGCTTCCCGCCGATCCGAAGGCCTGGTTCGCCGCGGCGAAAGAGCATCCCGGCAGTTGGTGGACCGACTGGGCCCGTTGGCTCAAGGGCCATGCCGGCAAGCAGGTCGCGGCACCGAAGAAACCTGGTACTGCGCGCTTGAAGCCGATCGAACCGGCTCCGGGCCGCTATGTGAAAGCCAAGGCCGTTTGACTTCTCTTCATCGCGCGCGGCGCCTTCGACACGCGCGCCGCATTTCGTCCGCTTTTGCCTCAAACAGGAGAATCCCATGACCGACATCGTCATCGTCGCCGCCGCCCGCACCGCCGTCGGCAAGTTCGGCGGTACCCTTTCCAAGACCCCTGCGCCCGACCTCGGCGCCGCCGTGATTGCCAGCCTGCTGGAGCGTGCTCGCCTGTCCGGCGATCAGATCGGCGAGGTCATCCTCGGCCAGGTGCTGGCTGCCGGATCGGGGCAGAACCCGGCGCGCCAGGCGGTCGTCAAGAGCGGCCTGCCGCTGAGCGTTCCGGCGCTGACGATCAATGCCGTTTGCGGCTCGGGCCTGAAGGCGGTGATGCTCTCCGCCCAGGCGATCCGCGACGGCGACTACGAGATCGGCATCGCCGGCGGTCAGGAGAACATGAGCCTGGCCCCGCACGTGCTGGCGGGCTCGCGCGATGGCCAGCGCATGGGGGACTGGAAGCTGATCGACTCGATGATCACCGACGGCCTCTTCGACGTCTACAACAAGTACCACATGGGCATCACCGCGGAGAACGTCGCCAAGAAATACGACATCAGCCGCGACAAGCAGGATGCATTGGCGCTCGCCTCGCAGCAGAAGGCAGCGGCGGCCCAGGAGGCCGGGCGCTTCAAGGACGAGATCGTGCCGTTCTCGATCGCCCAGAAGAAGGGCGACCCGATCGTCTTCGCGAACGACGAGTTCATCAACAAGAAGACGAGCGCAGAGGCCCTGGCCGGATTGCGTCCGGCCTTCGACAAGTCCGGCAGCGTGACCGCCGGCAACGCCTCCGGTCTCAACGACGGTGCTGCTGCTGTGGTCGTGATGACCGCCAA
>JBBRFB010000235.1:0-1576 GCA_038225015.1 Burkholderiales bacterium
CGGCCGGCGCGCCACCGCTTCAGCGCGAACCAGGGCGCCAGCGACGCCGGAAACGCGGCATAGGCGAGCACCCGCAGCCGGGTGGCCAGCGGCACGGCACCGGCGGCCATCGCGATCGCCACCTTGCGGGAGGTGCCGTGAGCGGCGAAGGCGTCGCGAATGAACTCCTCGCGTGCCAGCTGGCGCCGAAGGGCCGGCTCCACGGCGTCGAGCTGGCCGGCCCGCGTCGCGTCGGCGAGCAACTGCGGCAGCTGGACCAGGGCGCTTCGGTTGTTGGCGAGCAGCCGCGCGACGACAACGCGCGCATGCAGCGTGCGGCGCCGGCGCGACACGCCGCCGCGCCGGTAGCGCACCAGCGGCACAGGCAGGGTGAGGGCGCCGCCGCTCACGATGGCCCGAAAGACCATCAGCTGGTCTTCGGCCGTCGTGCCGGCGGCGAACGGGCCGAAGCGGTCGTAGAGGCGACGGGTCCAGGCCTGGGACGCGCCGACGACGAAGGGCGGGTGCGCCAGCCAGTCGGCGGCGTTTCGATAGGTGGCGAGGTCGCTCGGCACGATGACGCCGTGGGCCGTGCCGTGCTCGTCGACGTCGACGAGGGCGCCGGCGACGAGGTCGGGTCTGCGCCCGGCCTCGAGCCAGGCCGCGACGGTTTGCTCGCAGCGCCCCGGCAACGACACGTCGTCGCCGGCGGCGACGGCGAGCAACTCGCCGCTCGCGAGGCCGACCATGCGGTTCAGGTGCGCCCCGATGCCCAGGTTGACCGAGTTGCGGTTGAGCACAACGGCATGCGGGCCGTCGTAGCCAGCGACGGCCGCCTCGATCGCCGCCCAGGTGCCGTCGGTCGAGGCGTCGTCGGAGATCACGATCTCCAGCGGGCGGTAGCTCTGCGCCAGCGCCGCAGCTATCGCTTCGCCGACGAAGGCCTCCTGGTTGTAGGCCAGCAGCAGCATCGACACGAGCGGCCGGTTCGCGGCCGACGCCTCCGCCTCCATCAGCAACCGTTCACGGCCGCGCGAGCAGATCGCCGAAGAGCCTCGTCTTCAGGCCGCGGCGCAGCGACTTGGCGCTGGCGGTCAGGGCATAGCGGGCGTCGAAGCGGCGCTTCATGGCGTCGTCGAGCGCGCCGGCGCCGCCATGGCGCAGACCGACGAAATAGAGGTCGCGGGTGATGAAGTTGACCCAGCTCGCGCGGTCGGTCAGCCATCCGGCCAGATTCAGCGACGCCTCGAGGTCGGAGCGGTCGAGATTGCGGTAGTAGTCCCACTTCGCCGCGGCCGTGAAGGGCGAGGCGTCGGGATTGGTGCGCGTGGTGCCGTGCTCGAGCCGGCCAGTCGTCGCGCAGCTGACGAGCACGAGTCCGCCCGGCCGCGTCATGCGCAGCATGTTCGCGACGGTCTCGCGCCAGAACGGGTTGTGCTCGAGGCATTCGGCCGAAATGACGGTGTCGAAATGGCCGCTCGGGAACTCGAGCAGCTGGCCCTGGCAGGCGAGGTCGACGCCGGGGCCGAGCTCGAGGTCGACGCCGGTGTAGTCGCAGTCCTCGAACAGCTCGCGCACCGAGCCGTTGATGTCGAGC
>JBBRFB010000236.1:0-1528 GCA_038225015.1 Burkholderiales bacterium
GCTGATCAGCCCGAGCGCCAGATCCTCCAGGATCAGCGCCAGGTCGCGCTGCTCGACCGGGCCGAAGCCGCCGCCGCCGGCGATAGCAAGCTCGACGACCGAGCCAGGCTGGAGCAAGATCGGCGGGAAGCGCAGCACGAGCTCGCCGTCGATGCGCACCTCGCCGATGCGGCCCGGTCGCCCGCCGTCAAGCCCTGGCGGCAGCGTGGTGATGCGGTCCGGGGTCAGGTTGAAGATCATCGGCCTGGTGCCAATATGCTGGAAGACGATCACCTGGCCGACGCCGCCGCGCTGCCGGCCCGGCCCCGCGCTGTCCTGCCGCAGCTCCTTTTTGAGGAACAGGATCGGCGCCCGCGTCTCCAGCACCTCGCACGGGGTGATTGTGCTGTTCTCGGGGTAGGCGACCGGGATTGTGCCGTCGGTTGCGGGGGTCGCGCCGCGCCCGCCGTGGGGCAGCATATCGACCAGAAAATAGCCTAGCTCGGCGTCGTCGCCCTTCAGGACAAGCGGCCAGATCGCGCCATTGCTGGCGTTGGCGCGCTGGCCGAAGACGGGCCAGAGTGCGCCGAAGAGCACCTGATTGACATTGTTGACCGTCTTGGCGCGCGCTTTGACCGGCATGGGAAAGCTGGCGTTGAGGATGCTGCCCTGCGGCGCGCTCACGTGGATCGGGCGAAAGAGCCCCTCGTTGTTGGGCAGATCTGGCACCAGGGCCGACTTAAAAGGGAAGAGCGAGGCGGCGAAGGTGCTGTTGTAGACACAGTTGATCGAGCCCTGCTGGGTCTGCGGAGACGAGCCCGCGTAGTCGACATAAATATCCGAGCCGGTGATCGTGACGGTGGCGTGGAGATGAACGGTCTCGATGTAGCCGTCGATGTCGAGGCCGTACTCGTAGACGCCATCGGGCAGCGCGGCGATCTTCTGGCGCATTAGCGCCTCGGAGCGGCCCAGGATCTCGGCGGCCAGCCCCTCCAGGTCGGCGAGCTCGTACTCGGCCAAAAACTCCTGTACGCGCTCGGCGCCGATGCGGGCCGCGCCCGCCATCGCGCGCAGGTCGCCAAGCAGCATGGCGGGCACCCTGCAGTTGTGGCCGATGATGCGAAACGCCAGCTCGTTCTCGGCGCCAGCCTCGTAGAGCTTAAAGGGAGGCATGTTCAGCCCCTCGCTGAACACATCGTAGCCCTCGATCTCGCCGGGGTGCCCGCCGACATCGGAGACGTGCGCGATTGTCCCGAGGAACGCGACGACTCGGCCCTGCCAGAAGACCGGGGTGAGCAGGATATAGTCGGGCAGATGGCCCGTGCCGATCCACGGATCGTTGGTGGCGAGCACATCGCCCTCGCGCAGCGATTCCGGGCCAAAGTGCTCTAGCAGGGCCTTCGCCGTACGCGGCAGCACCACCGAGAAGTTCGCGGTGCTCCAGACCGACTGGCAGAGCGAGCGGCCCTGGGCATCGGTGAGGATACACGCGAAGTCGCGGCTCTCGCTCAGGATCGTCGAGAAGGTGGTACGCACGATCATCTGGTCG